>NZ_JAUMXC010000004.1 GCF_030529325.1 Porphyromonas sp. | reverse complement strand
GCTCTGAATATAGACTATCTCAAAAAGATACTAAAGATTTGATGCGGTTACCCTGCCAAAAACTTGATTTTTACGCCGTAGTTCTGAGGGTTTTTCTATATTTGCGCTATAGGGATGTTCGTTTTCTACCTGGGGGAGAGGACATCATACCTAATTTTAGACTTCTTATTTTTTAGATGGCGATCTTATGAATGGGAGTCCGAAGGTATAGTTGTAAATGGTTTAATTCAAAACTCGAAATGTTATGAAGAAGATTTTTACCTTGTTATTGATGATTGTGTCTCTATCTCTAAGTACTACAGCTTATGCACAACTCAGATTTGGAGCGAAGGTAGGAGGGAACTTTAGTCAGGTGCCTCTCAAAGGCGTAGAAGTAGACAGCCGAGAGATGACCTCGTTTCATGCCGGACTTATAGCAGAGTTTCAGCTTCCGGTATTGCCCCTTTCCTTTGAGGTGGATTTGCTTTTCTCTCAACGTGGTAGTTTGTTTGATGATGGTAAGGCTTCGGATGTCCTCAAGAGTAATCACGTAGACTTGCCGTTGTATGCCAAACTATGGTTCTTGGATCTTGCTGCAGTTCGTTTCTATGCACAAGCCGGTCCATACTTTTCTTACAGGCTCAGCAGTAATGTGGATGAGATGGCTAAGAGTTTCGATAAATTGAAGAGTCTCGAGGCAAATAAGATTGGTATGGGTATCAATGTAGGCCTTGGTGTCGAACTCATAAAGCATCTGCAGATATCGGCTCAATATTCGGCAGCTCTTGCTCGAGATTATGAGTATAAGGGTGTTTTGTCTGCGGCAGACGATTTCCGAAAGACAAAGGATAAGACTTTCAGTGTATCATTGGCATTCTTATTCTAAGCCAAGCAGATACAGATCGAAAATTTAGCACCGCCCGACAATGCAAAATAAAAGCATTGTCGGGTGGTATTTTTATTGCTGTGGTGACTGCATCAGGAGGATGCTATTTTTTGATTTCTGGACTTGGGAGAGGACCTTTTGTCCTTTATTTACAGCGTCTCAGAGGCATGGGACGGATAATAATGATTATGCTTAAGATATGCGTCTAAAGTAAAATATTAAATTAACTATTATTAACCTGTTTGTTTCAGGTTGCTAAAATGTCTGATGTGCAAATGGTTATCTCGTTTGTCCTGGTTTAATGTCTTGTTTATTAGCTGTTTATGTGTAAGTGTTTGTTTTGTAGGGAGATTGAGAAATACAAGGAAAAAGGCATTTTTTTTATTCATGATGATTTATAATCTTTGTATTCCGGTTCTATAAAACGCGGCCGAGATGGGTAAGATTTCGGATGTTTTATCAAGACATATAAAGCGGTCAGATGACACACAATAATACTAACATACAACTCCACGAGGCTTGGCATGCGTTCATGACAGATGTTAATAGACGTCTGGGATCGCAGCATGACTTTAATATGTGGTTTGAGCCCCTTGTTCCTGTGAGTTTTACGGGTAATGTGCTCACTGTACGTGTGCCTTCTGCTTTTTACTATGAACGTCTTGAAAAGGACTATATAGATATCTTGAGAGAAAGTCTCAAGAGTAGTTTTGGTGGAGGAGTGGGTCTCAACTATCAGATCTTGACTGACGCTACCAACAACCTTTGCCAAAATGCGCATTCATCAAAGGATAGCTATGCCCCTGCGATAAGTCAGGCCCAGAGGGTTCAGAAGAATACATTCCGTAGCAACCTCAATGAGAAAATGCGCCTCGATAACTTCTATCACAGTATCTGTAACCGTATGGTATACACTGCTGCCAGAAGTATTATCGAGAGTCCGGGTAACAATCCTTTCAATCCGTTGTTTATACACGGAGCTTCCGGAGTTGGTAAGACTCATATCCTTCATGCGATAGGTAATGAGCTTGTAAGGCTTAACCCTTCTCTTCGAGCGGTCTATGTGCCTGCCCAGATCTTCAAGATGCAATATGTTGAGGCTGCGGTGAGACGTAAGAAGCCGGAGGAGTTTGTCCATTATTACCAAAATATCGATCTTCTCCTCATAGATGATATTCAGGAGTTGCATGATGCTGTGAGTACACAAAATGCATTTTTCCAGATATTTAACAACCTAAAGATGCTTGGGAAGCAGATTGTGATCACCTCTGACCGCCCTCCTGTTGACCTCAAGGGACTTGAGGACAGGCTCTATACTCGAATGAAATGGGGACTCACAGCAGAGCTTGAACGTCCTGATGCAGGTCTCCGCAAGCAAATCCTGGAGGCTAAGATGTATGAATGTGATGTGAATCTTCCTGAGGATGTATTCAAGTTTATCGTCAAGCATGCAGATAACAATGTGAGAGATATAGAGGGTACTCTTACTTCTCTCATGGCACACTCGATCTTTAGCAAGAAACCCATCGATATCAATCTTGCTCGCAAGGTAATGGCTCAGACCGTCGGCATAGAGGAAAGGTCACTCTCTGTCTCGGATGTCATCAAGACGGTCTGCTCGTACTATGATATTGCGATGGATGATGTCAAGGGGCGTAGCCGTAAGAGAGAGATTGTCCTCGCGAGGCAGATCTGTATGTATATATCAAAGGAGCACACAGATGCTTCGCTTGTTGCGATAGGTCGTGAGCTTGGGCGTCGAGATCATACAACAGTCTTGTATGCAACTCGCACGGTAAAAGATATCATGGATACTTCTAATGTCGTCAGACAACAAGTTATAGATATCTGTCAGTTGTTGAATCTCTGATAGTTTCCTCTTGATTCGTCTTTCGCTTCCAAGAACTTTCAGCTGAAATATAACTTTCAAAATTTATTGTCCGGCACTTTTTTCTCTGAAGAGTGTCGGGTTTTTATATTTGTGGTGTGCTTTTATAGGGGTGGTGGATAAAATGAAGAAAAAAAGAAAGATTTACTGTTTTAATGGCTAAAAATCTCATGAAATAGGGGTTAATTTCCCTGAAAATAGGTACATTTGTCTCCGAATAAACCAAATAAATAACCATAAAGAGGGACATAACTGTCGAAGACTTCTATGGACTGCAAGGAAGGTATTGTCACTAAAATCGCGAACGATCATGTCATCGTGCACATGGTTCGTTCGTCTGCATGTAGTGGGTGTCATGCCAAAGGGGTATGTCACTCCGGCGATGCAAAAGAAGAGCTTTTGACAGTGACCAATTATCCTGATGGACTTGTAGAAGGTGATAAGGTACGCATTCTTTTTTCGGACTCAAAGGGTTTGATGGCGGTTGTGTTTGCTTTTGTTATTCCTTTGTCGATTATAGTTTTAGGTGTCTCTATAATGTCTTATCTTGATATGAGTGAGGGTCAGATGACCTTATACCTTTTGCTAGCTATGGCTATTTATTATCTAATGCTATCGTTGCTTAAGAAGCGATTCACGAAGACATTTCAAATCAAAGTCGAACGAATACAAAACGATATTTGATATATACAATTACATCCTATGTTATTTACAATTTTATTTCTTTCTGTTGTAGGCGCAGTAGGTGCAATGTTGTTGTTTACCGTCGCGAAGAAATTCCATGTGGAGGAAGATCCTCGTATCGGGCAAGTACAAGAAGCTCTACCTGGCGCTAACTGTGGAGGCTGTGGATATCCGGGCTGTGGAGGATTTGCCTCTGCTTGCGTTGCCTCCGAGAGTCTCGATGGGTTATTTTGTCCTGTCGGGGGCAACGAAACAATGTCTCGTGTCGCCAGCATCCTTGGGCGTGAGGCATCAGCTGCAGACCCATTAGTGGCAGTAGTTCGTTGTAATGGTAACTGCCAAGATCGTCCTCGTACAAATATGTATGATGGAGCGACATCTTGTAAGATCTCAACTTCTCTTTATGGAGGGGAGACCGGCTGCACCTTTGGTTGCCATGGACTAGGAGACTGTTGTGTTGTATGTAACTTCGATGCTATACACATCAATCCGGAGACAAAACTCCCTGAGGTTGATGAGGATAAATGTACTGCCTGTGGAGCTTGTGTCAAGGCTTGCCCCAAGTTTATCATCGAACTTCGCAAGAAAGGACCTAAAGGGCGACGCGTCTTTGTCTCTTGCGTCAATAAAGACAAAGGAGGGTTAGCTATGAAGGCTTGTAAGAATGCTTGTATCGGGTGCTCAAAGTGTCTCAAGGAGTGTAATTTTGAGGCTATCACTATCGAAAATAACCTTTCGTATATCGACCATACAAAATGTAGGCTCTGTCGTAAGTGTGTTGCAGTATGTCCTACTAATGCAATCCATGAAATCGGGTTCCCTCCACGTAAAGAGAAGCCCGCAGATGCGGAAGTGACGGAAAAACCTGCGGGACCTGTGGTTGCTCCTCCTTCTCAAGGAACAGCACAACCTATGGCCTGATGGGTCAAAAAGCATTTCTTTTGGTTTAATAGGATTTATAGTCAAAGACATTATTATACTACTATGTTGAAGACATTCAGAATAGGCGGGGTCCATCCCCCTGAAAATAAAATTTCGGCAGCGAAGAGCATAGAGGTACTTCCGTTACCCAAGCAGGTGTCTATCCTTGTCAGCCAACACATCGGAGCTCCCGCGACGGTTCTTGTCAAGAAGGGGGATGATGTCAAGGTCGGAACGCTTGTGGCAAAGGCCGGAGGTTTTGTGTCTGCTAATATTCACTCTTCAGTGTCCGGTAAAGTCTTTAAGATCGATGATATCGTCGATGCTTCCGGATACAGAAAAACCGCTATCGTTATCAACAGTGATGAGACGGATACTTGGGAAGAATCCATTGATCGTAGCCCTGAGATCGTAAGAGAGTGTGCCCTTGCACCTCAAGATATCGTGGCACGTATAGCAGAGTGTGGTATTGTGGGGCTTGGTGGTGCAACGTTTCCTACCAATGTCAAGCTCCTTCCACCAAAGGATGCGAAGCCTGAAATTATCATTATCAACGGAGTGGAGTGTGAGCCTTATCTTACTGCAGACCACCGTGTAATGCTTGAGAGAGGAGAGGAAGTCCTTATCGGGGTCTCTATCTTGATGAAGGCTGCTCAGGTACACCGTGCTGCAATAGGTATAGAGAACAATAAAAAAGATGCAATCGAGCACCTTACAGAACTTGCAAAGAAGTTTAAGGGGATAGAGATTGTCCCCCTAAAGGTCAAATATCCTCAAGGAGGAGAAAAACAGCTCATAGATGCTGTGATCAAGCGCATGGTGAAGAGTGGGGCTCTGCCTATCTCCGTGGGAGCAATAGTCCAGAACGTGGGGACTGCGCTTGCAATATATGAAGCGGTGCAGAAGAATAAGCCTTTGGTGGAACGTGTTGTTACCGTCACAGGTAAGGACGTTACTAATGCGTCTAATTTTCTTGCTCGTGTGGGGACTCCCATAAACACTTTGATAGAGGCTGCCGGTGGATTGCCTGAAAGTACAGCTAAGCTCATAAGCGGTGGCCCTATGATGGGTAAAGCTCTCACAACTGAGGATGCTCCTGTTACAAAGGGAACGAGTGGAGTACTTATGCTACGTAAGGAGGACACGAAACGTAAGCCTATGCGTGCATGTATCCGCTGTGCTAAGTGTGTGGGGGCTTGTCCTATGGGACTCAATCCGGCTTTCCTTATGAGGGACGTTGTCTTCTCCAACTGGGATGTGGCTGAGAAGGAACATATTGTTGATTGTATCGAGTGTGGCTCTTGTAGCTTTACCTGCCCTTCCAATAGACCTCTCCTCGACTACATTCGCATGGGTAAGCAGACCGTCATGGGTATCATTAGAGCTCGAAACACTAAATAGTCAAAATAATTATATCATAATATGGCTACTAAATTTATAGTATCTCCTTCTCCCCATATCCATAGTGGGGACTCGGTAGAGAAAAACATGTATGGAGTCCTTATTGCGCTTTTGCCGGCTCTTTTGGCTTCATTTTACTTCTTTGGGTTAGGTGCAATAGTTATCACTCTCACGTCAGTCTTGGGTTGTATGGCTGTCGAGTACCTGATTGTAAAGTTTCTACTCAAGAGCGATGAACTCACAATCCTTGATGGTTCTGCAGCTTTGACCGGTGTGCTTTTAGCCCTAAACTTGCCAAGTAATTTGCCATTTTGGATTGTCTTGATAGGTGCTGTCGCAGCTATCGGGATTGGTAAGATGTCTTTCGGAGGACTTGGAAACAACGTTTTCAACCCTGCAATCCTTGGTCGTGTGCTACTCCTTATTTCTTTCCCTGCTCAGATGACTTCATGGCCAACCCCAGGTCAGCTCGCTCACTATACCGATGTTGAGACCGGGGCGACTCCTCTCGGTGTGTTGAAGGGAATTGTGAAGAACGCTCCCGGTGCATCGATGGATCAATTGTCTTCTATGGGAGAAATGTTCTTCGGTCAGATTGGGGGGTCGCTTGGTGAAGTCAGCGCAATAGCGCTGCTTATCGGCTTTGCTTTTCTCCTTATCAGACGTATCATCACATGGCATATCCCCATTGCGATTTTTGCAGCTGTGATTCTTTTTGGAGGGACAATGCACTTGATCAATCCTGAAATTTATGCGAATCCCTTGGTACACCTTCTCAGTGGAGGTATGCTCTTGGGTGCAATTTTTATGGCTACTGACTATGTGACATCTCCGATGAGTAAGAGCGGTATGTTGTTGTATGGCTTTTTGATCGGTCTTATCACCATGTTGATCCGTCTCTTTGGAGCGTATCCCGAAGGTATGTCATTTGCGATCTTGATTATGAACGCCTTTACTCCACTAATCAACCTCTATATGAAACCAAAACTCTTCGGAGACAAAAAGTAATATTGCCTTATGAAAAAGTTAAGTTCAACACTCCCCAACATGTTGCTATCGCTCACGGGGATATGTT
Source organism: Porphyromonas sp. (assembly GCF_030529325.1). Taxonomy (GTDB): domain Bacteria; phylum Bacteroidota; class Bacteroidia; order Bacteroidales; family Porphyromonadaceae; genus Porphyromonas_A. Next base: position 64,193 of record NZ_JAUMXC010000004.1, on the reverse strand, counting down.
TAATGGCTGCTGCGGTATTATCTTTTGTCAATGACAGTACAAAGGAGACTATTGCTGCGTCAAAGATCAAAGCTCTTGAGACTGCCATCGGTGAGGTTACACCGGAGTTTGATAATAAACCCCTTGATGAGAAGCTCGTGATAAAAGTAGCGGAGGACGATCTTATCGTCTACCCTGCAAAGAAGGCGGGGACTCTTGTTGGTGCTGCCATCGAGAGTGTTTCCCATAATGGTTTTGGTGGAGACGTCAAGGTATTGGTAGGTATTGATACCGAAGGAAAAGTTGTAAATTACTCTGTCTTACAGATGGTGGAGACTCCAGGACTCGGAGATAAGATGTTTCACTGGTTCAAGACTGATAAGGGCAAACAGTCTATTATCGGATATGATATCAACGGTGGGCATCTCAAAGTCACTAAAGATGGTGGATCTATCGATGCTATCACTGCTGCCACGATTTCCAGTCGTGCATTTTTGGATGCAGTGAATAAGGCACAAGACGCTTATAAAGAGTCTTTGAATCAGTTGCAATAACACAAAAAATAAAAGTAACCCGCTATGAATAAACTAAAGATCATAACCAATGGTATCATTGCTGAAAATCCGGTGTTGATCCTTCTTTTGGGGATGTGTCCGACACTCGGTACTACATCATCGGCAATAAATGGTTTTAGCATGGGGATGGCGACTACTTTTGTGTTGCTTTGCTCCAATATGGTGATCTCTTTGATCAAGAACCTTATTCCGGACAAGGTCCGTATTCCTGCATACATTGTCGTTATTGCGACATTTGTTACGGTAATCCAGATCTGTATGGAGGCCTATCTACCCTCTTTGTATGCCTCTTTGGGTCTCTTCATCCCACTTATTGTGGTGAACTGTATTGTTCTTGGTCGAGCAGAGTCTTTTGCTGCGAAGAACAATCTTTTCAACTCTGCTCTTGACGGTATAGGGATGGGGCTCGGTTTTACTTTGGCACTGACCATCCTTGGTCTTGTGCGAGAGTTTTTGGGAACAGGTAAGGCTTTTGATATGAGTCTTATTCCCGAAGAATACGGAGCGCTTATTTTCATCCTTGCTCCCGGTGCATTCATCGTACTCGGTTATCTTATCGGTATTATGAACAAGCTCCGTAAGGCTTAAGTACTTGGATTTGACAATTAGACCCATTGCATTTTTATTATGGAATACTTAGTTATATTTATATCCGCAATATTTGTCAACAACGTTGTTTTCTCTCAGTTCTTGGGGATTTGTCCATTTCTTGGTGTCTCTAAGAAACTCAGTACCGCTGTAGGTATGAGTGCAGCTGTGGCATTCGTCCTTACGCTGGCAACATTGGTGACTTTCGCTATTCAGAAGTTTGTTCTTGATCCATACGGACTTTCATTCATGCAGACGATCTCCTATATCCTCGTCATTGCATCTCTCGTTCAGATGGTTGAAATCGTGCTCAAGAAAGTTTCTCCCGCTCTTTATCAGGCATTGGGGGTTTTCTTGCCACTTATCACGACCAACTGTTGTATCCTTGGGGTGGCTATCCTTGTTATTCAGAAGGATTATAACCTCGCATCATCTATCATCTATGCTCTCTCTACCGCTGTCGGATATGCGCTTGCACTGATTATCTTTGCTGTTATCCGCGAACAGCTCGCGATGACAAAGGTCCCCAAATCTCTTGCCGGCACACCTATTGCTCTTATTACTGCAGGTATATTGGCGATGTCATTTATGGGCTTCTCCGGTTTGGTTTAATGGTTGAGAGATGGTATAAAAGTCTATGCTATGAAGCCGCAAATTTTAGTCACGGGTGGTACCGGTTATATCGGATCTCATACCACTGTTGAGTTGCAGCTGGCAGGCTACGAAGTCATTTCGGTAGACAATCTATCAAACTCGAATAAGGATGTGCTTTCCGGGATCGAAAAGATCACGGGAAGCATTCCTGTTTTTTACGAGTTGGATTGTAATGATAAAGAAGCTCTGCGAGGTCTCTTCAAGTCTCATCCCGGTATCAAGGGAATCATACACTTTGCTGCAAGTAAGGTTGTCGGGGAGTCGGTCGAAAACCCTCTCCTTTACTATCGCAACAATATTGTACCAATGCTCAATCTGCTTCAGCTACTTGATGAGTTTAAGCAGATAAAAGGCTTTGTGTTTTCATCATCATGTACAGTCTATGGAGAGCCTGAACGTCTCCCTGTGACAGAAGAAGATCCCATCCTTCCGGCCATATCTCCTTACGGTAATACCAAGCAGATCAACGAAGAGATTATCCGAGATACTATTGCCTCAGGAGCCCCATTCAAGGCCGTTTTGCTCAGGTATTTCAATCCTATCGGAGCGCATCCATCGGCACATATCGGAGAGCTTCCTCTCGGTATCCCACAAAATCTCATCCCATATCTCACGGGCGCAGCCGCAGGTGTCTATCCCGAGCTTAGAATATTCGGGAATGACTATGATACACCTGACGGTTCGTGTATCAGAGATTTTATTCATGTTGTGGATCTCGCCAAAGCTCACGTAAAGGCCATCGAACATGTCCTTTCTCCCAAATCCGAATCTCTCGAAATCTTTAACATCGGGACAGGTCGAGGGGTAAGTGTGCTCGAACTCATACGTACGTTTGAAAAAGCGACCGGTGTGACTGTGCCTTATTCCATCGCTCCACGTCGAGAAGGAGATATCGTGTCTGTTTGGGCAGATCCTACGCGCGCCAATCAACGCCTTGGCTGGTACGCTCAGAGTACTCTTGAAGAAACTCTAAAAAGTGCTTGGAAGTGGCAGAAGAAACTGATGTAGATATCAAATACACTCAATACTTGTAACAAAACCGGGCGACCTAATTCTTTGCATTTAGGTCGCCCGGTTTTATTCTTTGGGTGATGTCTTTAGTTTGTGTGTAAAAAGTCAAGCATGGCATCTATCGTGTAGCTTGTTTGTTCACCCGACTTCATGTCCTTTATCGTTACCGTTTGGTTAGCCATTTCGTCAGCTCCCACAAATGCCACATAAGGGATGTGGAGTTGATCGGCATAGTTCATCTGCTTTTTCATCTTTACAGACTCCGGATATATTTCAGCAGCCATCCCCGATTCTCTTATCTTGTAGAGTAGGGGGAGTATGTATTCTTCCTCTTGCTCTCCAAAGTTTACAAACATAAGTTTGCTACCACTCTTAGCCTCTTCCGGATACAAGTCAAGGGTGTTCAGTACATCGAATATACGATCTGCCCCAAACGATATACCTACACCGGACATGCCTTTTTCTCCAAAGACTCCCGTGAGGTCATCGTAGCGTCCGCCCCCTGTGATGCTTCCTATCTGTACATCGAGGGCTTTTACCTCAAAGATCGCACCGGTATAGTAGTTGAGTCCTCTTGCGAGAGAAAGATCCAGCTTGACTTCATTTTGGAGAGGTGTGAGTTTTAGCTTACGCATGATGTACCTGAGTTCCTCTATCCCCTTCTTGCCTATCTCCGATCCCGCCAAGACACGTTCAAGGGTGTCAAGCTTTTCCATATTCGAGCCTGAGAACTCAAGGATTGGTTTTAGCTTGTCTATGGCTTCCTCGGTGATACCCTTTGAGAGTAGCTCCTGGTGTACACCTTCCCATCCTATTTTGTCCAACTTGTCTATTGCCACAGTCAGGTCTACGATTTTGTCCTCTGCTCCGATCACTTCTCCTATGGCGGAGAGGAGTTTTCTATTGTTGATGAGGATCGAGACACGGATACCCAGACGACCGAATACTTTATCGATGATCTGTGTCAGTTCCACTTCATGGAGTAGAGAATCCGATCCGATGACATCCGCATCGCATTGGAAAAACTCTCTGTATCGGCCTTTTTGAGGTCGGTCAGCTCTCCAGACCGGCTGTATCTGGTATCTTTTGAATGGAAATGTCAGCTCATTTTTATGTTGTACCACGAATCTTGCGAAAGGCACGGTGAGGTCATAGCGCAGACCTCTCTCACAAGCCCTTGCAGCAAATTCTGTCGGTGAGATAGTGAGCAGCTCGTTCCGATCAAAGGACTTGAGGCTGTCGCCTGAGTTCAGTATCCTGAAGAGCAGCTTGTCCCCTTCTTCGCCGTACTTCCCTGTCAATGTAGACAGATTTTCCATTGCCGGAGTTTCTATCTCTCTGAATCCGTATGATTTGTAGACTTCTTTAATGGTATCGAATATATAGTTTCTTTTCGCCATTTCTTCGGGCGAAAAGTCTCTTGTCCCTTTTGGTATGGATGGTTTTTGTGCCATACTTTTCTTGTGTCAGGTTTAATATTTGTTGTAAGATACGACCTTGTCGATAGGTTTACGTACTTTTTTCTTGGGTCCTTCAAGCGAATACCCGAGAGCGATGATGAGAGGTATCCTTTTGCCTCGAGGGATGTCAAGTGCTTTTCGTACTCTTTTCTCATCGCACCAGCCTATCATACAGCTTCCCAAGCCTTCTTCTGTAGCTGCAAGCACCATGTTCTCTGCAGCTATGCCGATGTCAAGATGAGCAAAGTGTTGATTGAGCAACCATCCTCCTATCCGAGATGCTATATTGACTGACTCCTCAACAATGACGATGAGTACAGGCGCTGATGCGACAAACTTGTTCATCGTACCTGTCGCTACCGAAGTCGTGGCATGGGCAACCTCGAGACGTGTACTTTCCTCCTCAACAACCACAAATTTCCATGGTTGGGAATTACATGCCGAAGGCGCCAACATCCCTGCCTCTATGATACGCTCGATAACTTCCCTCGATACCTTTCGGTCGGGATCATACTTGCGATCGCTCTGTCTTTTGCGTATAAGGTCGTAGATACTCATGTGTGGGCGACTTTTACTTCACAAAGTCCATCATCCGGGCAAGGTATTTGCCTACGATGTCAAACTCCAGATTGACCCTCTTGCCGACTGTCAATGTCCCAAAGTTGGTGTGAGCCAATGTGTAAGGGATGATTGCCACTCTGAAAGAATTTTTTGTCGAGTCGCATACTGTGAGGCTGACACCGTTGATGCAGACAGATCCTTTTTCGACCGTCACATATCCTTTGCGAGCCATTTCTGCATCGACATCGTATTCGATAGTGAAGTATGTGCTGCCATCAGCATCTTCTATCTTGGTACAGACGCCTGTTGTGTCTACGTGTCCTTGGACGATATGTCCGTCAAGGCGGCCATTGGCAGGCATGCTGCGTTCGAGATTGACCTGATCACCCACCTTCAGATCTCCGAGGTTTGATCTCTCAAGAGTCTCTTTGATAGCTGTCACGGTATACTCGCTTTTGTCTTCGGAGATATGTACGACTGTGAGGCACACACCATTGTGAGCCACGCTTTGGTCGATCTTCAATTCGTGGACAAATGGACAGTGTAGTGTAAGATCTACATTGTCACTTCCCGCTTCGGTCTTGATTGCACGTACTACGGCAGCACTCTCTACTATTCCGGAAAACATACTTTTATATATTTAATGTGTTGATATTTTCTTAACCCTCAAAGTTAACGAATATCCCGCATAGAATGGGTATCGGGGGGGAGTAAAAAGAATGAAGGCTTTGAGCCGATTTCATACGAAATTCATATCTCAAAGCCTTCCGGGGGGAGGGGAGGTTCCTGGCGGACTCGAACCGCCGTAAACGGTTTTGCAGACCGGTGCCTAACCACTCGGCCAAGGAACCAAACAAAATGCAAACATCAAGTCTTACTCAACTGCACTGCAAAGTTCGCACAAAAATCTCAAATTTCCAAACATTTGTGCCACTATTTATAGTCTCCAGATTCATCTGTACTCCTATCGAGTACGCTGATTTTCGTGTCAATGTCTCTATAATAGATTGAACCTAAGGGTGGTGCACCAAAATGGTGGTGATGATAGAAGCAAGATATTTGAATGAAATATTTTTTAAGAGTTGTTAGATGTTGTTTGCTTTTTACTTCTTCTTTAGCTACAGTGTTTGGTCTTAATGATGGATGGTAATGGATTTTTCAGCTTATGATTATTGTAGACTTCTCTCCTTTCTTTTTATGATTGCTCTTCATTTTCATAGACGTCAGACAACTCTCCAAATCAACGTGCCTACCTTGATGAATTAAGTTGTCTAACCTGATAAATCAACGTGCCTACCTTGACGAATTAAGTTGTCTAACTTGATAAATCAATGTGCCTACCTTGGTGTATCAGATCGGATTGTTTTTTGAAACTGTCGTTTTTATGCCATTTGATGAGTCCGAATATTATGGTAGAGGGGTAGAGAACGGTTTTGCGGTTAAGCTATCGAGTCTCTACATAGGTAGTCATGTTTTTTTAGTAAATTTGTGCCATAGTCTGTGGTGACATCGGATTATTCCGACTCAGCAAATTATTGTCAAATATACTATACATTTTACCAGACAGTTATGGATAAAAAACAACTTAGTCTAAGGGCGGCGGACAACATCCGTATCCTCGCTCTTTCGATGGTGGAGAAGGCAAAATCCGGACACCCGGGTGGTGCCATGGGAGGTGCGGACTTTGCACAAGTGCTTTTTGCAGAGTACATGGTCTTTGATCCCGAGAGCCCTGAGTGGTTTGCTCGTGATAGATTTTTCCTCGATCCCGGGCACATGTCGCCGATGCTCTATGCGACACTATCCATGCATGGTAAGTATAGTATGGATGACCTCAAGAACTTCCGTCAGTGGGAGAGTGTCACTCCCGGACACCCTGAAAGAGATGTCAAAAGAGGAGTAGAAAACACTTCAGGTCCTCTTGGTCAGGGGCATACGTATGCCGTCGGGGCTGCAATCGCAGCGAAGAAGATGGAGGCGAAGTTTGGCAAGATCATGAGACAACGCATATTTGCGTTTATCTCCGATGGTGGGATACAGGAAGAGATATCTCAGGGCGCGGGACGTATCGCAGGACACTTGGGCCTCGACAACCTCGTGATGTTTTATGATGCCAACAATATCCAGCTCTCTACCACAGTAGATGAAGTGACCTCAGAAGATGTGGCGATGAAGTACAGAGCTTGGGGCTGGGAGATCATCGAAATAGATGGCAACGATCATGACCAGATACGTAAGGCTCTTGACAAGGCTATCGCAGTGGTAGGCAAGCCTACCCTCATCATCGGTAAGACCGTAATGGGTAAGGGCGCAAAGGGTGCTGAAGGGCAGTCTTTCGAAAATAAGGTTTCAACTCACGGACAGCCTTTGTCTGCTGCCGGAGCTTGTGCTGCGACTACAATCAAGGGTATGGGAGGAAATCCCGACAATCCGTTTGTCATCTTTGATGATGTCAAAAAGATGTATGCTGACAGACAAAAAGCTCTCAAAGATGAGTGCAAACAGTGGCAAAAGGAATACAACGAGTGGAGAAAAAGCAACGCTGCTCTTGCTGCAGAGTTGGACTCTTGGCTCTCAGATGAGGCTCCTAAGGTAGATTGGAAGTCGATTGTACAAAAGCCCAATCAAGCTACCCGTGCAGCTTCGGCAACAGTGCTCGGTTATCTTGCTCAGCAAGTTCCTAATATGGTGGTCTCAAGTGCGGACTTGTCCAATTCCGATAAGACCGATGGATTCTTGAAAAATACTTCGGTCATCATGCGCAATGACTTCTCCGGAGGTTTCCTCCAGTCAGGTGTAAGCGAGTTTACGATGGCTTGTCTCTGTATAGGTATGGCTCTCCATGGTGGTGTCATTGCCGCTTGTGGTACGTTCTTTGTCTTCTCGGATTATATCAAGCCTGCTGCTCGTATGGCGGCCCTCATGGAAGTCCCTGTAAAGTTTGTGTGGACTCACGATGCTTTCCGTGTCGGAGAGGATGGCCCTACACACGAGCCTGTAGAGCAAGAGGCACAGATCAGACTCCTTGAAAAACTCAAAAATCACTCGGGAGATAATTCGTTGCTTGCCCTCCGTCCTGCAGACGTCTATGAGACTACAGTGGCTTGGCAGTTGGCAATGGAAAATACCAAGACTCCTACGGCTCTCATCCTTTCGCGTCAAAATATCGATGACCTGCCCGGCAATACTTATAGCAAGTCAAAGAGAGTTGCCAAGGGGGCGTATGTCGTGCGTGAGGTAGAGAATCCGGATGTCGTGCTCCTTGCAAGTGGTTCGGAAGTTTCTACACTCGTGGCGGGAGCAGATCTCCTTGCCAAGAAGAAAATCAAAGCCCAGGTGGTTTCTGTGCCTTCAGAAGGGCTATACAGAAATCAAAGTGCCAAGTATCAGGATGCAGTGCTTCCTAAGGGTGTGCTTCGCTTTGGTCTTACTGCCGGCCTGCCTGTCACACTCGAAGGCTTGGTAGCAGGTCAGGGTAGTATCTGGGGACTTGAGTCGTTCGGCTTCTCGGCGCCATACAAGGTCCTCGATGAAAAACTCGGCTTTACTCCTGAAAACGTGGTGAAGCAGGTGACTAAAATGCTCAAAAAGAAATAAAAATATAATGTCAAAGGAAATAATGACAATAGGTATTGCTGCGGATCATGCAGGATATGAACTCAAAGAGACTGTCATAGCACACCTCAAAGCCAAAGGCTATGCTGTGACTAACTTTGGGACGGACAGCACAGATAGTTGCGACTATCCTGACTACGCACATCCTCTTGCGCAGGCTGTGTGTGATGGTTCGGTAGACAGAGGTATCTCCATTTGTGGATCCGGTAATGGTATCTCTATGGTGCTCAATAAGTATGATGGTGTGAGGGCAGCCCTCTGTTGGGATGATGAGCTTGTAGCTCTTGCACGCCAACACAATGATGCCAATGTCCTTTCTCTCCCCGCTCGCTTTATCTCTCGGGACAAGGGCCTGGAGATGGTCGATATCTTTCTCTTGACAGACTTTGAGGGTGGGCGACACCAACGTAGAGTGGACAAGATAGCACCCCAAAGATAATCTGTCGGAGCGAGCTGATAGAAAATAATAGACTCCTGACAATAAGCTTAATGAGTGCTATCACACTCTTCTTCATCAAAAGAAGTAGTTGGTAGCACTCATCTGTTTTAGACTTAAAGATTGTAACAAATAATGATTTATCCGGACTTTCAAAATAGAAGTGCTCAGCATCTTTCAGAGCTTATCAAGCAAGAGATTGAGGCTCATAGAGCCGAAGTCAATGGCATCAAAAGCATAAAGCCCGAAGAGGCCACGTTTGCCAATACCGTGCTTGCTCTTGAGCAGTCAGGGAAGACCCTTGATTTGCACACTTCGGTATTTTTCAACTTGCTTCATTGTGATGCCGATGACGACTTCATGCGCTTATCGGAAGAACTCACGCCATTGCTCTCCGATCTCAACAATGAGATCAATATGGATATCCGACTGGCGAAGAATATAGAGCAGGTATACAACAATGAGTATCATGTCCTTACAGGGATAGATAAGCGTCTCCTCCAGCGTACTTATGAGGGTTACAGAGACAGAGGGGCATTTCTCGAGGAGGACAAACGGGAGGAATTGAAAGCCTTGAGAAAGGAACTTAGCCTGACAACTTTGAAGTTTGGCCAAAATGTACTCAGGGAACAGAATGAGTATACGCTCCAAGTCTTGGATAAAGCCCTCATCAGCAGACTTCCACAAGCTGCCTTGGAGGTCGCTCAGAGTAAGGCCAAGGAGAAGGGTGTAGAGGAAGGGTATCTGTTTGATTTCAGCTTTCCTTCTTATATGGCAATCATGAAATATTGCGATGACAGGGCTACAAGGGAGAAGATGTATCGTGATCGACAGGCCCTTTGTTTTGACATGAATAAGGAGACTGCCAATGTCGATATCGTCTTCAAGATTGTAGAGCTTAGGTCAAAGATTGCTTCTCTTCTCGGATATACAACGTATGCAGACTATGTCCTCAAGGAGCGAATGGCAAAGACAAAGGAGAATGTCTACAAGATGCTCGATGACTTGTATGATGCTTATATAGGGCTTGCACGCGAGGAAGTCAGAGCTGTTCAAGACTTTGCCAAGACTGCGAAGTATGCTCCTCTCGAGACCGGCGATATCATGCCTTGGGACTGGAGCTATTATGCCGAGCAGTACAAGGTGGAGACATTGGACTATGATGAGGAAGAGACCCGTCCTTATTTTGCTCTTGACAAGGTGATGGAAGCCATGCTTTCCCTTGCTGCGGATCTATATGACATTACTTTTGTCCCCAATTACACACTGACGAAATATCACAAAGATGTGGAGATCTATGATGTGAAGGCTAAGGACGGATCGGAGATCGGCATATTGATGACGGACTTTTTCCCCCGCAAGGGCAAACAGTCCGGTGCCTGGATGACCAATTATGTCGAGGCTTATGACAATGTAAGACCGGTGGTGAGCTTGGTGATGAACTTCACTCCTCCCACAAATAGTACACCTTCTCTGCTTACCTTTGATGAGGCTACGACCCTTTTCCACGAATTTGGACACGGTCTGCACGGACTCCTCACGACAGTCAAGTATGCCTCTCTAAGTGGGACGAATGTCGTCCGAGATTTCGTTGAGCTTCCCTCACAGATCATGGAAAATTGGATGCGCAGTCCCGAGTTTGTCAAGGGTTTTGCGGTGCATTATCAAACGGGCCAATCCATCTCCGAAGAACTCCTTTCTGCCATTGAGCGCAATGCTCTTTTCCTCGAAGGCTATGCTTGTATCCGTCAGCTCAGTTTCGGATACCTCGACATGGCTTGGCATACAGGAGAAGCGGACAGGCTGGGGACACGAGACATCGAAGCCTTTGAGCGTCTTGTCGGAGAACGTACCTCTCTCCTTCCTCGAGTTGAAGGAGGTTGCATAAGTTGTAGCTTTTCGCACGTTTTCAATGGAGGCTATGCCGTAGGATACTATGGTTATAAATGGGCGGAGATCCTTGATGCCGATGCTTTTGAAGAGTTTCATAAGAACGGTCTCAGGGACAAAGAAACAGCCTTCCGCTTCAAGGAGAATATTCTTCAGCAAGGGGATGCCGTGGATGCAGATGTACTGTATCGACGCTTCAAGGGGAAAGATGCCACTGTTGCTGCCCTAAAGAAAAGATCCGGTCTCAAGGACTGACAACGTAACAAACAATAAAACTTATTCCTAAATATGTTATTACATATCTTATTTGTAATCATAGGTTCGGCTCTCATCATAGCGGGGGCAAACTTCCTCACAGATGGAGCTTCGGCACTGGCTACGAGGTTCAAAATCTCTCAGATTGTCATAGGCCTTACTGTGGTGGCTTTTGGTACCTCGGCTCCCGAGCTTACCGTGAGTGTCCTCTCCGGATTGTCGGGGAACGGGGGCATGGCGGTCGGTAACGTCATCGGTAGCAATATCTTCAATATCTTGGCCATACTCGGACTTACCGCCCTCATAGCTCCTCTTCCCATCGGCAAATCATCACGAAACATCGAGATTCCCATGGCTATCCTGACGGCTCTTGTTTTGCTCTTTGTCATCGGGGATATTTTTATAGATGGGAAAGATGTTGCAGAACTGACACGCTCCGAGGGGGCTACTTTGCTTACCTTTGGACTTCTCTTTCTACTGTATACCATCTACATGGGAACGAAGGGTAAAAATGACGCCAAAGAAGAACAACAACCTGCGAAACTCATGAAGGTCTGGTTGTCGATCATATACATTGTCGGAGGTCTTGCCGGACTTGTCTTTGGAGGACGTTTGTTTGTAGACTCTGCCTCAGAGATTGCACGTACTCTCGGTGTAAGTGAGACACTCATAGGTCTTACTCTTGTTTCTTGGGGGACATCGATGCCCGAACTCGCTACCTCTATCGTCGCAGCATTCAAGAAAAACGCGGACATTGCGATAGGTAATGTCGTGGGAAGTAACATCTTCAACATCTTCCTTGTGCTTGGTTGTACAGGATTGGTGCACAATCAGACCGGCTTGGCATTCACCTTTGTTGATCTTTTTGCTCAACTCTTAGCTCCCGTGTTGCTTTTTGTTTTTGCTCGCTTCCTTTCTATCGGGACCTTGTCTCGCTCTGAGGGGGCGGTGCTCTTTGCCGTCTTTGTTGCGTACAACTGGTATATTATTTCTTCAGCTATAGGAGCCTGATCCTGTCATTGAGGGGGGCATTCGCCCGATACTGAGTCGGGACTGATCATAGATGAAGAAGAGGTCGATATTACTTATATCAACCTCTTCTTTTTTATGTCTTTGGACTGCTTATCTCAAAAAGGTAGACAACCTTCGAAATCAATGTGCCTACCTTGACGAATCGATATGCCTACCTTGCGACATCAAGTTAGACAACTTTTTCTCCGGATATTTGCTTGTCACTTTTCTGAGTCTGATTCATATCGAAAAAAGCCCATCCGATACTAAATATCGGATGGGCTTACTTTCTCTTATCGACGACCTTGTTCAGGTCTATATGCGGCCGTGCCTTAGAAGTCTATTGTGACTCCTCCAACGAAGTGGATAGGTGCAGCAGGCCAAGTGACTCGCTTAGAGGTCAGCCTTTCGATCTCTTCACCGTTCTTCTTGTAGTAGGTCTCTACATAGCCTGTTGTTGCATAGGTCTTGTTGTAGAGGTTGTTGATTTGGAACGAAAGTGTGACGCTACGGCCTATACCGAGGTTGCGTGTATAGTTGAGCTTGAGGTTCGAAGTGTAATAGCCCGGGAGGGTGCGATCTTCAACTCCGGAGTTGTCCATGTGTCTTTTGCCTACATAGTTACCTGTGAGGAAGAGTTGTAGTGCCTTGATAGGGCTCCAGCCGATGGTGTGATTGAAGATGACCGAAGGGCTCATTGCAATAGGTGTCGATCCAAGAGTCACAGAGAGAGCGTTATCCCAGTTCTCATCACTCTCGGTCAACTCATAGTCCTTGATGATGTTGCGGCTGAGGGTGAGGTTGGACTGTACAAAAAGGCTTGGTAGGATGTCCCACGATACAGATGTCTCGATACCTGCGCGATAGCTCTTGGGGACGTTGACATGGATGGGTTCGCCCACATCGCTGAGCTTACCACTCACGATGAGCTGATCTTTGTAGTCCATGAAGTATCCGTTGACATTGAGAGAGAAGTTTTTCACTCTCCAATTGACTCCGAGTTCATAGTCCATCAAGAATTCAGGTTTCGGGTTTGACTTGATGCCGTTCTCGATCTTCATACTCTCTGTGTAGGCCTTGCGCGTAGGCTCCTTACCTGCCATGGCAAATGATGCATAGGCACTGAAGTTGTTGTTGAAAGTCTGGTGTATCCCTACTTTAGGCAAGAAGAAGTTGTAGTTGAGCTTGTAGTCAAGTACATCCAACGCCCCTGTGACATCGTTGTAGGCATCTGTCGTACCGTTCATGTCGTGAGTGATATGGCGATACATAAGGTCTGCGTACAATAGTGTTTGGTCAAAGATAGAGTATTCGCCCTTGATATAAGCCGAGTAGTCAGACTTGTTGCTCTTGTTGCGATAGTACTCTTGCCCGGGAGTGAACTCAGGTGACTTGTCGAGGACAAAGTCAAGTGTGCCGAAGTGGTGATTGACATAGTTGTTGCCCGCCAAGCCTGCAGACAAGTGTAGAGCGTCTCTCTTGTAGTCAAGACTCAAGATCGCACCATAGAAGTCGTTGGATAAGTGTTTGTTGCGGATGAGGGAAGTCCTCTTTTTTCCATCCACCGAGGGTAGAGCGTAGTCTTTGAACTTTCGCCCTGTACGGTATTCTTGTGCGTAGCCATCACCCTTGGTATAGTGTAGAGTGGCGCCATACTTGAGCCCCGGCATGAGTTCTTGTTTGAAGATGACGTAGGTGTGCCCCTGTTTGTAGTTGTCGGTGTTGCGGAAATACTTTGCTACCGAAGGGTCTTTCTTCGCCTCATCAGGATTGATGAGACCGGATTCGTTGAATCTGCGGCCGAACAGTTCTTGATTTTTATCCGAGATCCCCCTCCAAGCAATTCCGGTCTCTTGATCACCGTAGTTATGGATGATATCGAGGCTGGTTGTTTCTCCCCTGTGAGAGGCATGGATATAGTAAGCCGTCGCCTTACCTCCGGAGCGATCTACATATCCGTCGCTCTTGATCCTTGAGAGATAACCACTGAATGCCCATCCGCTCGAGAGACGTCCGGACTCAAGGCTTACGAAATTGCGATTGAGGCCATACGAGCCCCCAAAGGTCGCCAATCTTACACCTGCTTCGTTGGCCGGCTTTCTTCCCCTCATATCCATTGTTGCCCCGAAAGCTCCTGCTCCAAAGGTTGAAGAGCCCGCACCTCTTACGATCACGATGTCATCGAGACGTGATGCATAGTCAGGCATATTTGCCCAAAAGACTGTTTGGCTTTCACTATCGTTGAGAGGTATCCCCATGTTGGTGATGTTGATGCGAGAAGCATCCACTCCGCGGATAGAGAACGAAGTGTATCCGCCCATGATACCTCCATCGCTTGTCATCACGAGTGAAGGTGTGCCTTGAAGGAGGCTTGGAACATCCCATGTAATAGATTTTTTGCTTAGATCATCGACCTTGATACGTTGCTGGGTGACAGGCGTCTTTTCTCCCGGACGAGTGCCAAGGATCTCGACTTCCTCCGATGTGTAGTGCTTGATGTCTTGTGCCTTTGCTCCCAGGCTCATGGCTCCGATCAGGAGAGAGAGGGAAAGCAAAGAGATACTTCTTTTGATCATTATTGTCAGTAATGTTTTTAGTTTGTTAGTAATGGACGATCCAAATGACCTCCAACACGCAGGGTACCCTGTGATACTGACGAAGATATATGATGTAGGGGTGAGTTTTTTAGAAAGGTGTGAGGGACTCTGCCCTCATGGCCGATATGTTGCATTACTTTTCCTACGCCGGGATTATCCGCTCAGGTTCCAAGGGTTTGTTCTCAGCCGTACAACGTACAGCACCCCTAAGTGATTTGATCATTAAATCCCTACAAAGGTATAAAAGACCGATTGAATTTACAACAAATGCCGGAAGCTTAAAGATGTTTGTAGCTCCTTAAGAGTGTGTCACGGTATTGATTTTAAGTCTTTTGTCCGGCGTCTTTGAGCGAAGTGTCTTTCCTTTCTTGTAGGAATGCTGCTCAAATAGGGGGGGACTGTTGATCAAAGAAAGTTATCTATCGAAGCTCTTTCATCCCCGATGATCTCTTTATTCAGCCATGTTTCTTGCCGGGTTGAGAAGATGATCATGCTGTCCTTCTCTTTCATTATCATCTTGGCTTCATGTTTCAGTTCGAGTAAGCTTGAAGGAGTTATTTCACCCTCAAAGACAGAGTTTTGTATCCAGTTCAGATATCTACGACATAGCCTGAGCATTTTACCCACTCTTTTTTCACCTACGTCATAGACCAATATAATATACATCACCAATACATCTTAAAGGGTTGATAATCTTCTATGTTCAGTATATCCTTGGCAAGTTTGTAACACTCAAGCTTCACAAGATGTTTGTAGCTCACATTTCGTCCGAGCTTGCGGTGCCTTATTGTTTCGTTAAGCCGCTCCTCGAAGGCTTGAACAAAGATCTTTTTTCCGGCGGGGTTGAGTACACAGCTGTTGAGCTTAAATTCGAAGTGTCTTGCCTGTATTTCACGCTTATTGAGCACTCTGAAGATTGTTCTGTCCACGAGGAGAGGTTTGAAGACTTCCGAGATGTCAAGACAGAGGGAGTATCTCCTATCTCCGGGACTATGCAGGTAGCTGATGGTCGGATTGAGTTGGGTTTGGTGTATCATCTTCAGACACAAAGAGTAGCACATCATATTGCCAAAAGATATCAGCGCATTTACCTCATTTTGAGGTGGCTGTTTGCTACGCTTTACCATATCGAAGGTGTCTATAATCTCGTCAAAAGCCATATAGTAAGCCTGACGGATATTGCCCTCTATCCCCATGAGTTCTGCGATCGATGATGCTGTCGGTATGGCTTCCACATATTTTTCCACAAGGCTTGTCATCTCACTTACCTCTTTTCCTCTATTGGCATAGTACCTCAGGTTTTTGAGCATATTGAATGCTGCCCCGTCAATAAACTTTCGGGCTATCCCCATACGCTTCTTGTGATCTTGATAAGCTGCGACCTGGGCTATGATCATCTTGCCTGAAAGGAGCCCATCCTTGGGCATAAACGAGCCGGTATAATTTTCATAATAGTCAAAGAAGTGTAGGGAGATCCCATTTTGTCCCAGGAAATTGTAAAGAGAACTATTGGCCTTGAGACTACCAAAGGCATAGATATCTCCCACAGCCTCTATCGGCAGATATCGAGGTTGTCCTGATACACTTTGCCCATTGTCATCTTCAGTAAATGGGACAAACTTCAACGAATTGTCTTTTCGAGACAGTTCTCCCGAGTTGAATAAATAGTATGTCTTCTTCATGGTTTCTCTTCTTCTCCCGAATAACAAAATTCATAATAACTACAGTTTTTGCATATTTTTGAGTCTATCCTCGGAGGGCAGTGATCAGAGTTGATGATGGATGTTATTTCTGCTTTCATCTTTCTGATGGTGGTACAGTCCTCTTCCGTCAGCCGGACATCCACCGTATGCCTCAAGGTCGGGTACTCTATGACGGCCGTCGCATCCGTGATCCCATGCTCTTGAAGTACATAGAGATAATATTTGACCTGCCAGACATGTGCGTCTTCAATCTTATTCGATTTTTTTACCTCGTGGACTATCCTATTGGTGGCGTCGTAGTAGTCGATCTTGATGCCTTCTATCGAAAACTCCGAATATCGCTCTGACCTTTGAAGATAAGTGGTGTCATGTAGCACTTTCCCCTCTGCTACGAGGTCGGAAGTATGCTCCATGAGGATACCCGCTCCGAACAGCCACAGCTTCCTCCGGCAAACTTGGTGATAATTGATATGTGTACCGGTTATATTCATCTGTCATGGTTGTTTATTTGGATGTTGGAGAATGTCAAGAAGTTGTCAAGCCTCCTCTTTGTTGAAGTTGAGGGGCTCCGGTCTGAGGCTTTGTCTGTATTTTTCTCTCACCTTGCCATAACTTGTTCAGACTAATCTTAAGTGCGTTTTCATGGGTGTTTCTGACTTGAGAATGAGGTTGTCAAAGGCACAAAAAAGTTGTCCAACTTGATACATCAAGGTAAGTATATCGATTGACCAAGGTAGGCACATTGATTTTGACGGATGCACCCCCTTTGGCTCAAAGCCCTATGAAACACAGATGCCAAGAGTCGAAGGGTCGAGACTCTTGGCATCTGTATTTGGGTTTATTGCTTCATCTGACCCTCATAGTCAAAGGCCTTCATCATCTCTATGAGTTGATTTTCAGCAGATTTTAGTGCATCTGCACTTTCGTTTTGGACTACTACATAGCCGGCGCATGGCAACGTGATGTATACGTCTGCACCTGCAGTCTCATCCACGATGGGCTTCACTTTTGGTTTGTCGCTACCATCATCTATGAGCTTTGCTCTGATGGCTCCCGCTTGTGCGTTGGCATTGTCACTGATAGCCACTGCCAGTGTTTCCATGAGGCTGAATGTCCGGGCTTGATTGGAAGTGATACGCCAGTTGATGAGGGCGTGGGCCAATGCGGGAATGATCTTGTCGCGTTCCTCCTTAGGTAATACAAGGCATTTGCCAAAGACATTTTCGCTCTCTACCCAGCCCGCATTCTTGAGCTTTTCGATCATCTCTTTGTCAATCTCCGGCTCGTGTTGATTGGTGGAGACACAAAATAGTGTACGCAAATCTATGGCAACGTCGTAAACAAAG
This sequence comes from Porphyromonas sp., assembly GCF_030529325.1. Lineage (GTDB taxonomy): Bacteria > Bacteroidota > Bacteroidia > Bacteroidales > Porphyromonadaceae > Porphyromonas_A. Next base: position 46,512 of record NZ_JAUMXC010000004.1, on the reverse strand, counting down.
AGTCCGGATGTGCGTCGGAGATCAGGGATCCAGTTGCGTCGTCCCAAGGTGCTATTGGTCTTTGTGAGGAATGATTCGATCTCCTCTTCCGTGAGAAGCTCTTTTTTACCTGCCACACGTACATTCACCGGATGATTTTCGGGGCGATCACTTCTGTCAAAAGTCGCATTCTCTTGACTTACATCTACGAGAAGAGGATGTAGTGCTCTCATCGCGGATATGGATAGTGGGCTCCGGCGTTTTTTTGTGACGCCGTCTCCGGCACGCATCCAACCTCCGACCAATTGGTCTACATATCGGGGATCACAGGGAGACCATGGTTCCTTGTATGATAGCTCTTGTTTGGCAGTGATCTCGTAGTTGAATGTTATGGGAGCCATTTGTACGTTGAGACGGTCTGTCAAGGCTTCGAGAACAGATCTTTTAACTTGTTGTCCGCTGGAGTAGGATACATATCTCCCAAACTGCGGATCGTAGTATTTTTTTTGTCCGTCTTCAACACAAAAGACTGTGTGCTCTGCACGTTTGAGTGCTCTGAGGTAAATGTAAGGATTCATAATTGTGTGGAATCTATTTGATTGTTATTTATTGCGGCATAATGAAAACGTAGCAGAGTCAAAAAGTATGGAACATTGTCGGCAGGCATCTTATTAATGAGACCTGCGATTTCTGTTATCTCTTCTTTATTCTCAGCTTCCTCGACAATAGGAATTAGCTTTTCAATGAAGCTCCTTTGATTGACCGCTGTCAGCAGACTCTTGACTTCATTGCTCCTGCCGGTCCTACCGGACTTCCCTCCCTTTGTGTAGGTGCTTAGGAAGTTGGCAAATTGGGTTGACTTATCCCACAGTTGATCATTGTTTAACATAGCTAATAGCCAAATTTGATAGGTTCGAAATTGTATTGTTTGTTCTTTATTATCATTCTTGAATGATGGCATCTTGCCTTTCTCCATATAAGGTCTCAGCCCCTTTGGTTCGAGGGCTTTGATGCCGATGACACCTTCTCGACAGGCCATCGTAAATCCTATGGCGGTCCCGAACAGCTCTGAGGCGTCCTCGATATCATCTGCCCCGAAATAGTCGATATAGAGCTCATACGGTATGCGAATATGGGAGAGAGCAAAGGGTATAAACCCGATGGTAGTGTTGGTCTGCCCTATATTGTATACATAACCCATGACTTTCGGGTTCTGGAGGTGAGAGCTGATGGCTATGAGCAGTTCGGCCCATGGGATGGTTTCAACACTGATGATGCCGTCCTTTTCTGACAGGGCAGATAGAAAGTTTTGGGAAGTATCAATCTTATCATAGAGCTTTTTAAGCCATTGACCATTCCATGTGTTGATTTGATTGCCCTTCATGTTGGGTGTCTCATTCAGATATTTACGGTAAACCTTCCATCCCTCGAAGATATCGAGCAGTATGTCCGTATGGCTGAAGAGTATAGACATCCCCCCTTGAACGCCCACCCCCAAGCCGGCTCCGATCCAAGATAGATAGGCTTCCTCCGGATTGTTTTCTTTTTGAGGAATAGATACTTGCCCTGATGTCGTTGAGAAAAAATCTACTGTCGGATAGCCGATAGCGATACTTGCATCACAAAGAGACCCATCTGTTTTTTCAATAAATCGGTCAAATCTCTCTTGCCTCTTTTCGGGAGTTTCGAAGGGCTTCTTTCCCAATATCATATCCGTCCATGATATTTTGGGGTTCTCAAACGGAGAGTTACCCGCTGTCATCATGTACTTTTCCTGATTGAAGAAAAGAGGATAGTAGACTTCGACAAAGAAACGTTTGGGATCATAGTCCGTGCCGTTCTTCTTGTTGTATGCTTCGAGGAATATCTTGCCTATGACAGATGTTACCATATCACTTGCTCATTTGTACATTGTAGTAGGCTATAGAAAATCAAAAGTGTTGTAGTACTCCGGAGAGTTATACTCTTCGAGGATCCCGAGCTCCACGCTATATGCTTTGTCAGGGATTACGAAAGGCCTGTGTCCTACCTCTAATGGCTTCAGACGTTTGTAGCATATAGATGCCGATGTAGGGATCTCCATCTCTGTCCTCGTGATATAAGAGCCTTGTGCATAAGCATCTTCGTCACTCTCTGTCACTCCACAAGCTGCATTGATGTCAAGTAAGCTCAGGAGGGTAGATTTTGCAACGTGTGTAAGAGACTTGAGCGCCCATTGTCCACCATGGTATGCCGAATGCAGGGAGACGTCGACATTCGGAATCTCTGTATATACTCTATCCAGGAGGCTTTGTATATCTACCTCGTGTAAAATCTCGTTGTCGGGTAAGGCTTCAAAAGTCCTTTGCAAAGTTTCTCGCGTATACGGTTTGGCATCGCTCTCAGAGTCCGGTGGGGCGATCACAAAGATCGGGCGATAGTGACCTATCCCTTCTTTTGTTCTCTTGCGGTTGATACGACCAAAGCGCTGTATCAGCGCATCTATAGGTGCACACTCGGTAACCATCATATCAAAGCTGATATCGAGGCTGACTTCGACTACTTGAGTAGAGACTACTATGCAAGCCTCTTTACTTTGGTTATAAATCTCTTTCAGGTCGCATTCCAATCGCGCTCGATCTTTACGTTTGAAGCGACTATGGATAAGCATCTTTGGTACACTTGGATACTTTTCCGATAGAGATTTATATAGAGCTTGGGCCCGTTTGACTTGATTACAGACAAAGAGTATCTTTTCTCCACGAGCTATGGCTTCTCCTACCTCCTTGTCTGTTGTTTCGATGGAGGGCACTTTATGTATGATGTGGCGATCAAAAGACATCAATTTCTCTTCTGATAGTTTTACTTCGTACACATTTTCCGTTCCTCCAAGGAGATCCAAAATCCTCCGGTACAAGATACTTGGCATTGTGGCTGTACCGATATGTACACGACAGCCCAATACAATAAGGATCTCTACTATCTTGGTGACCATACCCAGCGTAACACCACTATAGGTGTGGATTTCATCCAAAATAACATCACAACCCTTAAGGTCAAGAGCTATGGCTTCATATCCTTTCAGCCCGAATGCCACTGCTGCCATTTGATGTGGAGTGAGGACCTTGATCGAAGCTCCGATATGTCGGGGCAGGAATTGCTCGTATATCTCTATCCGTGGGCCTTTTGCTCCAAATAGTTTTCTCTTCTTTGTTTCCTCTGCAACTTTTAGTACCGAAGCTGCGTGCAAGAGGTATATCTGAGCATCGGTGGAGCTCAAATCTTGCTTTAGTCGGTCATACATTGCATTGATTGATGCTTGAAAGGGTAGAGTGTAAAAGACTCGTCCCCTGCATCGACGGAGCAAGAAGTCTGTCTTGCCTGCCCCTGTGGGTGCCGTTACGATCGTATGTAGCCGTGGATCATCGGTCGAGAGCATGGAGAGAGGATAGAGATCACTCTTTCTGCTACTGTAGTGTGAGAGGTCCGGTGTGATGAAAAGTTTGGACAACGCATCTTCTGTATACTCCTCCATCCCGGATGCCAAGTGATCGGCAGCCATCAGTAGGCCTTTCCATTCTGAGCAGTCTGGTGGCAGAGGCGAACAGTAATCCACAGCTTCTTCAAAACTTTGCCTTGCCTCCTCTATACTTATGGGATGTGTTTCCCAGCCAAGCTCAGTAAGTATTCCCAGAGCATTTTTGCTCCATTCCTCAAATCCTTGTACATGACGGTCAAAGCATTTCGGATCTTTACCATACAAGTCCAGTAGTCCCTTTTCTCCCGAATCCTGATACACGGATTTGTGGTGAGCTACGATCATCTCTATAAGGATCTTTCGATCCTCTTTTTGGGGAACAAGGGACAAAAAGAACAGTGATGCTATCTCATGCCTAAATGTGAATAACGGCATTATGTCCTGCTCCTTCAGCCTTTTTTGAAACAATGGGGATACCTTCCCTATATCATGAAGGTGAGCGCCTTTCCGTGCAAGGTCGGTATTCATCCCGAGATGACCGGCTATGACTTCTGCTGTCATAGCTACATCCTGCAGATGTCGGACGAGCGGAGTTCCTTCGCTCTTTGCCAATATGTGGTTGTACTCGTTCATTCTGTAGACAAGACTGCCTCTCCACCTATTTCGATGCGTCCGTACATGGGGGCATAGTCATCAAATCTATTGAGCCCGACCATGAAAGAGTCTGATTTATTGCTTTCAAATCGTAGCTCAAAGCCCACCAGGTCATCAAACTCCTTCTCTGTCATCCTTATAATCTTAGGATCCGGAAGTACGACATCTTCATTGCGACACAGACACAGATGTTGGCGAGATGCCACGAGAGCATCTTCTTCGGCAGTGAAAGCCAGCAGCAACTTAGGTTCAAGCATCACCCCACGTTTTATGATGGAGTTCTCTCTTATGTAGCTTTTTCCTCTATTCAGAGGTTTGTATCCCTGAGTCTGTGTCTTTTCCTGTTGTACACTTATGCCGTTGTAAGAGAGTTTGTGGCGTGCGATCTTGTATATTCCTTTTTGGGACAAGAGCTCGGGGAACAGTTTTTTCTCCATGCCCTCGACAATGGATGGAGAAAGAAACTGCTGAGAGTAAGTCTCACCGTCTCTCACCGCCGACCATGGCTTGATGAAGCCGAAAGGGCCTGTGTACTTTACGACAAAATATTCCATGGCTATCGATTATTTGAGTGTTCCAAAGCCTATACCTGTGGAGTGCCCCAGTCCTACATTTCGAGCAAAAACTTTGCTCTCATGACTCCCCCTGATCAGAACCGGACACAGGCTCGCTCTGTTTTTTACCTTTTTGTATGAGATCAGACAAGATTTAGGGGTAGGGTAGGAGAGATCGAACCTCACATCAAGGGTAGGGTCCGACAATCCTGCGATTTCCATTTTACGGCGTAGTAGAGTCGTCATCAGCTCGCCTGCTTCCGGATGATCATACAGTATGTGTTTGAATGACCCATCAGGCAACTGTTTTTTGAGAAAAATAGGGCTGTATAGCGAAAACTGCTCCTGTTGAGTCAAATCTTCGGGATCTTCTTCGATGACAACATCCACGGCTCTGAACCCGTCAAAAGGGTTGCTTTGCCAACCGTTTGGAGTGTCTATAGACAAGTCCGGGCTTTCTTGTATTCCTTTGATCAGTCTCAAAAGTATCGAAGGGTCATGAGCTGCGATGGAGAGAAAGGCTTGTCCCTCAAATATGAGTCCTCCCTGATCTTTGTCGAAACGCCCTCCTCGTATAGGAGAAAAAGAGAAAAGAGAAGTCTCTCCGTGTAGTTTGTTTTCTCCAAGCCACTTATGTATGACTCCTACAAGAGCAGGCTGATGATCGAAGGTGATTGCGGTTCTTTTGTTGGTTTCAATCCTTGTATGTATTCTCATATTATGGAATTTTCTTCATTATTGTCAGTATATGCAAATATACATTTATTTTCATAATTTTAAAATTTGCAAGGCGAATATTGATTATGTTTACATATTTTTTTATTCCTGTCTCCCGAATCTAAGTAGATAGAAAAGGGGAGATTTATTAGTTCGTTGGATGCGGGTATCGTTTTTTTAGTGAGTTTGATGTAAACAGCATATTGTATTTCCTCTGAAGGTAGAGTAAGTGAAGTGGTTTGAAAAAGATCTTTACCTTCATTTCTCAAGGTAGGCACATCGATTTGGAGAGATGTACATCTTTTCTTTCTTTGTCTGACACTCTTAATTGATATCGTGGCATAGTGCCTTTGCCGGAGAGGAAGATCAGTGTCAGAACCCAATCACTTTGATTTTTTTTCGTTGTCAAGTCCTGATAAAGTCAACCGATCAGAGGTGTGTACGAAAAATCCCCCTTCTGCAAAGGATACTAGCAGAAGGGGGATTATCTTGGTATAGGTTCTTTTTTTATGAGTGAGCTTTGCGCACACAGGGTAGGGGTACCCAGGTGACATAAGCAAAGTCCATCTTGTGAGGGAGCATGCCATATCGAGGTGTAATCCTTATGGCAACTTTTTGATAGCCGGGGATGTCAACGACTCTCTCCAACTCATAGACAACTCTCGAGCCTTCGTGACTGATGAGTTGGAATGGTAGTACATTTTGGAGCCTGAGGCTCTTATCCTCGACTTCCTCTGCAACGACAAGTTCGACATCCAGATCACATGACAATAGGTGCTTGTCGAGGGTCAGGGATATCTTGGCAAGTTCGCCAATTATAAAGGTGGTGGTATCTCCGTCTTGAGTGAATATTTGGGTGTCCAAGACCTGAATCATATGCCAGTTCGCTGAAACTGCCTCTTTCCATTTTACAATATCTCGGACGAGGTTATGATTATTGGCATTGAGGCGGGCACTCCTCTCTTTGAGTGGGCGATAAAACCTCTCGATGTAATCATTCATCATCCGTCTCATTGTATAGTGAGGGAGGATGAAGTTCATCGAGTTTTTGATCGTCTTTACCCATCCGGGTGAAAACTCTGAATCTTCTGGTCTCTCGTAGTAGAGCGGGACGATCTCATCTTCGAGAAGATCATAGATTGTCTCAGCATCAAGTTGATCTTGGAAGTGCTGGTTGGTATAGGTACGCTTGTCCGTAAGAGCCCACCCGGCACCTTCTCTATAACCCTCGTACCACCATCCGTCAAGGACTGATAGATTCAGCACCCCGTTCATGAGGGCTTTTTCGCCGGAGGTCCCTGAGGCCTCAAGTGGTCGGGTAGGAGTATTCATCCACACGTCAACACCTGCAATGAGGCGCTGAGCAAGACGTATATCGTAGTTTTCCAAGAAAAGGATCTTGTCCTCAAACTCAGGACGTTTGGATATCTCAACGATGTGTTTGATGAGACCTTGCCCTCCGCCATCGGCAGGGTGAGCTTTCCCGGTGAAGATAAACTGGACAGGAAACTTTTCGTTGTTGACAATCTCTGCCAATCTATCCAGATCGGTAAAGAGTAGATGGGCTCTCTTGTATGTGGCAAAGCGACGTCCAAAACCTATCAGCAAAGCCTCCGGATTGATCTTGTCTATCACTGCCATTGTGCTGGATGGTTCTCCCTTACTATTTACCGGGTGGCGTGAATAGGTGGTCTTGACATAGTCGATGAATCTTTGTTTCATCAATTTACGCATTTCCCAAAGTTCATGATCCGGGATTTCCTGAATCTTATTCCATACTTCTTCCTTGTCTTGCAAGTGGATGATGTCTTCAGAAATATGTTTTTGTACAAAGGGTTTCCATACTGATGCCATCCATGTGGGTAGGTGGACCCCATTGGTCACATAACCAACATGAAGTTCTTCGGGGAAGAAGCCTTTCCATACGGGAGCAAACATCTTTTGGGACACTGCGCCGTGAAGCAGACTTACTCCATTGGCTGCTTGGCATGTGTTGAGTGCAAAGACGCTCATTGAGAACTTCTCGTTACTTCCGGGATTTTCTCTCCCCATGTCGACAAACTCTTGCCAAGTGATACCCAGCTTATTGTGGAAGCCGTTCATGTACTTGCCAAATAATGCTTCATCGAAGTAGTCATGTCCCGCAGGAACCGGAGTGTGCACGGTATATAGGGAGGAGGCTCTTACAACTTCGAGAGCTTCGTTGAAGTTCAGTCCTTCTTTTTCTATCAGATGTGCCAAACGCTGAACGTTGATGAATGCAGCATGCCCTTCGTTACAGTGATAAATGTCTTTTTTGATCCCCAACTGCTCAAGCATGAGGATACCGCCTATCCCGAGCAGATATTCTTGTTTCATGCGGTTTTCCCAGTCCCCTCCATAAAGTTGGTGCGTGATGGATCGATCCCATTCGGAGTTGTCCGCCACGTCTGTATCCAAGAGGTAGAGGGTCACGCGACCGATCGCAACTTGCCATACATTGGCATATACAGTACGTTCAGGATAGGGTACAGCTATCATCAAGGGTTTGCCCTCTGAAGTTTTTACTTGTGTTATGGGCAACTCATTGAAGCGTTGTGCCTTGTACTCGGCCATCTGATGACCGTCATTGGCAATGACTTGGTCAAAGTATCCATAGCGGTATAGGAAACCCACGCCTACCATGTCGACATTGGAGTCACTTGCTTCTTTCATAAAGTCTCCGGCGAGCACACCAAGACCTCCGGAGTATATCTTTAAGATGTTGGTGAGACCATACTCCATACTGAAGTATGCAACAGATGGAGCATCTGTGCGGTATGGTCCTTCCATATATGCCTTAAATCTGGCATAGACTCTGGCAATCTTTGCTTTGAAAGAATCATCCGCCTCAATCTCTTTCAGTTTCTTCTGTGTGAGAGCTCTCAGCACTTTTACGGGGTTGCCGTTTGTTTCTTCCCAGACTTCTTCATTGAGACCGTGAAATAGGCTCCTGGCATCACTGTCCCATACCCACCAAAGGTTATGGGCAATTTCCTCGAGTTGTGACAATGACTCCGGAAGACTGGAGTAGGTATATACATCGTGCCATAAGGGCTCGTTGGTTCGTTTTGATTGTATCATTTTTGGATAATAATCTTGAAAAGAATATAAACTACGATGTAAAAACATCTAAATCAGCATTTTGTTTGATTTCTTTCAAGAAAAAATGAGATGTCAACCTTTTGTAGTTCACTTTTTATCTGATATTTCCCTTTTTTAGGGTCTTATTCCCTGTCGAAATATTTTTCGGAGGTTTATATTAAGCTTTACAGGTTGAGTATTCTTTTAGTTGCGTCATTTGAGTTCTAGGCCAAGTGCTTACACGAGTTTTAGCTATATTCTATGAGTTCAGGGGTATGCCCTATTGATTTTGCTACAGGCGATACTTGTTGCATACTCGACTGTCGTCTTCGGCAGGATGGGTAAAGAGCAGAGAGTAGAGAAATATGATGACACATTTCTCTACTCTCCATGTTAGTCTGTCAAATAACTTTAGTCTTTATTGTAGAGTGATTTCGTCGATCATTATGTCATACTTAGACTTGTTGCCCAACTTGAACGTGAAGAAATCTTTGCCTTCAGTAGTACCGACATTGCTCAAAATCGGAGTGAGGTCTAAAGTTACTTTCACCCATTTGTTACCGGTATCAATGGTACCTTTGTAATCATTTTGAGCACTTCCGGTAGTGTTATTTGCCTTTGTCGTAGGCTTGATTATTACTTCAGTCTTATCGTTGGTGATAGTGCCTACGTTGAATGCGTCATACTTGCCGTCCTTTCTAAATACCTGGATTGAGAAAGACTTTGCTGAATTTCCCTTGATGTAGAATTCAATGCTCTTTTTGCCTTCAAGGCTCTTGCCCTTGGGGAATGTCGCCGTGAACATATAAGAGTTCTTTTCAAGGTTCTCAAGCTGTACTTTAAGGCCCTTGCCATTTTTACCACCGTCAGCGATAGTAGCATTTGTTAGGCCATAGTTATTCAATGCGCCCTTGAATGCAGCCTCATCTTCGAAGTCAGAGCCCAGGAAAAGAAGTTCTTTCTCTGCTACAGCCTTTGCAGCCTGGGTTACAGTTATCTTATCTGATTTTGTACCTGCCATGATTGTGATTTCTGCAGTGCGTTCTGCTCCTTCGTTCTTCATTGCTGTTACTTTGAGAGTAATCTTACCTGAAGTGCCACTTGTTGGAGTAATAGAAAGCCACTTTGCATCTGTTGGCACAGAAGCTGTCCAATCTACATTGGTTTCAAAAACCGCACTTTTCTCTTCACCTTCTGCAGCTATGGAGATGGTTTTATCTGTGATGTCGAGCTTTGGAGTCACCGGAGGCTCTGGATTATCTTTGGAGCATGACGTAGATACTATCGAAAGTCCGATAAGTAGTGTTGCTAAAGCGAATAATTTTGTTGATAGTTTCATATTGGTAAATGTTTTAGTTAGTGTTCAACATTCTGTTTTTATTGTTCTTCGACATCCTCGATTGTGTTGAGGAATATCTGATTGGTCGTGTTAAATCCTGAAAGCACCCCCTTGATGTTGACCTTTCCTGTAGGGAGAAGCTTGTCCTTGTAAGGGACAAATTTGTTGCAACGGATGATGATCTCATTGCCTGCTTCATCTTTGAAAGTGCTGTTGGTGTCTTTGCCTTCTTCGACCCATTTCTTTTTGCCACCATTGACAGCTGTAAGGCCCTTTATTTCTATGAAAGTACACCACATGGATTGTGTGATCTCAGGGATTGTTACGACCTTGGCTTGGACACTTTCAGTGCCATTTTTGAAGGCTATTTTGATAAATGCATCCCAGTCAACGAATGCTGTTTGGTAGTTGCCGGAACCCTTTGTTCCTATTGAGAGTCTGTTATTGTCTCGACCTAAGGTGAGTCCGGATACATCTATGATCAGTTTTGTACCGATTGGATAAGTTTGGAAGATGTTTTTTCTGTTGATCTTTATACTTATGCCTTGTTCTTCACTGTCTTGCAGATACAAGTCACGGTAGAAGTTACCGTCTTTGTCCGAAGAAATGACGGTTGCCTCGAAGACTGTTTTTGCTGGGAGCTCTACAGGTGCGTTGGTGTAAAGAGCTTTGATCGCAGATACAGTAGATGTCACTTTGGGGGCAGGACCATCTCCTCCGCCAACCTCAAAGCGAGGATTTGTGAATTTTGCATCTTCAGGGGAAGATACGACAAGCTGTTTTGTCTTGAGAAAATAGGTGACTATTGCTACTATTTCGCCACTGCCATTCGGGAGTTTTGTGCCTGCAAATGTCGAATAGTCGCTATTGCGAACGATGATTGTATTGCCACTCTTGTCTTGCAAGTCTCTACTCTCGCCACTTTTGTTGTCTTTTGTGGGGGTCGCCCAAGTCTCATCAGGTGACACAAACTGTACATCCTTAATCTTCACAAGTGATCCGTTCAGGCTTTCATCGATTTCCTTGATTGTCACTGTTTTTGCAACTAAAGCTTTACTTACGCCATCACACTTCAATACGTTGTGTACTATCGGTAATGGGATACGATCATTCTCATACTTGTCTCCTCTCTTTGTGACACGATTACTATCTACTCCTATTGAGAGATTATTTGCGGCTTTGCCCAGCTTCAGTCCGTTGATAGTCATCGCAACTTCAGAACCGAGAGGGTATGAGCCATGGAGGGCTGACGAACTAAGTGATAGTTTTATTCCTCCGGTCTCGTCTTGTACATACAGTTCGTTGTATAAATTGCCGTATCTGTCAGACGAAATAACCTGTCCTCGGATGATGAGTGGCTTATCTCCGGTGATGAAGTTTCCACCTTCTTTGTACATCGCTTTTACTTCAGCAATGGTGATGGTTGCTTTTGGTAGTTCTTCATTGAGTGGAGCCACGGGATCATGCTTGTCGTAAAAGTTGCAAGCGGAAAGGAATCCGCCTAGTAGCACCAGCAGCAACACGTGCCCCTTGAGTAGTATATTTACCTTTTGTTTCATATCGATATTGCTTTATATACAGTTATGACATGGGTGGCTTACCAGCGGAAGCTGATGTTCGCAAAGTAGTTCATGCCAAACATGTAGAAGTACTTTTTGTCGAAGGGTCTTTCAAATACTCTCTTACCGGAGTCATCCGTAGTGAATCGGTTGCGCATCTGTTCAAATCCTCCGGTCTTGATGGCCTTGTTGTTTAGCACATTGGAAGCCGAAAGGTTGACTGCAAGCGTGTATTTGCGAGCAAACCTCCAAGATTTACCTATGTTAGCATCAAGGATCCAGTAACTACCGAAGTTTTCTTGGTGAGCAAACTCAGGTTTGAATCCATCCGCCTCATATAGCTCTGTTGTCCTCAATGTGGGGTTCATGCTGATGTACGAGTCAGCAGCGTAGTTTACTGTCAGTCCTGCATACCAGTACTTTGGCGAACGATAATTCACTCCGAGGCTTGCCACCTTTTGAGGGGTGCCTGATATTTTATAGTCTTTCCAATAGACCGTACCACTACCGAGGAGTTTTTCCGTGTTGTCCACATAGTGTGAGTAGTTCGCATTTTGGTGGTAGAAGAAGTCCCCGATCGATCCTGCCGCATTGAGCGTCCATGTCGGAGACAACTTTATTTCTGCACCGGCTTCTATTCCGACATACTGTTCGCCTATGCCTGTCATTACGTATTGACCAAAGGTTCTCTTTTCGTCATCATAGAATGATATTGTCTTGCTCTTGTTGTCTATACGGGTGAAAAATCCGCTCAATCTTGCTTTTACGAAAGGCGAACGGTAGACATAGCTCAAGTCTCCGGCAAGGGAACGTTCTGCTTTGAGTCCTTCGACGATCGTGTTGCGAGAGCGAGAAGAAACAAAGATGTCTCTCATGAGAGGTGCACGCTGACCTACACTGATATTGGCAGAGACATAGTGCTGACCTGAGATTTTGAACGTAGATCCTAACTTGGCATCATATTCAAAGAACTTGAGCACATCAGACTTGCCGTATGAGTTGTCGGGGAATAAGCCTCTTTTCATCTTACCATCGCGGTACATTGTCGCGTGGCCGAGCTGAAGAGCGAGGTAGTTGTCAAATCGATAAGTTTCCTGGCGAAGGACACCCCATACTTCCGGTCTTATGATATGAGTATCGTAGTCGTAACCGAACTTGTCTCCTTCTTTGACGACACGATAAGGATTGTTGAGGTCGCTCATCGCCTTTAGAGGATCTTGAGAGAAATCTCTTTCCGCAAATTTATCTATGTCGTACCAATAGTCTCCTCCGAGAAGGTCTTTGACCGTTGTGAAGCCTGATGTCTTATTAGCTGCAAAGCGTACCCCTGCATCGAGAGAAAACATTTCTGAGAGTTTGCTATTGAGAGTCGATGCTAACGACAATTGTCTTTGGTCGTTTCTACGATCCTCTATGATGTACATTGCCCTTTTGCCGTCAGCTACGACATTTCCCTTGTCATCGAGGATAATTTGTTGGTTATTGAGATTGGAGCGGTACATCCTGTCAAAGTCTATGTACAGAGTGCTACGATCTCCGGACTCCCAAAGCTCTGTGAGTGCGTCTTGCACCGTTTTGATCCCTTCATAGTTGCTTGGCAGGTTGCGGTAGTAGTCCGGACGAGGATCTTGGCCTATCCAGTTCATTCCCGAATATGCATTATGTCCAGCCCTCAACATCACCGAAGTCGACAGTTTGTTCCACCTGCTGATCTTCCAGTCGTGGGTAAGGAGAACAACGGGCTCGAAGCTTTGTCTCACACGAGCATTGCGCACCTTGCCGTTCTGGTATCCTACATTGGGGTTGTAGTGGTTGCTGCCTACAAGGTCATAAGCCTCTTGGGTCGATCCCATAGCCACTCCACGGCGAGTCGGAGCAACGAATGCTGAGAGGGCAAGGGCATGTCCCTGATCAAGTCTTTTTTCAATCCCCAAGAAGATGGCTTGAGCGTCATAAAATGTGCCGAGTGTATATCCACTGTTACCAAGTCTTGTGCCGACAGATATTGTTGCTGCCCAACCATCGGTGCGCAGACCTGTCGATGCCGTTATCATGGCACGATGTAAGTACGTACGGTTACTATTTGAGTAAGTCAACTTTACTCCTTTGCTAAAGGCTGATGCCCTAAAGTCAAGGGCTTGTGTCCCACCAAGATTCCCGCTATCAAATGCCGATGCAGAGAGACCGAGTACCGTCTCTTGGTTACGAGTGATGTCGTTGAGTCCTCCCCAAAGAGACCATGCCGTGAATCCTGTGTTCATGTCATTCATCTTGATTCCATTGATCAAGGTGTTGGTGTACATGCCATCAAGACCTCTCAGTCTATATCTGAATGGACTCAGGTTGTAGGCAACTGCCGCACCGAATGGATCTCTCGAAGCATTGAGGAGTGCTGGTAACTCCATATTCATACCGGGGTCAAACTCAAGCTCGAGTTCCTCTTGTGTCAACTGAGAGACTTCCCTCTTCAATGTTTCAGAGTCTGAAGTCTTGACTTCTTGAGCTGTTGCATCAATATGCGCCAGTATGCCGACGGAGATGCTCAGCAGAAGTAATCCTTGTTTGATATTCATATAAAATGTTTAGTGTGAAGGCGGATAGAGAATATCCGCGCAATAACTTACCTAATACTCCTACAAAGTAATACCTTTTTCACCGATTTTCAAAGTTTTACATATATAAAGTGTTCGCACACGTGCACGCGAAAGCGTGCACTCATATCGGAATATTGGCTTTTGTGTCTTTTTGCCCGATGTCCTTTAGAGATCTCCCGAGCATGCCGTGTTGTATTTACTTATGTCATTGTTTTAATTCTTTAAGGCTAAATGTAGAACTATTCCTTTGAGTTCCTATACCGATCTGTTGTTAAAGAATGGCTGAAAGATGCCTAAGGATATCTGATAATCATACCTACTTTTTGTGATCTTTATCCTTATTCTTTCATGTTTAGAGAGGGTGATTGGCTAAAACAGGCAATAAATAAGATAAAAAATAGCAAAAAGATATTAATTCTGTCAGGTTTGATATGTACGATTTAAAAGAAAGGTCAAAATAATTGTATATTTCAGACTCTTATTCCTATCTTTGTTTCAGGCCATGTAAAAACGTAGCCCTAATCCACAGAACGAATTTAAAGAATATTATGAGAAAGAGAAAATTTTTATTAGCAAGTGCGCTGGCAACGCTAGCGCTTACCGGAGCGCAAGCTCAGGTGAAGGATGTGAGTGTTACTGTATCTCCATTTGTTGAGTACAATTGGTGGAATAGTAATATCGCGTTGAAGAACACTCCATTTTGGGGTGCAAGGGTTGGTTTTGGTTTCGGTAGATTCTTCGAGTTGAGAGGAACATTTGAAAAGTCCCTTGATCCAAAGAGCGCTCTTCAAGATAAGTCATGGAACGTATTTAACGAAGAAACCCTCAATAAACTTGAAGGCTCAAAGATCGATATCACTCGTATCGGTGGTGAAGCAAAGATTAATCTTTTTGGTAATGCACTCTTCTCTCCTTATGTCACAGCCGGTACAGGTGTGCAGATATTTGACTACACTCCGTTTAAGTCTGACAACCTTGGTGGTGCTATTTCTGATGCAGATGTCAAGGAGAAGCAGATTTATGTAAGTCTCGGTGCCGGTCTCAAGCTAAGCCTCTCTGATCGTATGGCTTTGTCTCTTGAAGCACGCAACATCCGCTTTAACATGGATGCAGATAATACCTACTTCAATCCTACAGAAACAGACAAAGATGCGAGATGGGGCAATTGGGCAGCATTGGCATCACTTGATTTCTATTTGGGTGGAAACACTACCCCAAGGGACAAGCAAGGTCGTGCATATTATAGCCTCTTCACAGATGGTTTCCGCGGGCCAAAGTTTGTCCTTGAGCCGGGCGTAGCATTTGTGGATTTCAGCGGCAAGATCGATCGTGCTGACCAATGGTTTGTCGGGGGGGCTGCAGGTTTTGATCTCTCTTCACTTGTTGGTATCCGTGGTTTCTACTACCAAGCAACAAAGGAACCTAACACTCTCAACATCGACTTCAACAAGGACATGAAGATGTATGGGGCTAATATCATCACTCGTCTCAATTACCCACGTGGTATTGTTCCTTATCTCAGCCTTGGTGTCGGTTACTTGGACGTTGAGGGCGACAAGGCTTTCAAGAAGAGCAACCTTATGGCCATTGCAGGAGCAGGTATTGAGATCCCGGTATCTCGTTTCATCGCTCTTTATGGTACATACAACGCTATGTTGATGACTAACCGTGCTGAAGTAGAGGACGTGACAAAGGTGTCAAAGCCTTCTGAACTTATCAATAACCACATGTATACTGCCGGCGTTCGTTTCAACCTTGGTGTTCCTGCAAAGGCTCCTATCTATGGCAGGGCAACTGAGGCAACTTCTGAGTACGATAATGATCGTATCAATGAAATGAGAAGTGAGATGGTTGTAGATAGAGTGGAAAGAGAAAGAGTAGAACGAGTGGAAGTTGAGCGCCGTGAGCGAGCTAATGATCGTATGACTCAAAAGGAATTTGAGGAAATGGTAGAGCGTATCCTCCAAAAGGTACGCAAGGAAGAGGATCTCATCACAGCAAGACTTACTCAGGATGAAACAAGTGTCCTCCTTTCTGCCATGACAGCAAAGGGCAAGGAGCAAAAGACTTCTATTGACAACACTCCTGAAATCGCTAAGATCCTCACTGAGATCTCCGCTAAGCTTGATCGTAATCACAGCGAGATGGTGAAGAAGTCTGGTTCAGGTGCGACTACAACTACCACTGTTGTCACCCCCGGAACACAAACCGTGGTGCCTGTACACACTACAGCTGCGCCTGCAGCAACCTCTGCTGAAGCAGTCAAGGTTGATGTTCAGGATGGCTCTTCTTACTTGATGAATCGTTATGCTGTATTCGGTGGTGTCAATGTTGGAGGTGCATTTAATGTGAATCTCGGTGTACGTGGGTTCATGCAGATAGGTAACTCTGCGTTCGACTTCATGCCTGAGCTTTATCTCGGCCTTGGCAGCAAGACCGGATATGGTTTATCAGGCAACGTGATCTACAACATGGACTTCGTCAAGTCTGATAAGTTTACTCCATACGTAGGTTTTGGTCTTGGACTCTTCAACCATGGTAATGGTGTCGATCCAGGTACAAACATCATCGTTGGTGCAAACGTCAAGACTGTTGGCAACGGTGCCCTTTTCGTTGACTATTCAGCAAGAAATCTATTCAAGCACAATCAGTTGGCAGTAGGTTATAGATTCAAATTCTAATCATCAGTATGTATAGAATTATGAAGAAGTTAGCCATTATACTTATCACAATAACGCTATCATCTCTTGGGCTTTTTGCCCAAGAGGTGGAGCGTAACGATGACGATCGCTACTTGCCCATCACACGCGAGCAAGCAGAGATGCTCATCACTAAGATGATCATCGAAGCTCGTGCGCCTCATATCAAGGCGAGAGCCACCGATCGCATGGTGCAGAGCTTCAAGATAGAGACTCTCAAGCGTCGTCTACTTGATCAAGCGCTCCGAGACTCATACATAGATGAATACAAAGTTCGCATGGATCGTATGGAGAAGATGCTCATGACGCTAATCTTGGCACAGTCCAATGGAAAGGTAGATCCTACGGTGATACAAAATATCATCACTCAAGGAAGCACCGGTACTACTCCGGTCCTACGCATTTCGGACAGTGTGCCTGCACGCGTGAGTGATCCGGGCATTTCACAGAATATACAAGAGTTGATCTCTGCACTTGAGTCTGCTACAGACGAGTTGCAAAAGAGCAATGTGGTCCCCGAAGACAATGTATCTGCCGTGAAGGAGGTCGATGCTGCTACAAGCTTTGTAGTCATAGACAGCAAGGTTTTCTTCAATGTCGGTAGCCATACACTCTCTAACATGGCTAAGTCAGACTTGGACAACGTTGCCTTCACTATGACTCAGCATCCTTCAATGAAACTGCAACTCAAGGGCTATGCTTCGCCCGAAGGTAATGTGACAGCCAACAACAGATTGTCTCAGAGGAGAGTCGAAAGTGTTGCTAAATACCTGCAGAGTAAGGGTGTCAACGCAGATCGCCTTGTCCTTGTGCCAGCAGGTATCGATAGCATGAAGGATCAGTTGAAGGAAGCTCGCCGTGTCGAACTCCGCACTGTCCGATAAGAAACGAAAGTATAGAGAGATACTCAGTAAACAATCCCGGCGATGGATAAGTCTTTATGGCTTGTCCATCGCCTTTTTGTTGTAATGACTCTCGACAATTTCCTTGTGAAGCATCAGCTTTCTTTCTTCAAGAGTCTCCTTTTTCGGATCTAATAGTATCGGGATGTCTATTGGGTATCTGACAAAAGATATAGAAGGTAACAAAACAATGTGCCTACCTTGATGAAAGAAGATGCCTACCTTGACTCATCAAGGTAGACATCTTCTTTTTGTGATCTTTTTTGTGGAGATGGAAGCTCTCTCCTCCTGATCTTTACGTATGTGGATAGGGGGCTATAAATGATCGGTAGATGACCTCTTGGATACGAGGGCGGATGTTGAGTTGGAGGAGAAGAGAATTCCAACGTTTGGGAGCTCCCCGGTTGCTGAGGAAGACATAGATCAATTTGTTTTGAGGATCGACCCAAAAACAAGTGCCGGTGAATCCCTGATGCCCATAGGTGGACGCAGGCGCAAGCTCTGTTATGGGACTTTGCTCCCCTTTGGCTCGTTGTCTGTCGAAGCCCAAAGCGTACGGAGAGTGTGGATGTCGAGCTGTCGTGAACTTTTTCACTGTCTCCGGGCGGATGATCTTTGCTCCCCCATATTGTCCTTGGTTGAGTAACATTTGGAGCAGTACTGCAATGCTTTCTGCGTTGCCATAAAGACCGGCATTGCCCGCTATCCCTCCCAGCATTGCTGCTGCTTCATCATCAACATCCCCGCGCAAATCCATATGTCGTAGGAAGTTGTCTTTCTGCCCGACAGCAATTTCCTTCCTTGCAAATCTCGTATAAGGCCTGTACAGCAATCTGTGCAGACCGAGAGGTTGTGCAAGCTGTTCTGCAAAAAGGGTATCCAGCCTTTTCCCTTGTTGAGCTTCAAGTATATCCTGAAGCAATAGGAAGTCAAGGTCGCTGTACCTATACTTCTTTTTTGAATGATTGATTTCTGCCTCCTTGATTGCCGCACGTATGGTGTCCCTCATACTGTAATGTAGGTACATATTCGGAGCAAAGCGTATCGGATATATGGCCGAAGAGTCTTTGGAGACGAGATGTTTCAGATACTTGAAGCCCTTGCGAGCATAGCTGCGACGTCCGATCTGTGTGGGGTAGCCTTTCTTGCGACGATGAGATATCAGGGGTGGGGTGTATGACGATGGATCTATGAGAGACTGATAAAAAAGGATGCCTGCGGGCATCCCCCCTGTGTGGTGAAGAAGATCTGAGACCTTGATCCTGTCTTTATCGCTGTGTTTGAGGTAGGGCAGGTAGTGTGCTATCGGGATATCCGTATTTACAAGCCCTGCATCTGAGGCTATCATCGTCAGAGGTACCGTGGCTATGGCCTTGGTTACTGATGCCAGGTCATACAATGTCTCTGTCGTCACACTGTCCTTGTCTGTCTTGCCTTTGACTCCAAAGGCTTTATTGTAGATGATCTTTCCCTCTTTGGCTACCAAAACCTGACAACCCGTATATGCTCCTTTCTTGAGCCCTTCGAGAGCGATATTGTCTATCTCTTTGAGTCTCGACGAGGACAGACCGACACGTTCCGGTTCAGACTCTCCAAGTCGTGTCTCGGGAGTAGTGTTGTTCATGCCTGATCTGAAAAGAGGGGTGAGGTCTACGGGTAGCTTCCCCTCAAAGGTTTTGCCTCCCCATAAGGCGTCTCCCATAGACCGTTGAGCTCCCGTCGTCAACTCATACCCCACGGCGATGGCTTTACAATGTGGAATGACCTTGTCAAAAGAGAGTAGGGTGTACGGTGATGCCATGCATACCAATACGGTTCGGGTCGCCTTTGCAAGAGCTACCAGCTCACCTTCACCTTTGAGTTTGTCTGATGTCAAGGCGATGATCACTGTCTCATACTTTCTTAGTTGTGAATATACATTGTCCTTTTCAGCCTGAGAGGATGTGGGTGTCAGAGTGAATGTGGCTATCTGTGAATGCTTCTTCATTGTTTTTAGCAAAGTGCCACAGGCTTGTGATCCATATCTGAGAAGCGCTACTTTTCCGCTTTTTGGAGAGGGAAGAGGTATGGTGTTGGACTCATTTTTCAGCAAAGTCATCGCTTTGTCATTGATCTCCTCTATCAATGCCTTGTGAGCTGTGGGAGATAGGTCTTCATAAAGTCTTTCAGCAGTCAATGGTGTTGCAATATGTGCTCCTACCGCCCATTTGATGGCAAGCAGTTCTCGGCAACGTTGGATCATCTCCTCGCGATTGATCTCTCCACTCATCAACGCTACATGAAGGGAGGATAGATCTTTACTTGGATTTACAGATGCCAAGAGTACATGATTCCCTGCCTTGAAGGCCTCTACTGCTACCGAGAGAGACTTATCTGTAAGGGCTCCTTCCATACCAAGTCCGTCGGTGACAACGAGCCCCTTAAATCCCATTTCATGCTTTAGTAGATCCGTTACCACGGCTTTTGAGAGGGAGGTAGGACGTGCTCCGGTTTTGAGGGCAGGCACTTTGAGATGACCTACCATAATCGCCCCAAGCCCCTTGTTTATGTACTGCTTGAACGGAGCTAACTCGATCTCATCGAGAGCTTCTCTCGAGCCTTTGATCGTTGGTAACCCTTTGTGGGAGTCTACGTCCGTATTGCCATGACCGGGAAAATGTTTGGCGCAAGAAAGTACTCCTTCACTCTCCAACCCCATCGAAAAAGCTATCCCGAGAGCCGAAACTTTCTCCGGATCAGAGCCAAAGCTCCGCACACCTATGACGGGATTTTTGGGATTATTGTTGACGTCTATTGTCGGAGCAAAGTTGATATGTATTCCCATACGCTTCATCTCATAAGCAACAGCCTTGCCGTATCGGTAGGTGAGAGAAGTGTCGTCTGCTGCTCCGAGCATGGTGTTTTTGGGGTAGCGCAACGTGTTTGAGAGTCTCATGGAAAGCCCCCATTCGGCATCTGCCGATACGAGCATGGGGATTTTTGCTTTCTTGCGCATGTGGTTGATCATAGATAGTTGTACTTTGGGATCTCCCTTTTGGAAGAGTACCCCTCCATACTTTTTGTTACTTACCATGTCATCCCATTCTTTGAGCGCTTTGGGGTCTGTTGTCGGCCATACCATGGGCATGATAAATTGCGCAAGTATTTCCTTATCACTCATCCCTTTCATTACCGAATCTGCATATTCAAAAGCTCGGGATTGGACATCTGCCAGAAGGTTGGGCATCCTTTGCGCCCATGCAGTTGATATTGAAAGGAGTAGAGAGAAAAGTATATATGTATATCGCATAGTAAATAAGTCCCTTGCAGTTTTGTATTTCGCCAAAGATAGGAAAAACTCTTCGTATTGCTCTTTCTCCCGATTCTTTATAAAGCCTTCTTCAGGCTACTTGTAGAATAGAGAAATCCCCCTTGAAGAGAATGGTTATCTTTTTTCCAAGGGGGATATATTTTTCAGTGCCCGAAAAAGCTCTGTTTATTTTGCTTGCTCTTCTGCCTTTGACTCCTCTTTTGTTTTTGATTTGTCTTTACAGGGTTTCGGTAGGATGAGGTTGAGTAGTACAGCTACCACGGCTGACAGACCGATGCCGGAGAGGGTGAAATTACCGTAGTTGACTACTGCACCACCGATGCCCAACGTGAGGGTGATCGATACGATGACGATGTTACGGGTGTCGGTCATGTTGATCTTATTGTGCATGAGGTTGACAATCCCCGTACTTGCGATCGTTCCAAAAAGGAGAAGCATTATACCCCCCAATACGGCCTCAGGTATACTCTTGAGAAGAGCACTTACCTTGCCGATGAGGGAGAAGACTATGCCCGTCACCGCTGCGATACGTATGACAGCAGGGTCGGTTACTTTAGTTAGCGACATTGCACCTGTAACCTCCGAATAAGTAGTTACGGGAGGTCCTCCCATGATGCTGGCTGCCATACATGCGAGTCCGTCTCCGAGGAGAGTCCGATGTAGACCCGGATCTTTGATAAAGTCTTTGCCTGTCACTGTATTCACGACATAGACGTCTCCTATGTGTTCGATCACCGGAGCGATTGCCACCGGTATCATAAATAGGATTGGTTCCCAAGAGAACGTTTTGGGTATTGCCAGCTTGGGGAGTCCAAACCAAGGAGCATCCGCAACCGCAGACATATCCATCTTGCCCATTACTGCAGCTACAATACAACCTACGGCTATACCACAAAAGATCGGTATCAGTTTCAGCAATCCTTTGGAATATATCGTCACGATAACGGCAGTTGTCAGGGAGATAAGCGCAAGTATCCAGTTGCTCTTTGCCATGTTGACTCCTGCCGAAGAGAGACTCAGACCTATGAGGATGATGACCGGTCCGATAACTACGGGAGGGAAGAGTCTTCTCACAACATTGACCCCTTGAGCTTTCACCAAAGCGCTCATGACAAGGTACACCAGCCCCACACCTAAAATGCCAAAAAGAGCACCTTCGAGACCATAAAGTTCTGTTGCTTTGATAAGCGGCGCAATGAAAGCAAAACTACTCCCCAAAAAGATGGGGACTTTGCCCTTTGTAACCATGTGGAAGATCAGAGTACCAATCCCTGCGGAGAAGAGAGCTGTCGAGGGATCCAATCCCACCAGGAGTGGGACAAGTACAGTAGCCCCAAAAGCTACAAATAAAAACTGTACCCCGACTATGCCTTTGCGGACAGGAGTCAGTTTCACTGTCGTTTCGTGTTGTTCCATTTTATCTGCGATATATTCAGGTATTTATTTTGGTGCTGTAAAAAAGGGTGATGTAGTTACCATTGTAACTGCACCACCCCTTGACTCATATTGATTTTTGTGTCATACGTGACCTCAAGATCTTAGGCGACTTTGACGAGGAAGTAGTTTTTGCGACCGCGCTGTACGATCATGTACTTACCGTTGATCAAGTCTTCCTTAGTGACGTTATAACGCTCATCTTGTATCTTTTCTTTGTTGAGACTCACCCCTCCGCTCTTAATGAGCTTGCGAAGCTCTCCCTTGGAGGGGAAAAATCCGCAGTCTTCCACGAGTAAATCCAAGAGGGAGGTCTCTCCATCAAACTTATCCGTAGAGACTTCAGCCATTGGCACTCCTTCGAAGACGGAAAGGAAGGTCTCCTCATCTATCTCTCTCATGGTAGACTTTGTACCTGCGCCGAAGAGTATTTCCGATGCTTTGACTACTGTCTCGTAGTCTTCACGAGAGTGTACCATGATCGTCACCTCTTCCGCCAGACGCTTCTGTAGTGGGCGTAGGTGTGGAGCAGCGGTCTGCTCTGCCTCAAGAGCAACTATCTCTTCCCGTGTAAGGGTTGTAAATATCTTGATGTACTTTGCAGCATCATCGTCACTGACATTGAGCCAGAATTGGTAGAACTTGTATGGCGATGTATAACGACGATCAAGCCATATATTGCCGCTCTCTGTCTTGCCAAACTTTCCACCGTCAGCTTTTGTGATCAGAGGACAAGTCAAAGCATAGGCTTCCCCTTGGATCTTGCGACGGATCAGTTCAGAGCCGGTGGTGATATTACCCCATTGGTCAGAACCACCCATCTGAAGTCTGACACCCTCATGCTCATAGAGGTAGAGAAAGTCGTACCCTTGGAGGAGTTGGTACGAAAATTCAGTGAATGACAAACCGCTGTTGCCTTCGCCCGATAGACGCTTCTTCACAGAGTCTTTTGCCATCATATAGTTGACAGTAATGTGCTTACCGATATCACGAATGAAGTCAAGGAACGAGAAGTCCTTCATCCAATCGTAATTGTTTACCAGCTTTGCCGCATTGGGCTCCTTACTGTCGAAGTCGAGGAACTTCTTGAGCTGCTCACCGATAGCCCTTTGGTTGTGGCGGAGCGTCTCGATATCAAGGAGATTGCGTTCGGCAGATTTCATAGATGGGTCGCCGATCATACCTGTCGCACCGCCAATGACGGCGATGGGACGGTGTCCGGCACGTTGTAGATGCTTAAGCATCATGACACTTACGAGGTGTCCGATGTGCAGAGAGTCTGCGGTAGGGTCTATACCCACGTAAGCAGAGACCATTTCCTTGGAGAGTATCTCCTCAGTGCCGGGCATCATGTCGCTGATCATCCCTCTCCAACGGAGCTCTTCTACAAAGTTGATTTTCATTGCTATATATTATATGTGTTAGTTCTAAGGTGAAAAATCGTACAAATATACTCAAAAAGAGCTAATAGCCCATGGTCAAGACTTTATGTAAACTATCGACTGTATTAACGTGGTTAGAGCCTTCTGTGATACCGCGGGCTTCTCTTATTTTGAGACGGGAGATGATATCAATTCCAGTACTCTATTGTACGCTCGGTGATAGATTGAGGTATGAGCTTTTGGTTCTCTGAATCTTGAGTGAACCTCTGGCGTCTGATCCAATTTCCTTTCTCATCGTATTCGTACTTGCAGATGTTTTTGTATCTCACTGAGCCGTCAGCCCCGTATTCTGTCTCTTCCGTTCTGTTGCCTTTGTCATCATAGCCCATTTTTATCGTTTTGCCGAAGGAGTCATCAGCTTCATAATATCTCCACTCGATTTCGTTGCCGGCATCATCATACTTAAAGTGTGTCTTGCCCTCATATCCGTTTTCAGAAGTGTAATAGACAGTCTCAATCTTATAGCCTCTTTCGTCATAGATGGATGTTTGTTTGGCAGTCGACCCATCGTAATTATGATAACTTCTCTCGACCTCATTGCCTTTGTCGTCATAGACGAAGATGATCTTTTCACTCACAGAGCCATCCTTGTCATAAGCCATTTCTTTGATCAAGATCCCTTTGTTGTCATAAGTATATACTCTCTTTTCGTCTATAATGTTATCGGAGGTATATATGTGCTTCTCGATGACTTTATTATTCTCATTGTAGATGTAAGTCTCCTTTTCACTCAGAGTCTTGTCGGGTAGGATAGATGCTACCTCAATCATATTACCTCTTTCGTCATAAGTATATATCATCTTATAGATGATGTCTCCTTGGCCGTCGTATGAGATGTATTCAAGGATATTGCCCTGAGCATCGTAGGCATAGGATCCCTTCTCCATAAGATTTTCTATCTCTGCCTTGTCGATCTCTTCGTTCACGAAGTATTCACTCTCCGTGAACGATTTTACATTTCCTTTGAGTTCTCCGGTATGAGCGTTGTCTTGATTGGTCTTTCCGGTGCATCCTCCGGCGAGGATTGTTGTGACAAGGGCATATGATAGGCCCGAAAGGATTCTGGATTTCATTCGGATGATTGGATTTTGAAATTTCGTGAGAATTTATTTTATTTTCTTGCAGCAAATATAGCTGTTTTCTTGCTTTTGAGGCGGAAACCGGCATGAGTGTATGCCCGTCTGAGTCTCGTGAGTCGGTCTGTGCAAAAAAACAAGAAGTAGAACCTTCGAAATCGATGTGCCTACCTTGATGAATCAATGTGTCTAACTTGACATCTCAA
This sequence comes from Porphyromonas sp., assembly GCF_030529325.1. GTDB lineage: Bacteria > Bacteroidota > Bacteroidia > Bacteroidales > Porphyromonadaceae > Porphyromonas_A. The sequence continues at coordinate 21,488 of NZ_JAUMXC010000004.1, read as the reverse complement.
GTTAGACAACCTTTTTGTGAGCGTAGAGAATTGTGTGAGGGAGTGCGGTTTTGACCTCGGAGTCTTTGTGCTCTTATCGATGCTCTCGGATGGTGAGTATTGGAGTCAATCCCCTCTAAAGTGCTATAAACTAAATCCAAAGTGTCGATAAAGAGGTCCGGGACAAGCAGAAAAGTGTAAAAATAATCGGGGAAAAATAGAAGAATTTTTTGGTTGATATTAAATTCTTGAAGATTAGTGCTTATATATCATTTTAATGACTAACTTTGACGCGAAATTGAATACAAGTACTATTGTTGGACAAAAACAACCATCTAATATATACACTAATTTTTTCGACCAATGAATCAAGAACCAATGATCGAGAGTCGTGAGGAAATCGTAATACGATTTTCGGGTGACTCAGGTGATGGGATGCAGCTTACAGGAAGCCTCTTTTCTGACGTGTCTGCTATCTTAGGTAACGAGATTTCAACATTTCCGGACTATCCTGCAGAAATCAGAGCCCCGCAGGGTACACTCTCCGGTGTGTCGGGCTTCCAAGTGCGTATAGGTACATCGGGTATCCTAACTCCCGGTGATTACGCTGACGTACTTGTGGCTATGAACCCGGCAGCACTCAAAGTGAATGCCTTACAGATCAAGAAAAACGCTATCGTACTCATCGATGAGGATTCGTTTGCTGCAAATGATCTGCAGAAGGCTTTGTTTACATCCGGAGATCCATTTTTGGAACTTGGCCTCAATGGCGTAGAGGTGCTCTCTGTCCCTGTCACAACGATGATCAAAGATTCGCTCAAGGATTCGGGTCTCGATATGAAGGGTATCGTGAGATGTAAAAATATGTTTGCCCTCGGTCTCATTTGCTGGCTCTTCAGCAAGGATATAACTCCGGCAGAGGATATGTTGTCCAAGAAGTTCGGCAAGAAGCAGGATGTCCTCCGTGCAAACATCAAGGCCCTCGTGGATGGATACAATTATGGTGCGAATACCCATCTTTCTGCCAAGACTTATCGCATCGAAGCCAATGAAAAGAAGGCCCTCCCCGGACACTATGTAGATATAAATGGTAACAAGGCTACTGCTCTCGGACTTGTCGCAGCATCGGAAAAGTCCGGTCGTGACCTCTTCCTCGGTAGTTATCCTATCACTCCTGCTACTGACATCTTGCACGAACTATCGAAGTTCAAAGCAATGGGAGTCAAGACAGTTCAAGCTGAAGACGAGATCGCAGGTATCTGTACCGCTATCGGAGCTTCTTATGCCGGTGACCTTGCTGTGACTACAACTTCCGGTCCCGGTCTTGCGCTCAAGAGCGAAGCCCTCGGTCTTGCAATGATGACTGAGCTCCCTCTTGTCATCGTGGACGTCATGCGTGGTGGTCCATCTACAGGTCTTCCTACAAAGAGTGAACAGTCTGATCTCCTACAAGCATTATATGGTCGTAATGGTGAGTCGCCTATCCCTGTCGTTGCTTCTCTCAGTCCTGCAGACTGTTTTGATACAGCATTTATGGCGGCTAAGATAGCCCTTGAGCACATGACTCCTGTCATCATGCTTTCGGATGCTTACGTGGCAAATGGTGCTACTGCTTGGAGAGTACCTGAAATCGCATCTTATCCTGAGATCAAGCCTCCATATGCAGATCAATATAAGGGTGAAGCGCCTTGGAAACCATATTTCCGTAACGAAGAAACAAAGGTGCGTTATTGGGGTATCCCAGGCATGAAGGGATTTGAGCACAGAGTCGGTGGTCTTGAAAAAGATAACGTGACAAGTGTGATCTCTACTGATCCTGACAATCACCAACTCATGGTCAACCTCCGCGAAGAGAAGGTACGCCGTATCGCTTATGACATCCCTCAGCTCGAGGTCTTTGGAGATGAAGATGCAGACAATATCATCGTAGGATGGGGTAGCACTTATGGCCACCTTCATTCGGCTATGACCCAGTTGCGCAAAGCCGGTCGCAAGGTTGCGTTTGCTCAGTTTAAGTTTATCAAGCCTCTGCCTCTCAATACAAATGAGGTGTTGTCACGCTTCAAGAATGTCATTGTCTGTGAACAGAGCATGGGTCAGTTTGCCAAGTATCTTGGTGGCGAGCTTCCACACCTCAATATCATCAGATTTAACCGCGTGAAGGGACAGCCATTCAAGGTGACACGCCTTGTTGAAGAGATTAGTAAGATTATGGATAATAATGCATAATTTGGACATCGACAATGGAAAGAAAAATAGATAAAGCTACTCTTGAAGGAGTAAAGTACGAGGCAAAGAACTTTAAGAATGATTCGCTCGTAAAGTGGTGTCCCGGTTGTGGTGACCACGCTGTCTTGGCATCTTTGCATAAGGCTATGGCTGAGATCGGTGTCGCTCCTGAAGATACTGTTGTAGTCTCAGGTATCGGATGTTCGTCACGTCTTCCATATTACATGAATACCTATGGCTTCCACTCTATCCATGGACGTGGGGCTGCCATAGCTACCGGTGTAAAGACTGCTAACCCTGATCTTGGTGTATGGCTCATCACAGGTGACGGTGACTGTCTTGCTATCGGTGGTAACCACTTCATCCATGCATTGAGACGTAATATCGATCTCAATATCGTGTTGATGAACAACAAGATTTATGGTCTTACCAAGGGACAGTACTCTCCTACATCTCCTCGTGGATTTGTGACAAAGAGTTCACCTTTCGGTACTGTCGAAGATCCATTCATCCCGGCTGAACTTGTTTTCGGTGCTCGTGGTAAGTTCTTCGCTCGTTCACTTGATGTGGATATGAAGATGACTCAAGAGTGTATGATCTCTGCCGCGAAGCACCAAGGTGCCGCGGTGCTTGAGGTCCTTGTTAACTGTGTCATCTTTAACAACGGTATCCACAGAGAGTACTCTGACCGCGAGATCCGTGAAGAACGTACGATCTATCTCCGCCATGGCGAAAAGATGATCTATGGTAAGAATAAGGATAAGGGTATTGTCCTCGAAGGTCTTCAGCTCAAGGCTGTGACTATCGGCCAGGATGGATACACTATGGATGATATCTTGGTGCATGATGCACACGAACCATCGCCTGTCCTACACACCATGCTTGCGATGATGCAAGATGATATGCCTCTTGCTATGGGTGTCATTCGTGATGTTGCAGCTCCATCATACGAAGTGGCGGTTGCTCAACAGATTGCAGAAGTACAGGCAAAGAGCGGTAAAGAAACGCTTCAACAGCATCTCAATCGCATCGCAACTTGGGAAGTAAAGTAAGCGAGTAATTACGTAAGGAAAAAATATTGCAAAGCGCAACGATTCCGTTGGACCGGATTGTCGTTGCGCTTTACTTTTTGCGAAATGATGAAGTGATAGAGCGCGTTCGTGAGAGACTGAAATCACTTATGATAAATGTGATATTTGTCAAAACTTCTCGATCTTGTTCGTCTTTGTCTTGAGCAAGGGATAAATGGCAAGTCTCTAACCCTAAAAATCGATATGGCTACCTTGATGAGTCAAGGTAGCCATATTAATACTTCAAGTTAGACGACCTTTTTCAGCGTTCTCAACAGTGCATATAATGAGGCTGTTCCTCAACTAAACGTTGTATCTCTCTTGCTGATCTTTGATTGTTTAGGGAGGATTTATAAGCCATTTTGATGTCATTTCGTGTGGTGAAACATCCTGTTGTAAACAAGTGCGATATATCTTGAGAAACGAATGGATAGATCGAGGATTTAATGTAGAAATAATTCTATATTGCGCTTGCTTTATGATGAAAAAAACTTAACTTTGTTTCTACTGATATTACAAACGAGTAGTGTTTGCTCCGGCTTTTTTTCTATATTTAGAAGAAATTTGTAACTAAATAATCATTAAATAGATTTTATCGTTTTACTATGACAACTATCGATCTAAGCAAGTATGGTATCACAGGGGTGAAGGAGATCATCTACAATCCTTCGTATGATACTCTTTATAATGAAGAAACCAGACCAGACCTTCAGGGTTTTGAAAGAGGACAATTGACTGAATTGGGCGCAGTGAACGTCATGACCGGCGACTATACAGGGCGTTCACCCAAGGACAAGTTCTTCGTCATGGACGATACTACGAGAGATACCATCTGGTGGACTTCTCCTGAGTATACCAATGATAACAAGCCGGTGACGGAAGAGGCTTGGAAGGAAATCAAGAAGATTGCGACCAAGGAACTTTCTGATAAAAAGCTTTTTGTCGTCGATGCTTTCTGCGGAGCGAACCCAAACTCTCGTCTCAAACTCAGGTTTATCATGGAGGTGGCATGGCAGGCTCACTTTGTGACCAACATGTTTATCCGTCCTACCGAGGAAGAGTTGAAGAATTTCGGTGAACCGGACTTTGTCATCATGAATGCTTCTAAGGCGAAGGTCACAAACTATAAAGAACTTGGTCTCAATAGTGAGACTGCAGTCGTCTTCAACCTTACCGAAAAGGTGCAGGTCATCATCAACACTTGGTATGGAGGTGAGATGAAGAAGGGTATGTTCTCTTACATGAACTATCTCCTCCCTCTCAATGGCATGGCGGCTATGCACTGCTCTGCAAACACAAGCATGGATGGCAGGGAGACTGCGATATTCTTCGGCCTTTCAGGTACCGGAAAGACAACTCTCTCTACCGATCCTAAGCGTCAGCTCATCGGTGATGACGAGCATGGCTGGGATGATGATGGTGTCTTCAACTTCGAGGGTGGTTGCTACGCTAAGGTGATCAATCTAAGCAAGGAAAATGAGCCGGACATCTACAATGCTATCCGTCGTGATGCCCTTCTCGAAAATGTGACTGTTGATAAGGATGGTAAGATCGATTTCACTGATAAGTCTGTGACTGAGAATACTCGTGTGTCTTATCCTATCTATCACATCGACAATATTGTTAAACCTGTATCCAAGTCAGGTCACGCACAGAAGGTGATCTTCCTTTCTGCCGATGCGTTTGGTGTGCTTCCTCCGGTATCTATTCTTACTCCTGAGCAGACCAAGTACTACTTCCTTTCAGGATTTACTGCAAAACTTGCGGGTACAGAGCGTGGTATCACAGAGCCCACTCCTACATTCTCGGCTTGTTTCGGTGCAGCGTTCCTATCACTTCATCCGACAAAATATGCTGAAGAACTCGTGAAGAAGATGGAGGCAAACGGATCTACTGCTTATCTTGTCAATACAGGTTGGAATGGCACAGGCAAGCGTATTTCTATCAAGGATACTCGTGGTATTATCGATGCTATCCTTGATGGCTCTATCGACAAGGCAGAGACAAAGTCAATACCATACTTCGACTTCAAGGTGCCAACAGCTCTTCCTGGAGTTGATCCGGCTATCCTTGATCCTCGTGACACTTATACAGATGCTTCTCAATGGGAAGAAAAGGCTAAGGATCTTGCTCAGAGATTTATCAAGAACTTTGATAAGTTTACAGGTAATGACGCCGGTAAGGCTCTCGTTGCTGCAGGACCTAAACTCTGATAGAGTTATTCCAAAAATAAAAAAGGCATCGGTGATAACCACCGATGCCTTTTTTGTGTATGAATTACGAGGGGACTTACCAATGTCAATGAACTTTCACTATCGTAGCAAGATCGAACCCGTTTACAAGATCCTTGGCCGGTATAGGACGCTTCGAGGGTAACTGTATTGTTTTTAGTAAAATGTCACCTTCTTTTGTCCCGATGAGTATTCCTTCTTTAGAGGCTTGTATTTTACCTGCGGGCAGGCATTGGGTTGCGTTGATCAGTTCGGCATCAAAGACTTTGACCTCTACGAATGCACCGTCGGACATTTCCCATCTTGCTATGGCTGTGGGGTAGGGAGACATTGCACGGATCCGCCTGTCGATCTCTATGGCTATAGAGGAGGAGAACGAAAGTAGTCTATCTTCCTTGAATATTTTGGGCGCCGTTGGTAGCTGAGCAATGTTTTCGCACATCTCCATTTGAGGTGTAGAGTGAACCTCCTTGTTTGTGGCAATGAGATCAACTGTCTTTACGACGAGTTCGGCTCCGATTTCCATAAGTTTGTCATGGAGTGTTCCTGCAGTCTCATTCGGAGCCAATGGTACTTCTTGACGCATGAGTACCCTTCCGGTATCGATCTCTTTGTCCAGGAAAAATGTAGTTGCGCCGGTGACCGATTCTCCATTCAGTATGGCGTGTTGTATGGGGGCTGCGCCTCTGTACTTCGGAAGTAGTGAGGCATGAAGGTTGAATGTCCCACGTGGAGGCATGGCCCAAATTTCTTCGGGAAGCATACGGAAAGCTACAACGATGAACAGGTCTGCTTGCAGAGAACGAAGTTCGGATAGAAATACCTCATCCTTGAGTCTTTCGGGTTGGAGTACGCGGATGCCCTGTTCCACTGCATACATCTTCACTGATGATGGCTGTAGCTTGTGTCCTCTACCTGCAGGCTTGTCCGGCATTGTGACGGTTGCGACGATGTTGTGCTCCGTTTCTACGAGTCTGCGGAGAATATGTGTGGCAAAGTCAGGGGTCCCAAGAAAAACAATCTTGAGGTCCTTTGCAGAAGATATATTCATGTTGGTATGTATTTAGTCTCCGTTGAAGTTATTGATAAGGACGTTTCTGTAGGTGTTGAATATTCTTGACTTGGAGACAAAACCAAGGTATTTGCCATCGGTATCTATAACCGGAAGATTCCATGCATTGACATCATCAAAGATATCCATGACTTCTTCCATGTTCATGTCCGAGACAATCTTGGCGGGGGGGGATGTCATGAACTTCGAAACCTTGAATCTATCATACAACTCAGATCTGAACATGATGTTTCGTATGTTGTCCAACATAACGACTCCCATTATTTCGTTGTTATCGTTGATCACAGGGAAGATGTTGCGCTGACTTTCGCTGAAGACACGTACCATATCTCCGAGTGTCATATCGGGATGTAGGCGGCTGAAGTTTTCTTCGATGACGTTGTCCACCTGCATAAGGGTGAGGACGGCCTTGTCCTTGTGGTGTGTGAGAAGTTTACCTTTTTCAGCAAGACGCAACGAATATATACTGTGGGGTAGAAAGACTTTGATGGTAGCGTACGAACTGATCGAAACGAGTAGGAGCGGTAAGAAGAGCGAATAGCTACCCGTAAGTTCAGCGATCAAGAACGTCCCTGTGAGCGGAGCGTGCATGACCCCTGCCATTACTCCTGCCATGCCCATGAGGGCAAAGTTCTTTGTTGAGAGGTGGGGGAAGATAAAGCTCAGTGCATCCACTCCATTGAGCAAGCCTATAAGATGGGCAAAAAGAAACCCTACCAAAGCTCCCACGAAGAGCGAAGGTGCGAAGACTCCACCGCTTCCGCCTCCGGAGTTCGTTGCCACGGTTGCAAAGACCTTGAAAAGCAAGCTGAGCAAGACAAACAGCGGGAGTACCCATAGACCGTCGCCCAAGAGAGCAAAGAACGATCCCGTCATGACGTCCTGTGGATCTCCATCTATCAGACTGCTGATTGTCTGGTATCCCTCCCCATACAGCGACGGCAATATGAAGATGAGGATACTGAGCATAAATGCAGATATAAGATAGCGACGTCGATAGATGGAGATGGATTTCATCTTCTTTTCAAGTGAAAAGGATATCTTGGTGAAGTATAGAGATGCCAGCCCGCAGCAGATACCGAGCAGTAGTACAAGAGGTATGCTATCCAATTCAAAAGTCTCCGACATACTGAATGAGAACATCGCATCTGTGCCAAACAGGACGTATGCCATCGTCGCTCCCGTCACCGATGAGATCAGCAAAGGCAGTACAGAGGTCAATGTCAGGTCGAGCATCAGTACCTCGATGACGAAGATAAGTCCTGTAATAGGAGCTTTGAAGATTCCTGAGACTGCTCCTGCCGCTCCACAGCCGACAAGCAACATGAGATTCCTTTGATCAAGACGGAAGAGACGCCCTATATTGCTCCCGATAGCAGAGCCCGTGAGGACGATCGGAGCTTCGGCTCCTACCGATCCCCCCATACCTATTGTGACTGAAGAGGCTACAAGAGAGGTCCACATATTGTGTGGCTTGATACGGCTCTTTCGTTGGGAGAGGGCATAAAGTATCTTGGTTACCCCGTGGCTTATATCATCTTTGACGATGTACTTGACAAAAAGTCCTGCAAGCAGTACCCCTATGACCGGAAAGATCAAAAAGCCAAGATCCAAACCATCGAAAACCAGCCGGGACGTCACAAAATTCTGTATGAGATGGATTGCTCCCTTGAGCAGAGCAGCCACAAGAGCACAAGCTATCCCGACGACGAGACTGAGGATACTTATAAAGACAGGCTCTTTGATGTTTTCCTCTCTCCATTTCAAAAATGTAAAGAACTTATCTTCTAAAACTTTTTTCATGCTTTTCAGTATTGACGGGAGGCATTAACGGATGAGGACAAACGACCCATCGATATTCAACTTCATGATCTTTGACGCACTGTGAGGGCGGTTATCGTCCCGGCGATACCTAACTATATAGTCTACTGCCTCGATGATGGCGGGTGAGATCTCTGTAAAAAATCTTGGCGCAGTTTCTCCCGAAATATTGGCTGATGTCGAGACAATCGGCTTTTTGAAGCGTTGGCACAGAACCTTGCAAAAGGGCTCATTGCAGATGCGGATGCCTGCACTGCCGTCTTCGGCCAATAGATTAGGGGCCAAGCCTCTCACATTGGGATAGATGATTGTGAGAGGTTCGGTCGCAAGCTCCGTGAGATCGTAGGCCAGTTCCGGAACCTCATCCATCAGCCCCTGCAATTTTGCATTGCTGTCTATTATGCTTATGAGTGCTTTTGCATCTTCACGTTGCTTGATGGCGTAGATCTTTTTTACTGCCTCTGTGTTGGTTGCATCACAGCCTATACCCCATATCGTGTCGGTCGGATAGAGGATGATCTCTCCACGTTGGAGAGCTTCGAGTGCTGCCTGTATATCTTCTTTGGTATAAACAAACTGCTCTTCTTTCATGACATTTTCCGAATCAATATTTTGAACAGACTAAGGTACAACAAATTGTTATAAAATACGCAATCTGTCTTTCTCTAACTTTGGAACTTCTATATGTCTTTTACCTCAACAGAAAAGAGGTCACGCAGGGTATATATCCTCTGTGCAACCTCTTTTACGGGTTTGTGTCGAACCGACCGCTCGGTCTTATTTCTTCACTTTCAGGCGGTCACCGGTCTGTTCAGCGATACGTCTGTAGTACTCTTGGTCATAGCCCGGCTGATGTGGAGAGACAGGCATGCCGTCACTTGTGCGTTCAAATTTGCCATCTTTTTCCTTCTTCACATTACCGTCGATATATTTTATAAGGAGATAAGTTCCGAGATCTTTCCAACGAGCAGTAGCCATGTCGGCTTCGGTGCAAGAGTATCCGGTGAGGAAGTCTACAGCAGCTTTTTCGTCCTTCTGACCGAGCTCCATAGCATACTTTTCGATCATCGGTTGCATGGTCAAGAACTTAGACTCGAGTTCGCTCTGTACCTTACGGATATCCTTGATCATGTAGCTGTACTTATTGTAAGCCATGTTGGCTACCCAGTTGTGCATCCAGAATGCCGAAGTCCATGAGAATGTAAGCAAGTCACCGTTGGCTTCGCTGTAACATTCAGGTACACGAGTCATAGATGCATACATCGGTGTGAATACAGCCATGTCCGCATCATCGACAGCGAACCACAACACACCTCCTACATAGTCGGGTAGGTGATTGCGGAGTTGAGCTACAAGCACAAAACCTGATTGCTGAGTCGCAATGGCACGTTCGTTGACATACTCCTGACCGTCGACTTTGTAAGTCATAGGTCTCCAACGGTAAGGGCATGCATAAGGGCCTGCTCCTATGTCTTGGGTCATATCGAGCTGTGTGCCTTCGTAGTGGTCACGCATCATATCGCGGACATCTGCCACAGATACTTTGCGGTTTGGCTTTACGTAAAGTGGCATAGGCTCGTTTTCAGGATTATGGCCTGTGATAAGAGGAAGGTATTTGTCCATGCCATCAGCAAAACGGTTGAAGAATGACCATACACGAGCTTCGCAACCACGGAGAGCACCGAAGTCGTATGGTGCATAAACCTTCTGGAAGCTGAAGTCTTTGTCCTTGCCATTATAGAAACCTTTTTTGCGAGCAAACTCTACGACGTCCTTGGAGTACATACAGTTCTCTTTGTCATTGAACGGTATCTGTTGGATACGAGCTTGGTTGGCGTGAGCAGATATGCAATCATCAGGGATACGGATAGCCACCCATACAGCACCCTTTTCACCCTTGCCTTTACCGATCATTTCCATTACCCAGACTTCATTTTTGTCTGCTATGGTAAATGTCTCACCGCTGCTCTTGTAGCCATATTTGTCTACGAGTCCGGTCATCACCTTGATCGCTTCACGAGCTGTGGCAGAGCGTTGGAGTGCAATATAGATGAGACTTCCATAGTCCATGATACCCTCGGTGCCTCGGAGCTCGTCTCTACCGCCGAATGTACTTTCGGTGATGGCAACCTGTTTTTCATTCATGTTGCCGATGACATTGTAGGTGCGACCTGCCTGAGCGATCTCTCCTCCGTATGCACCGGTATCCCACTCGTAGACCTTGAGCATAGCTCCCTGTTGCCATACGGCTGCAGGCCAGTGGTAGAGTGCTCCATAGAGAGTGTGGCTGTCTGCCGCATAACTAACGATGACCGAACCATCGGTCGAAGCCTTGCGTCCCACTATGAGGTCGGTACAAGCCTGTGCTTCTTGAGACAGGTTGATCCCCATAAGCAGTAGGACTGCAGATAGAAATAATCTTTTCATTGTATTACTTAAAATGTTAATATAATATTGATAGACTGTTATCTCTCCTTAGTCCCGAAAGGCTAAAGATTTGCTAATATAATAAATCTTGGGCATATAGGGAGTATGATTTAGTGCCACGTAGTCGAAAATGTCGGTTCGTACACATCGATGCTTCCGGTGTTTATATCTTATTTGATTAGTCTATTTTTACAAAGTGCCCAGCGTTTTTTCGACTCCTTTTCAGGTGATGTTTTGAGGAGGATATAGAACCATCGAAATGAATGTGTCTAACTTGATGAAAAAGGTTGTCTAACTTGATAATGCAAGTTAGACAACCTTTTTCAGACCCTTTGAGATGTCTCCTGACAGACGGATATTGAAAAAATATGATATCTTTGCGATAAGTCACTATCCCAAGGAGGCCCTCTGTTTGCTCTCATGAGTCGGAGTCTCCCGGTAGTATTGGCTATTCACTCAACATTGATCATGATGAAATCAAGATACATATTCAATATTCTTTTTCTTCTTTTTGGCAATTTGTTTCTCGCAGGTTCTATCGTTGCTCAGGACAATAGAGCTGCTCTCTATGAGAGATCTGCGACGTTCAAAAATCCCGAACAACTTCACTATAATGTCTACTTCAGATGGGGAATCATCAAGGGTACTGCCGGTACTGCCGTCATCAAGACGAGTAAAGTCTCCAAGCACGAACAGTGGTTCCAACAGGTGAGGTTTAGGACGACCGGGATATTTGAGAGCGTTTTTTCGATGAGAGATACCCTCGAAGTCCTGTATGGTGATAAAAATCTTCCTCTGAGATCAGAGAAGAGGACGGATGATGGAGGTTATTACTCTATTGACGAGATGACTTACACTTATGAGGCGAATAAAACTCGTGTGAGGATGAAACGCTATGCCTCCGATGAATTGCGTATTGATACTGTCTTGCAAGTAAACTCCAATAAGGTCGTCGCGGATATGCAGTCAGCATTTAACATTGTGCGCGGGATAGATCGCTCCAAGGTGAGACTCAACTACAGAGAGAGGTTCCTCATCCCTGTGGGACACGATATCGTGCCTTGTGAGATCGTCTACTCCGGTAAGGATGTGATGCGTATGCCTGACGGACAGGACAAGGAGGTCATCCATCTGTTTCTGAATATAGAAGATGAGGCTTTCTCGAAAAAGAATCAGTCCGCGGAACTCTGGGTTACAGACGATGAGTTCTTGATACCGCTCAAAGTGAGGGCAAAACTCAAGGTCGGTTATGCCGAGTGCGTCCTTACGTCTGTGACAAGACAGTAAGTAGGCTATGGATAAAGATGTGCAGCACAGTATAGATCCTATTGAGATCATAGAGAAATTTTATGATCCGACCTCAGAGGCTTATCGTATATTGGTCAAACATAGCCGTAAGGTCGCGGAGAAAGCTTTGGAGATTGTGGATGCCCATCCCGACTGGGATGTGGATAGGAGGTTTGTCTATGAGTCTGCCATGCTCCATGACATCGGGATCAATGCGTGCCACGCTCCTGCTATAGACTGTCATGGGGAGGCGCCATATATCCGTCACGGGTACTTGGGGGCCGAGCGCCTTCGAGCTTTAGGATTGCATGATCATGCTCTCGTGTGCGAGCGTCATACCGGTATGGGACTTACACTCGAAATGATTATAGCCAATGGTTGGGATCTGCCTCATAGAGAAATGTGTCCTGTTTCCATAGAGGAGCAGATCGTATGCTTTGCAGACAAGTTCTTCTCCAAGTCTGGTGAGATGAAAGAGAAATCTTTGGAAAAGATCCGCAAAGGGCTTGCAAAGTACGGAAAAGATGATGTCGTAAAATTTGATGCCTGGTGCACGATTTTCTTGACTGAGTAGGTTTTTACTCTTAAAAAATGCTTCTTTTCATCTGATTTGTTATCTCAATATATAAAATAGGTTAAATTATGGGCTTTGGAGGCATGTTTTTTGATTTGTGGTATTGACAAATCAAAAATAGTTGCTACCTTTGCATTGTGTTTTTCATAGTATTAGATTTTAGGTTAATATTAGATTGAAGGTTGTCGTGAGACAGCCTTTTTCTTTTTATGCCCCACAAGGATATTGTGGGGTTTTGTTTTTTCAGTAACTTGTTGTTTCAAACATAAACTATACATAGGTACAACAATGAGCGATTTTCGCCCTGCATCTCAAAAACCATACAGAGATTTCACAGAATATTTTCAGAGCATCTTTCCCTTCAAAGTACAAAAGATCTCCATAAATGCCGGCTTTACGTGTCCCAATAGGGATGGTGCGTCCGGGCATGGAGGGTGTGCATATTGTAACAATAGATCTTTTACTCCCGACTACACATCAAAATTTGGCTCGATCACACAGCAGATAGAGGATGGCAAGAGGTTCTTCTCCCACAAATACCCCGAGATGAAGTACCTTGCTTATTTTCAGTCGTACACCAATACTTATGGTGATGATATCGATGCGATGATTGCCAAGTATGAGGAGGCTCTCAGTGTGCCGGATGTTGTAGGTATCATCATCGGTACTCGTCCGGATTGCATGCCTGCTGCGTTGCTTGATTATTTTGAAACACTTTCTTGTCAGACATTTGTATACATAGAGTATGGAGTCGAGTCTACTTTGGATCCATCGCTGGAGCGTATCAATAGGGGACATGACTTTGCGACAAGCATCAATGCCATAGAGGAAACAGCCCGTCGTGGTATTCCCGTGGGGGCTCATCTCATCATCGGACTGCCGGGAGAGGGACGTGAAGACTTTGTACATCATATATCTGAATTGTCCAAGTTGCCCATCACCTCTATCAAACTTCACCAGCTCCAGATCCTTAAGGGTACTATCCTCGGACAGGAGTTCCTCAAAGCTCCTGCCTCTATCCCTCTGCTCTCTCCGGACGAATATCTCGAGATCCTGGGGAACCTCATCGCACATCTGAGGGAGGATATATACATCGACAGGTTTGTGTCTTCATCGCCGGCAGATCTTCTCATTGCGCCAAAATGGAACATCAAGAATCACGTCTTTACCCACAAAGTGTTGCGTTATCTTCAAGAAAAGGATATTCGACAAGGAATGTATTATAAAGAGTTAATCTCATAAAAAATAGGTACATTTGTGTCTAAGGATTGATTTGGATATATTCCATTAGACTTAGGTAATTCTCACACTGAAATATTATAGACTATGTCACAAGAAGAACTATTGAAGACGGTCGTTGCAAAAGCTCAGGGTTGGCTTGGCAATGAGTATGATCAAGAGACTCAAGCTGAAGTGAAAGCTATGATGGAGAGCGAGGATAAGACTGCGCTCATCGAGGCTTTTTACAAAGACTTGGAGTTTGGGACCGGTGGTCTCAGAGGTATCATGGGTGCCGGCACAAATCGTATGAATAAATACACTGTCGGTGCTGCAACACAAGGTCTATCCAACTATATCATCAAGGAGTGTGCCAACGAAGATCTCAAGGTGGTCATTGGGCATGATTGTCGCAACAACAGCCGAAAATTTGCGGAGATTGCTGCAGGTATCTTTGCAGCCAATGGTATCAAGGTCTTTTTGTTTGAAGATCTCAGACCTACTCCGGAAATCTCGTACGCAATTCGTGAGCTTGGTTGTCAAAGTGGTGTTATGATCACGGCTTCGCACAACCCCAAGATATACAACGGGTATAAGGCTTACTGGAGTGATGGAGCACAGATGATCGCTCCTCATGACCGTAATGTCATCGCTGAGGTCAATCAGATCAGATCGGTGGCAGATATCAAGTTTGATGGTCCCAAAGACATGATAACCATCCTTGGCGCAGAGATGGACGAGCAGTTTATCGATGCTGTCGTTGGATCTATGCTCTCACAAGAAATTGTAAAGAAGCATCATGACATAAAGATCGTCTATACGCCTATTCATGGGACGGGCGTAAAGATAGTGCCTCCTGCTCTTAGAGCTGCGGGATTTACCAATATCTTCAATGTGCCTGAACAGGATGTCATCAGTGGCAATTTTCCTACTGTAGAATCTCCTAATCCGGAAGAGCCTGCTGCTCTCAAGATGGCGATCGAAAGAGCCAAAGAAGTGGATGCCGAACTCGTAATGGCGAGTGATCCTGATGGTGACCGTATCGGTGCTGCTGTGAAAAATAACGAGGGCGAGTGGGTTCTTGTCAATGGAAATCAGACTTGTCTCCTATACGCTTACTACGCTATCGAAAGACGACGCGAACAAGGGCGCCTCAATGGTAATCAGTATCTTGTCAAGACGATCGTTACCACAGATCTTATCAGCAATATTGCGGAGCGTAACAATGTCGAACTATATGACTGTTACACCGGATTCAAATGGATTGCTGACGTCATCCGTAAAAATGAGGGCAAAAAAGAATACCTCGGTGGTGGAGAGGAGAGCTATGGTTACTTGTGGGAAGACTTCATCCGTGATAAGAGTTCCGTTTCTGCTTGTGTTATCCTTGCAGAGATCGCAGCTTGGGCCAAGGATAAGGGCTTAACCATCTACCAATTGCTCGATAAGATCTACTGCGAGTATGGCTACTCGCTTGAAAAGGGTATATCTGTCGTGCGCCCCGGTAAGAGCGGCGCAGAAGAGATAGATGCGATGATGAAAAACTTCCGCAACAACCCTCCAAAGTCTCTTGGTGGTTCTACAATCACAGAAGTGCTTGACTATTCAAATCTCAAGGGGCAGTGGCTCGACAAGGGAGAAGTCTTTACTCTCGATATGCCTACTACCAGCAATGTGCTTCAATATAAGGCTAATGATGGGACTAAGCTCTCTATCCGTCCATCGGGTACAGAGCCAAAGATCAAGTTTTATATTCAAGTTCAAGCTCCTGTTTCTTCTCCTGCTGACCTTGGTATGGCACGAAAGAGATGCGAGGAAAAGATTGCTCAGATCTGTAAGGAGTTGGATATCTAAAGACTAATAATTGATAAATAAAAAAGCAGAGCCAAAGCACCTGCTTTGGCTCTGCTTTTTTATTTGTATTGCAAGTGGAAATAATCAAGAAATACGTAGTCTCCTGTCTAAATCAGAGAGAATCCGAGGTGCTTGTGCTGATAATTTATATACTTGTTGTGATCTCATCCTTCTCAAGTCTGAAGGTGTACATGAGAAAATAAAAACAGCGGTCAATTTCAACAAGGCGTTCAGTATATGAAAGTTAAGATTTGTGGATTACTGGCAATGATATTGATTTTGGGTATGTCTTGTACACAGAGCAATAAAAAATCATCGCAAGGGGGGACTTCAAACCTCTCTGAGTATGGCCTTTTCGGGCAGGTGAAGTCTGTTCATACAGTAGCTTATGCTGTAAGTTCGGAGGATGGTCAAGATAGTAAAATGTCGTACTATGATGGTGTCCGGTCGTTTGATGAGGTTGGAAAGATCTTGTCTGATGAGAGGAATGGTGACGATGACATACGTACAATTTCCTATGTCTACGACGATTTCGGGCGATTACAGAGAGAAGAATTAACTTATGTGGATGAGCGCGTTGAAGTCAGGCAATACGTTTATGATGTTTCCGGTAATCTTATTGAAATGTCAGTTGTGACAGGAGACTCTATCGTCTCTCAGAGGGACACACACGTTTTTGACAGCAATAACCATCTGATTGAGACCGAGACCTATCGGATAGAGGGTGGGAGAGACAAAATTACTCGTGCCTATGATGCAAAAGGGCTTCTCATCGAAGAGCGCGTCTCCTTGAGTGATGGGTCGGAGAGTCGTGTGTCCTTTTCATACAACGATAAGGATAGCCTTGTGGGCTCTTTGACATATAATGCTGATGGTTTGCTCGCAAGCGAACTTATAGTTTCCCGTAATATTGAAGGTAAAAGGGTAGGGAGTGAAACCAAGGTCTATGATCATAGTGGAGGTTTAGAGTATAGGTATCTGGAGACTCTTGACGAAAAAGGGAACCCGATACTCTCGGAGACTTATAGCCCTGACGGTGAAATCTCTGCCAGGACTCAACGTTCTTATGATGATATGGGCAGGCTCACCGAGACGGTATACTTCTCCATGTCAGAGGACGATACATTGGTTATCAGTCTGCATAGCAAGTATAAGTATGACAAGATGGGGGGACTTATAGAGGAGTCAACTTCATTTCCTATTGAGGGGCATTTGTATGTTGCTTCGATGGAATACGAATACGATAAGGAGGGGAATTGGACTCGTATGACTACTGTTCATCTGAATGATGGAGAGCAAGATCCTACAAGGATTGTCACCGAGCGTCAACTGAAGTATTATAAATAAGCCCTATTAAGTAGTAGCAATTTTGATGAATAGATTTAGTCTCATAGTCGTAGCAATGTTGCTTGGTTGTGTTGCTTGCACACATACCAAACGTCGAGAGTATAAAGGAGTTTCCAACTTATCCGATTATTCGCTTTCAGGGAGAGTCAAGGCTTGTACGAGTTTTTATTACAAACATCAAGATGCTTACAATCATTTCAGCGGAGACTCTGTGCGGAAGGATGATCTCATCTTGGTGATCTCAGAGTGTCTTTTCTTTGATGAGGAGGAAAAGCTTACTTTTGAGACCTCATATAATATCGACGGTTACTCCATCGAGACCTCATATGCATATGATAATAGGGGACGACTCACAGAAAAATATAGTGTCGAAGGGGGAGATAGTTGTCAGCGTAGGGAGATTCACTGTTATGACAAAAAAGGTAGGCGCATGGAGACCTATGTCCGAGATCAGGAGGATAAGCAGGTCAGTCGGATAGAATATGCTTATGATGAAGAGCAGAGATTGGTCGAAGAGGTTGCTTATTCAGAGATGGATGTTGTTATGTCAAGAATCGCTTATACTTTCGGAGAGGAGGGCAATCTGACGAAGACTTTGACATGTACCGATGAGGATAATCCCACTATTGAAGTTGTTTATAACTATGATGCCAATCAGCGCCTGATAAACCTTAATGAAAAGATGACCAATGGCTGTCGAAAGACGGTTTATGACTATGATGATCAAGGCCTTTTGCTTGAGGAGCGTATGTACAGTGATGAGAGGGGCGGAGAATTTGTCCTTGAAAGAGTAAAGAAATTTTCCTACAATGATCTACAACAGAAGCTCGAAGAATCGCTTTATGACTTGTCAGAAGATGGGACACTCATACTTTTCGAACAAACAAACTACCGGTATGATGAAAATGATTATTTGATAGAAAAGTCTACCGGTAATGAGATTGTTGGGCAAAAGACGATGAGAACTATCCTTTATGAGTATGACGAAAAGGGGAACTGGATAAAAAGCATCGAAAAGTATACTTTCGGAGGTGAACAAACATCTTCACGCTTGCTCTCTTTCATCACGCGAAATATAGAATATTACGAATAGACTCTCAAAATCAGTTACTTCTTTTTGTTGCTCTTTTCCCATATTTATGTTCTATCATACGAAGACCCTTGTCCCCTCTTGATAAATATTTGCGATTGAGAAGAGTCAATGCGGATATGTCTAAGTAGATGAATCAATCTCTCTAACCTGATGAGTTGATGTGTCTAACTGATAAATTGATACGGCTGCCTTTTCTGAGATAGTTGAGGCTTTGGGAGATAATGAACTCTCAGAAAAGTGTGAAACTCGGCTGAAATATTCGCTTTCGGAGGTCGATTTCAAATATTTTTTTGTCAAGGCTCTTGTGGAATCAAAATAAAGTGTTACCTTTGCAGTGCAAAAGAAAACAATGGTGCCATAGCTCAGTTGGTAGAGCAAAGGACTGAAAATCCTTGTGTCCCCGGTTCGATTCCTGGTGGCACCACTTAAGGAACTCTGAAACAACAAAATGAGAGTTCATTCTAAAACATCTAAGTGTCATAACTTCAACAAGTTATGACACTTTTTCTTTTCTCATACACCTCTTTCGAGATACTCTTCAGAGAACACAGATACGCTCAAAAAACTCTGAATTGGCTACAATTTGGCTACACAAAATTGACCTTTTCAAAGCCTGTAGCCAAGAGTTCGTACAGAGTTCGTTTAGACAACCTTTATCTCGTTGCTATTCAATTAATTATGTAGAACTTTGCAGTGCGATATTATTAGTTTTATATCACCTGCAGCAACAACATTAAGTATGAGAAGTATATTCAGAGTTGTTTTTTATTTGCGTTCCAATTACGTAAACAAAAATGGACAGGCTTCAGTGATGATTCGCATCTACTTAAACAGCGAACGGACTTCCCTTGGAGCCAGTGGTGTATTTGTTTCTCCAGAATTGTGGGATAGCAAAAGTAACAAGATCAAAGGGCGAACATCAGAAGCCTTGCAAGCAAATCTACAACTGGAAAACATCAGAGCGCATTTATCTGCGATGTACAAGAAGATGGAATTCGATGAAAGTTTGTCTGTCGAGCTTATCAAAAGTAAATATCTGGGAAAGCAGTCAGAGATGGATAGCATTATTGACCTCTTTGATGCCTATATTGCCAATCAAAACAAACTTGTGGGTATTTCCATATCCACTACAACGATCAAAAAATATGACGTTTGTAAGAGACACTTCAAAAAGTTTATAGAGGAAAATTATAAAAGGAGTGATCTTTTCGTCAAGGAAGTAAACTATGTGACGGTACTTGATTTTGATGTTTACCTTAGGACAAAAGCAAGACAAAATCCCAATACGGCCAACAAGACAATGAGAACGTTTCGGACAATCATACTCTTTGGCAGTAAGTTAGGGCTTTTTCGTTCTGATCCATTTATTGGTTATAAGCCTCAAAGTGTTGTTCATAATAGAGAGTTTCTTACCGATGAAGAGTTGATGAGCATCATAACAAAGGAGTTTTCTTTGCAACGTCTCTCATTTGTTCGAGATGTCTTCATATT
This sequence comes from Porphyromonas sp., assembly GCF_030529325.1. Taxonomy (GTDB): domain Bacteria; phylum Bacteroidota; class Bacteroidia; order Bacteroidales; family Porphyromonadaceae; genus Porphyromonas_A. The sequence goes on along the minus strand of NZ_JAUMXC010000004.1, from coordinate 1,795 downwards.
CTCTTGTTTTACGGGTTTAGCTTACATTGATATCACTATGCTCAGATATGGGAATATCGTTAACATGAATGACAGAAAATGGATTATGACCAACCGGAAAAAGACTAGTGTAGAAACGAATATTCTTCTTTTGGAAATTCCTGAGCAGATTATCAGTAAGTACCGTACTGAGGAGTCCACAGATGAAAGCCTGATATTCCCTATGCTATCAAATCAAAAAACGAACTCCTATCTCAAGGAGATAGCCGATCTCTGTGGCATCAAAAAGAATCTGACTTTTCATATGGCGCGCCATACCTTTGCAACGATGTCGCTTAGTAAAGGGGTTTCTATGGAGAGTGTATCAAAGATGCTTGGGCATACCAATATCAGAGCTACGCAAATCTATGCCCGTATCACTAACAAAAAAATAGAGCATGATATGGAGCAACTCGCCGAAAAACTTGATAAATTCAATACTGCTATGGGCATCTAACAAAGACTTGTTTCATCTAAAATCAGAATGATATTATGAATCAGACTAAGAAAGAGCTTTCTTACTTCCGCCTGAAGTTGGAAACTTACCTCAATGATTATCACCCCGAGTTAATGACAGACGCAGCCTTTATTTCGGCTCGTGTTGATGCAGCACTCACCGCTTACTGCGATGCCGTGGAACAAGGCTTCTCCCATCTCGAAGCCGAGGCTATGTCTAGCGAAGTCCTCTACCAAGGGTTACATTTTTCCAAATACAATAATCTCGTGTCTATCTTAGAGAACGAGTTTGCTGAAGAACTACCCGACTCGTTACCTCAAGAGCTTGCACCTATTCTACTTGGCAACAAGTTCATTCAAGCGGCTTTCGCAAAGTATGACCTTACAGACGATTTCGACGGAAGCACTGAGTATGAGGCTCTCTACACCGAACTCACGGGCACGATTGTTCAACTTATCGAGAATAATAACTTGCCTACTGTCGGTAAGGCTGATACATCGAAGTAACTTTAATCCTATCAGGAGCATTGGAGCATCAAGAGCCAAGATATACACTCCGCTCCCACACGCCAAGAGGCAAGCTCTTGTCTTTGTCGGTCGGACTATCTTGTGGACGCTCTTGAAACTCTAAAATGCTCCCGGATATGAATACTCAAGTTATGAATCACGATGTACACAGCCCCATCTTCATTCGGGCTAAGACTACTAACGACAAGCCTAAGGCAGAGCCAATGAAGCGTTTTCGCTCTATCGACTGGAGACGTATCATTGAACTAGTGCTTCTACTCTCAGTTGTTACCGGCGCAATCTACTTCATCTCGAAGCTCGTTACGCCTCAAGTCATAACCGTTATTAGCATCTTTATTGGCTTCTTGGTGCTACGCTTCATTGTACGTACGATACTAAGAGTTACACTTACGTTACTTAGCATCTTCTTCTGGCTGGCTGTTTTAGCAGCAATTTTACTCTTCGTCTTTTAGAGTAGACGATTGAAAATAATCTTTATGGGTGACTGTCTCTTCGGGAGGTAGTCACCTTTTTTGTTTCCCTGCTTTGGCGTTGCACTTTTGCTTCTTTGCCCTGTCGTTCCACCCTATGCGTGGCAGATGGATGCTGTTTCTTTTTCTTCGCAAAGGTAGTACGGGGCTTGAGCTACCCCAAGGTCAAGCCTACGGTTGGTCTGGAAAATCTCCACACTTGCGTTTCGCTATGCTTCTCTTCAGGTCGTATTTTCCGCCCAAACTTTGTGTTCGCTTTTGCCCCACGACCTCTGTTTCGCTCGAAAAAAGGAATCAGCATACTCCGATCTTTGGACGCATAA
>NZ_JAUMXC010000047.1 GCF_030529325.1 Porphyromonas sp. | reverse complement strand
TGGATGAGGTATAAAAAAGGAGGCTGAGCCAAAAATGAATTTTGACACAGCCCCTTTTTGAGAAGGGAGGAAATAAAAAGCGAATACCGATAAGTTTTTGCATTTTGGAAAATGAACGGATAAAAAAGTACAGAGCTGTTTCGAGATATTGAAACAGCTCTGTACCTGTTAAAATGTAAATATGTTTGATATAGGATTAGATGTTGAGTTTAATCCCTGCATAGTATGATCTTGGCAAAGCCGGACCATAGATATAACCGCTATCTCTAAAGCCAAATACATCAAAATCACATTGGAAGGCATTCAATATATTATTTACCCCGATGTAAAGTTGAAGGTTAGCCAAGGCAAAGATTGAGAAATCATATGATACTCTTGCGCCAAGATCAAAGAATGATTTTGTCTTCTCAAGTCTGTCCCATCTTGGTGCACTTTCTTCTGATCTTGTATCAGGGCGCTTGTTTTCTCTGATTAGGGCAATATCCGTTGTTGCTGCCGCACGTCCTACTTCTATAGCGTGAGGCACGTACATCTGTCCTGTATAGTTGCCGGTGAGGGAAATATTGAGAGTCTTGACAGGATTATATCCGATGGTGAAGTATCCATAGACGTTTGGTGTGCGTAAGAATTCCTTTGTGTTGAGTCCGATCTGGATATACTCTCCATTTTCGTTTTGATTGAATCCCTCTAAAGCCTCCGGACCGTTGTTTATGTTCGTATCTATGTCTTTGAAATTCTCTTCAGTTTCGTCTTTTTCAAGACTACGGTTACCCCATTCCTGTTCAGTTTCCCACTGACTTTTTGCCAATGTAAGTCCTCCTTGTACAGACAGATTTCTCCATGCTACTTTAGCCTCTAGATTGATACCACGGACGTTGGCATCTGAACCATTAACTCTCTTGAAAAATGTAATACCATGCTGATTATCGATCTCCTCATTATTGAATGCTCCGACAAGTTTTGTATAAAACCCTTCGACGAGCAGGTTGGCTTTCGCTTCTCCTATTCTGAAATACATATCTGAGCTGAGACTGAAGCTGTGGCTATATTCAGGGTTGAGATCTTCAGCATTGTTGACTCTCTGAGCTTCTCCATTGACGACTCCCACATGAAGGTCTTCATCGAAAACTTGAGGAGCACGGAAGCCCTTGGCATAAGTCGCTCTGAAGTTAAACATCTCGTTGGGGTTGTACCTCAATGTGGCACGAGGGCTGAGGATGGGTTTGATACCTCCACTTTTTGTTTTTACTACAGAATTTTCGTCAAGACGTGCTCCGAGTAGGAAGGTAAACATGTCGTTTTTCCATTCGATTTGCCCCATCTGACTCCATACATGTATTTTCTGATCGATAGGGGGGAATAGCAATTCGTCCTTCCCTTCAACCTTTTCAAATTGGCGGAGAGGCATGATGTCATATAAGCTGTCGTAGTTGTATTCTGCTCCCAATAGGATCTGAGCCGGCATCAAGAGGAGGTGGTCAAAATCATACGAATATTGTACTCCCGCAAGGTATGTACGACCTTTAGTATCTCCGAAGTTGATCCCAAATTCCTGATCTTTGGTGCCAAGATTTTTCAGTGCAGCATCTCCTACACCTCCGTAGTAGCTGTCTCTATCTACGAGTTGACCTGAAGCATATACTTGAAGGTGGTGTTTTGTGTTTTCGGAGAAGTGGTCATACTTGATATTTCCACTATATATATTGTGATTGGTACTTTCGGCTACAGATGCTGCTTGGACAGGAAGATCTAGTCTGTCTCCACCGCGTCGGAACTCTTGTATGGCATGCACCTCTGCAGTGATGCGATCTTGACCCGTAAGACGGAAATATGTACGAGTGCCTAACGCACGACTTGATATCTTCCCTATTTCGCTAAATCCATCGTTGTTGGCATCCCACTCATTGCGATTGCGTGTCTGCCCAAAGATCATTGCTCCTATACGGCTGTCAGCTCCGATGACTGAAGCATTGAATCCGAGAGTGTTGTCAGCTTTTTTTCCTCCGGTCATAGTGATGTTTTGGTGATATGAAAAGCTGTTTTGCGTGGGATCTTTGGTAATGATGTTGATGACTCCGGCAATAGCACTCGATCCGTAGAGTGCAGAACCTCCTCCTCTGACGACTTCTACCCGATCTATCATATTGGCAGGCAATTGTTCAAGCCCATAAACTCCTGCAAGTGAGCTGAATACTGCTCTACTGTCGATCAAAATTTGAGAGAATCTCCCATCAAGACCATTGATGCGTACTTGATTGAATCCACAGTTTTGGCAGTTGTTTTCAACGCGAATACCGGGTTGAAAAGTAAGACCTTGAGCCAAGTTTACAGCGTTGGTTACATTAAATATTTTATCATCAATTACACTCACGAGAGTTGGTGCATATTTACGGAGTGTAGCCTGACGATTAGAAGAAACCACAAGTTCGTCAAGATTCATGACATCTTCTTCTGCATAGAAATTGACCTCAATGGTCTTGCCTTTTTCGATGGTGATCACCCTCTCTTGGCTCAAGAAGCCGACTCCCTGCATCCGTACCGTTACAGTCCCGAGTTTGAGGTGTCTGAGATAAAAGTGTCCGGATCTGTCGGTTGTCGTTGCATAGCTGGTCCCCTTTATACTGATAGAGATCCCGGGGATATGTTCGCCGGTTATCTTATCAAGCACATGACCCACTATGTTTGCGTCTGTTACAGGTTTTTGGACCTTTGGGGTTGGAGAGTCTGCTTTGCTCAAGGTTGGTGACATGATTCCAAATCCCAAAGTTGCAGCAAGCACCAGTAGATAATGTGTCTTCATAACAATGACTTGTACATAGTTTAGTTAATACTTAAGTTTAGTAAATAATATAGCGCGTAAAATTATAGTTTATGCTCGAATATATGTGTTAAACTCTCGTCTGTTTCAGTAAAAATACCTACTTCTTGGTATCTCCCTGTGCGTTAAATTTATTGAATTTATTTGTTAATCCCTGTGTTATAAGCTTTCCATAAAAATGTTATGGTGCTTTCTGCAGATATATGTTTCTGAGACAGATGCTTTCGTCTCTAATGTTTTTATCCGTTATAGTTGGTTTTATAGAAAAAAGAATTATCTTTGGGCGAAGGAGTTACATATTTATGATGGCTTATGTATTACATACAGTCTGATACGTCATATTTGCGTAATACTCTACTCCTTTGTATATCAATGAATTAATCAAAGAGTGTACACTTGTCTCAATTTGTGTATGCACGTATTAACAACAAAATCGGAGATTACTATGGCAAATTACAAAATCGAAGAGATTGAAGGTATTGGTCCAGTTTTAGGAAAAAAGTTTAGGGCAGCAGGCATCACATCAACAGATGCTCTGTTGAAGGCTTGTACCACGAAAAAAAATCGTAAGGAGTTAGCTGAGAAGGTTGGGATCAATGAAGCACAAGTGCTGAAGTTTGCCAATCAGGTTGACTTGTTCAGGATTAAAGGAGTTGGATCTGAGTATGCAGAACTGCTCGAGGCTGCAGGAGTCGACACTGTGAAGGAACTTGCACAGAGAAAACCGGAAAATCTCTGCGAAAAGATGGCTGAAGTCAACGAAAAGAAGAAACTTGTACGTAGAGTGCCACCGCTCAAGTCTGTCCAAAATTGGATTGAACAAGCAAAGACTCTTCCAAGAGCTCTTGAATATTAGTCGATGTAAGGTGAGCGAGTATGTGAAAATTTTACTCGCTCATTTTGTCTTGATATTGCTCTTTAATTCTCACTTTTCAAGCAGGACTAAGCGTTGCGTATGCTCTGATTTTGAGAGTGAAACGCTCAAAAATCAGAGTTTTTATTCTACATAAATAAAAAAGTCTCTCAATTGTGATAAAAAAATAGCATAAAGTCTTGACATATAAATAAAAACGATTATATTTGGGGTACTGAAAATGTAAAAGGCTTTTTTTGCACACTTAGAAAAGTTTTATTATACCTTAAACATTTAAAATATTTTAGAATGAACAAGACGGAATTTATCTCAGCAGTTGCTGAAAAGGCTGGTGTAACAAAGGTTGACACCAAGGCGGTTGTAGATGCAATGGTATCTGTTGTTGCGGAACAAATGAAGAAAGGGGAGAAGATCGCTATCTTAGGCTTTGGTACGTTCTCTGTTGCTGAGAGAGCTAAAAGAGAAGGCTTTAACCCAAGGACTAAGGAAAAAATTAAAATTCCTGCAAGAAAGGTTGTTAAGTTTAAACCTGGCTCAGACCTTGATATCACAAAGAAGAAGTAATATTACTGTGATAGTCTTAGGTGCGCTTGATTCTTTGATCCATTTAAGGTTTCTTGCGCATAGATATTTAAAAGAGGGTTGCCTTAGTGATCAGGAGTATCACTGAGGCAACTTTTTAATTGTAAATTTGATGCGTAAGCTCTCTCCGGTCACCAAATAATTAGTTATATTTGTGTGAAAGTAACAGCCGCTGAGTAGTAAATCTAAGTGCGACTATTGTTAAACGTTTTTAATGTCACTCTATATGATAAGTTATAAGGATTTAGGGTTGGTCAATACCCGAGAAATGTTTAAAAAGGCAATGGCTGGTAAGTATGCTATTCCCGCATTTAATTTTAATAATCTCGAGCAAATGCAGGCCATCATACAAGCTGTCGTAGAGACTAACTCTCCCGTGATCCTGCAGGTGTCGAGTGGGGCACGCAAGTATGCGAACCAGACACTTCTCCGTTATATGGCTCAAGGGGCAGTAGAGTATGCAAAGGAACTCGGGTGCCCTAATCCACAAATATCTCTCCACCTTGATCACGGGGATACTTTTGAGTTGTGTAAGAGTTGTATTGATATGGGATTTTCATCTGTAATGATTGATGGTTCTCATCTTCCATACGAGGAAAACATTCGATTGACCAAGCAAGTGGTTGAGTATGCTCATCAGTTTGATGTGACCGTAGAGGGCGAACTTGGTGTTCTAGCAGGAGTCGAAGATGATGTGGTCGCAGAGTCTCATACATATACTCGCCCTGAAGAAGTTGTTGATTTTGTGACTCGTACAGGAGTAGACTCTCTTGCGATCTCTATAGGTACATCTCATGGTGCCAATAAGTTTACCCCAGAGCAATGTACACGTAACGAGAATGGACAGCTTATCCCTCCACCCCTCAGATTCGATATTCTTGAAGAAATAGAGAAAAGAATCCCTGGATTTCCCATTGTTCTTCATGGTTCTTCTTCTGTACCTCAAGATAAAGTAGATACTATTAACCAGTATGGCGGAAAGCTAAAAGATGCCATAGGTATTCCTGAGGATCAGTTGCGTAGAGCTGCAAGCTCTGCTGTATGTAAGATTAACATCGACTCTGATGGACGCCTTGCGATGACTGCAGCTGTGCGTAAAGTGTTCCATGACAGTCCGGCAGAGTTTGACCCGAGAAAGTATTTGGGACCGGCTCGAGATAGTCTTAAGGAATTGTACAAGCACAAAGTCAATAACGTATTGGGGTCTAATAATAAAATCTGATCAGGATTGAAGTACAATAATAGAAAGACTTTTGTTGTATCGAGGGAGAGTCTTATTGTACTAGGATAACTTTGAGGTGCTGTTCTAAATGGGGTGTATCGATAAGGTATATTGTTCCTTCTCGGTACACCTCGTTTATCGGGCCTGAGTCGAATTAATAAAGATGTATGTCTAAAAATAAGCTAGAGAAGTTTGCAGAGATGGCTGCCTTACCGAATGTCATGGAGTTCCCTTTTGCAGTATTGCAGAAGGCAGAGTTTCCTTTTAAAGGCAAGTGGCATTCAGAAGTTTTCAAAAATGATAATCCTATAGTGATAGAACTTGGTTGCGGGCGAGGTGAATACACTGTCGGATTGGGAAGACGATATCCTGATAAAAACTTTATAGGGATTGATATAAAGGGTAACCGGATGTGGACAGGAGCAACAATGGCATATCGTGATGAAATGCAAAATGTAATGTTTTTACGCACCCATATTGAACAACTCATGGATTTCTTTTCCTGTGGAGAGGTTGCTGAGATTTGGATTACTTTTCCGGATCCTCAAATGAAAAAGGCGCGAAAGCGGTTGACTTCAGCACGGTTTCTGAAGATGTATAAGAGGATTTTGTGCTCTGATGGGATATTGCATCTAAAAACAGATAGTCCGTTTTTATATACATTTACCAAACTGCAGGCAGAGCAGAACAAGCTCCAACTTATTGAAGATATGCAAGATATCCACAACTCAGCGGAGGAAGAGTCTGTACTTCGCAACATCCGCACCTATTATGAGTCTCAGTGGTTATCCAGAGGACTCAAGATCAATTACCTATGTATGAAGTTGGATAATTTATCAGACGATGCAACAGACCCTGACATTGAGATCGAGCATGACTCTTACCGTAGTTATGGTCGGCAAAAACGGGGCGAAATAAACATACGATAAGGGTTGTCGGTTATTACTCTGTGAACTCAACTATACAACTTACATAAAAACATGTCATTAAAATTATATCCTAAACTTATTCTTGATACGCTTGAAAATGTGCGATATCCCGGAACTTCACAAGATATCGTAACGGCAGGAATGGTCGAAGATGATATACGTATCGACGGTAACAAAGTCTCATTTTCTATAAGATTTCCTAAGCATAATGACCCTTTTGCGAAATCGGTAATTAAGGCAGCGGAAAGTACACTCGAGACGTTTATCAGTCCTGACATAGAGATCAAAGGTAATATTCAGGCACTTTTTCCAGAACCTAAAGCTCCTGAAAAAGCTCCTATATTGCCGGATGTGAAAAACATAATAGCTGTATCTTCAGGCAAGGGTGGGGTAGGAAAAAGTACTGTTACTGCTAATTTGGCAGTTGCTCTCGCTATGCAAGGCTACAAAGTCGGCTTGCTTGATGCGGATATCTTTGGTCCCTCTGTCCCCAAAATGTTTAGATGTGAAGATGCTCGACCATTGCTTGCTGATGTAGATGGACGCGAACTAATCGAACCTGTCGAAAGGTATGGAGTGAAACTTCTTTCTATTGGCTTTTTTGTCAATCCTGAAGATCCCATACTTTGGCGTGGAGCAATGGCAACAAACGCATTGTCTCAATTAATCACACATGGGAATTGGGGGGAGTTAGATTTTCTGCTTCTTGACCTGCCTCCCGGTACAAGTGATATCCACTTGACTCTTATCCAGACTCTTGGCATCACAGGAGCTGTGATCGTTACCACTCCTCAGGAGGTAGCTCTTGCGGATGCTCGTAAAGGGGTAAATATGTTTTTGGATCCCAAGGTTAATGTTCCTGTGCTAGGTGTTGTAGAGAACATGGCATGGTTCACTCCGGCTGAACTGCCTGAAAATAAATATTATATTTTCGGAAAGGATGGGGGTAAACGTTTGGCAGAGGAAATGAACACATTCTTACTGGCTCAGATACCTCTCGTACAGAGTGTACGTGAAGCCGGGGATAGTGGTGAACCTATTGCCCACAACCTCGAAACCATCATGGGCCTTGCCTTTCATCAACTTGCCAATAATGTTGTAGAACGTACAAGCGTGAGAAACCAAACAATAGCACCTACTCAGAAGGTAGAAGTCACACATAAGTAACATAAATATATAGCTATGGTTCAGACAAAAGCCCTCCACCGACTTGGGAGTGTAGTAAGAGGTGTCAACCCTTCCGTACTACTTTTTATCTCAGCTATTATTGCGATTATATTTGCAAACAGCCCACTGAGAGACATATATTTTAGCTTTCTAGACTCTCCGGTCAATGTCACCATAGGAAGCTACAACCTCTTCTCTCATCATGGGCATGCGATGTCTCTCCAAGACTTTGTAAATGATGCTTTGATGGCAATCTTCTTTTTTGTCATCGGATTAGAGATAAAGAAAGAGATAATGATAGGGGAACTTTCCTCTATGCGTAAGGCACTGCTGCCCATTATTGCCGCTATTGGCGGTATGGTTGTACCTGTACTTTTTTTCCTTCTCGTCTCTCACGAGTCTCCCGCGATGAGGGGAGCGGCGATACCGATGGCTACAGACATCGCCTTTGCCTTGGCTGTATTGTCTCTTCTTGGTAAGCGAGTACCCATAGCATTGAAGATTTTCTTGACTGCTCTTGCTGTTGTCGATGATATCGGGGGGATCTTGGTCATTGCGATTTTCTATACTTCTCATATCGCATGGACTCCACTCTTGCTGGGTTTGGGCTTATTGGTCCTTTGCTACTTTCTTGGACGAAAAGGACTCGACAAAGCCTATATATACTACTTAATTGGATTTTTTGTATGGACATTATTTCTAAGTTCAGGGGTCCATACAACGATATCCGGGGTATTGCTTGCTCTAACTATTCCGGCAAAAGCTACGGTGAAACTTCCCGATTTGATGGCAAGTATGAAGTATATGGTATCAAAGTTTGAACCTACTTATGAGGGAGATACAACCAATTCGGATTTCATATCTCATGGTAAGTTGATAGCTCTCCGTAAAATGGAAAAGAGGGTTGAACGTACAATAAGTCCGGTACAATTCATGGAACATGACTTGCATCCTATCGTAAACTATTTTATCCTGCCATTATTTGCCTTTGTAAACTCCGGTGTGACCTTTGGTGGTATTACTCTCGGAGAGCTTGCAGGTGTCCCCTTAGCTGTTTTTCTTGGGCTATTTTTTGGTAAGATGATTGGGGTCTTTGGCTTTACCTATATCTTCTTACGCTTAGGTGTTGTCCGTTTGCCTGCAGGAGTTACGAGAAACAATCTTTTTGGGGTTTCCATCTTTGGAGGCATAGGCTTTACTGTCTCTCTTTTCATTGCCAACCTATCTTATGGTCCGTTGGGAGAAATCGGAGCTGCACTGCTCAATCAAGCCAAGATTGGAGTCTTCGTCGGAACATTTGTCTCAGGTGTTTTTGGTTATTTCTACCTATCCAAAGTCCTGAAGAAAGAGGAAAGGATCCGTAGTACACACCTTAAGTACTGATTTTATAGCATATTTATATAAACTCAGGAGTTTCATGTAGCATGAAGCTCCTGAGTTTTTCGTATTATCTGTATACATTAAACTATTTTGTCTTCCATTTTCTAAAGCTCGGGAAAAGAATGTACATCTCAAGAAATGGATGTGCGTACTTTGATGAATACGTATGCTTACCTTAGTCTATCAATTTAGGCTACCTTTCAACTCCTCAAAGGATCAGACATTAAAATACCTATAAAAAAGAGTAACTTTGCTTTGTCTCATTTGTTATTACATAAGGATAACTAAAGCAATACATGAGTTTTTATGATAATAATATTTATACTTTTCCTTGTTTTAATAATATATATAGTTGTCAAGAATTACTCCTTCCTCAAGGGATTATATACCGCCATCAAGGCTCAAAAGGAATTTAGTCGGAGGTTCCAAGAGCAACAAGATGCTTATCAGAGTAAAAATCGGGAAAACTCTTCCCCACAGTCCTCTGTAGATAAGATCCGTGATGCAAATATGGACTTGAATGGAGGAGAGTATATAGACTATGAGGATGTAAGGGAGGATAAGTGATATGAAAACAAAAGGCATATACAATATCACAGGCATGGCGTGTGCGGGTTGTGTAGCTCACGTGCAGGATACTATTGCAAAACTCAATGGTTTGATAAGTGTTGAAGTTGCTCTGGTAGAGGGTCGTGCTGTGATCGAGTATGATCCGGATTTGATAACTCCTGAAGAGATAAAATTTACGGTAGATGCTATGGGATACCGTCTCCTTCTCGGAGACCCCAAGGAAAGAGAGTGTGAGCAGCGCAACTTAGAAAAAAAGAGGTTGTCATCTATTCGTAACAAGCTGATTATTGCAATACTCATGGCTGTTGTGATGATGATCTCCGGGATGTGGCATGAAGCGATAGGCCTGATTCACCATGATGCCCAAATAGTTCAAGCAATCGCTGCGACCGTTGTGTACTTTTTCTGTGCATGGGATTATCATGTACGCACACTAAAGCTCCTGAGATTCTTTTCGTTCACAATGGATACTCTGATTTCTATGAGCATCACGGTGGCTTACTTATTTAGCATGTTCAGACTTTTTTTCATCACTGATGAGACTATGTCTTCAGTTTTCAGACATTCTTACTTTGATGTTGTGGGGATGATTATGTCTTTCGTACTGCTCGGGAAATTTATAGAGGAAAATGCAAAAAAACGTACAACAGACTCTCTTCGCAGATTGATTGACTTGACACCGCAAACCGCAATGGTAAAGAATGCTTTGGGTGAATACGAAGAGCGAGCCATAGATGAGATCAAGATTGGTGATCATGTCTTGATAAGAAAAGGAGACAGGGTTCCCGTGGATGGGTTGTTGATCGGAACCGGTTCCTTCGATGAGAGTAGCATCACCGGAGAGTCTCTGCCCGTAGAGCGTGGTGAAAACGATCTCGTACTGTCAGGCTCTGTCTCCGTGGGAACCCCTGTGGTATTGGTCGCTCACAAAGTTGGAGCAGACACTGTACTTTCCAGGATCATAGAAACAGTTAGGCAGGCTCAAGCATCCAAAGCTCCGATACAGAGGATTGCAGATAAAATATCCGGGATATTTGTCCCTGTCATACTGACTCTTTCTCTAGTTACATTTCTCCTATGGGGATTTTTAGGGTCTGAAGACGCATGGATACACGGGTTGTATTTTGGGATTAGCACCCTCGTTATTGCTTGCCCATGTGCTTTGGGACTTGCTACTCCTACTGCTATAACCGTGGGAGTGGGGGCTGCCTCAGAGAAAGGGATACTCATCCGTGATGCAGTCGCTCTTGAGCTGTTAGGCAAAGTTACAGATATTGTTTTTGACAAGACCGGAACCCTCACAAGCGGGATTCCGATGGTTTCATCTGCACTTTGGATGGTAGAGACGGATGAATACAAGTCTCTACTTGTTTCTGCAGAAAAATACTCCTCTCACCCACTGTCCGGAGCATTGATACGGATATACGGCAAGTATCAGAGGGATCACGATATCTCTGACTTTAAGGAAGCCTCCGGCAAGGGTATTTCATTCACACATAAGGATGAAGCATATTGTATCGGCAATAAAGCCCTAGTCGGAGACTTTACCTACAGAGCACACGAAGGAGCTACTATCACGGACTTTGAAGATAGACACTCTTCATCTACCTTGATCTATTATACACGAAGCAACAAGCTCCTGGCCATCTTTGCTCTTGAGGATGAAGTTCTGAGCGATGCCAAGATCACTGTCGCAACTTTGAGGAAGGAGGGGGTGAGAGTACACATTTTATCCGGGGACAGAGATGAGCGGGTTGTCAAGGTCGCTAAACAACTGGAAGTCGATAGCTTCAGGGGAGGAGTGATGCCTGAGGATAAAAAGGGATATATAGATGAACTTCGGCAGAACAACGGAGGGGTAGTTGCAATGATAGGAGACGGTATCAATGACTCTCCAGCCCTTGCGAGCGCAGATGTCAGTATCGCAATCGCCACAGGAGCAGATATCGCAATGGACATTGCAATGGTTACGATAATGGGTAAGTCTGTGGATCCTATAGTCCAAGCTCTACATCTGTCTCGTCGAACATCAAGAATCATCAAGCAAAACTTCTTTTGGGCATTTTTCTATAATTTGATAGCTGTGCCTATTGCAGCAGGATTATTTTATCCGGCTGTATTTATTTCTCCTATGTGGGCTGCTGGGGCTATGGCTGCGAGTTCGATATGTGTGGTTTTGAATAGTTTGCGTATCAAGAAATAATACTATGGAATTCTCAAAAGTCTACAAGTGGGTAATCTCCCTATTTATACTGCTTCTCATTGTTTTTTCAGGAGCTTATTATGGATATTATCGCCTTGCAAAAGCCTCAAATTTCAATATAGACGGGGCTGAAAGCATACGCTTAAATGTATATCCTGGAGAGGATTGGCATACAGTCCTCGAGAGGGTTGGGGGGCTTACTACCATACGTTATCGGGGAGATTTAGATAAACTGGCAACTTATGGAAGGACAGAGCCCAAGTTTGGTTCATATTTGATTGCACCCAACTCTACAACTCTCAGTTTATATCGAGTCATCTCTAAAGGAAGAGAAAATCCTATAAGACTGAGATTTAATTCAGTTCGGACGCCCGATGAGCTTTATGAGGTTATTGGGAAGCAGCTGATGATAGGAGTAGATAGCGTGCGATTGGCCATGACTGACACTGTTTTATTGGCGCAAGAGGGGATAGGGGATAGCATATTTGCTTATCACGCTATTCCTAATACTTATGAAGTATATTGGTCTATTTCTTCAGACAAACTTGTCAGGCGCTTGTGCAAAGAGTCAAAAAGTTTTTGGAGTGAGGGTCGTCAAGAAAAGGCTCGAGCAATAGGGATTTCTCCATACGAAGTAAGTATACTTGCTTCAATAGTACAAGAGGAGTCTGCAAAAATAGATGAGTATGATGATATTGCCGGACTCTATCTCAATAGATTACGGCTAGGTATGCCATTACAAGCAGACCCGACAGTCAAGTATGCTGTCGGAGACTTTACACTGAAGAGGATTTTGCACGTTCATCTCAAGACAGAGTCTCCATATAATACTTACCTCGTGACAGGGCTTCCTCCAACGCCGATAAGGATACCTTCTATACAGGCAATCGATGGTGTCCTCAATGCGACGGAACACAAATTCCTCTACATGTGTGCTAAGGAGGATTTCTCAGGGTACCACAACTTTGCAGTATCATATGATGAGCATCTTGCCAATGCCAAAAGGTATACTGCAGCTCTTAATGCTCGTGGAATAAGATAAACTTATGGAACAAAACAGAACTACTATAAAAGAGGTAATAAAGTATCTTGATCAAGAGATCCCTCGATCTTTACAGGAAAGCTATGATAACTGTGGCTTACAAGTAGAGTCTCTCACCGAAGAACTGACGGGAGTGCTACTTGCCGTGGATATAACCGAGGATGTGATACAGGAGGCTATAGATACAAAATGTAATCTTATCGTTACTCATCATCCTCTTCTTTTTAAGGGACTCAAGCAGATTTCTCGGCGGACATACATTGAACGAGCTGTGCGTAAGGCAATCAAACACGACATAGCCATCTACTCTGCTCATACCAACTTAGATAACCTGAGAGGGGGAGTGAACTACCACTGGGCGGATATGATGGGGCTACAGAATTGTAAAGCGATTATGCCCCTCGAACAATCCATGTTTAAGTTGGTCATTTACAGTCCTATTTCACATGCGGATAGTATCCGAACTGTTCTTAGAGATAATGCTATAGGAATACAAGGCGATTATGATGGCTGTTCCTTCACGGTGAAAGGTGAAGGCCGTTTCAGAGCTTTAGATGGAGCTTCTCCTCATGTCGGAAATGTCGGAGAGTGGCATACCGAGCCAGAAGAAGCCATATACACAATGTGTCACAAGCATGATCTATCCAAGGCTATGAGTCTTATCAAAAGTGTACATCCTTATGAGGAGCCGGTTATAGATGTAATCCCGATGCATCATAATGACCCTGCGTTTGGGGCTGGCATTATTGGAGATCTTCCTCAGCCAGTATCAGTCCCTGAACTTTTTGAGAAGATAAAAGCTTTGTTGCCGGTGCATGTCATTGCGCATAGTAAGATATTAAAAGAGAATGTCAAACGTATAGCTTATTGTGGGGGCAGTGGAGCTTTTCTTCGTCGTGCGGCAGCGGCTTCCGGTGCCGATATATTCATCACCGGTGAAGCCAAATATAATGACTATTATGATGCCGTGGATGATGTTACTTTAGCGACTATTGGGCATTATGAGTCGGAAGAATTGACAAAGTCATTATTAGGTGATATATTGTGCAGAAAAATACCTAAATTTGTAGTCCGGTATTCTGCGCGATGTGCAAATCCAATACAGTATTTCCGATAAGATAATAGTAAGATATATATAGCATGGCTAAGAAAAAAGCAGAAACAAAGGAGTTTACGGTGGAAGAGAAACTTGAGGCTCTCTATAAACTACAGACTGTCGTCTCTGAAATTGATCGCATCCGTACGATAAGAGGGGAGTTGCCTATTGAAGTCCAAGAACTCGAAGATGAGATCGAAGGACGTAAGACAAGAAAAGCAAAATATACTGCCGAGATAGAGCAGTTGAATAGGTACATCTCAGATCGTAAGCATATGATTTCCCAATCACAGGAACTCATCGAGAAGTACACTAAACAATTGGACGAAGTGCGCAACAATAGGGAATATGATGCTTTAACTAAGGAAATAGAGTATCAGAACCTTGAGATCCAGTTTTCAGAGAAGAAGATTAATGAAGATCAGGCTTCGATAGCTCAGATTACAGAGACCCTTGCTCGTCTTGATGAGGAAACTGAAGGCCGTCAGCTCGATTTGGATCAGAAGAGAAAGGAACTTGAGGAAATTATCTCTGAGACTAAGCAAGATGAAGAACGCTTGCGCATGGAAGCCAAAGAGATAGAAGATACTATTGAACCTCGTCTTCTTACAGCTTTCAAGCGTACACGTAAAGCTTCTCGTAATGGACTTTCTGTTGTGCGTATCGAACGTGAGGCTTGTGCCGGTTGTTTCAACAAAATTCCGCCTCAAAGACAACTTGATGTTAAACTCCGTAAGAAAATCATCGTATGTGAGTACTGTGGTCGTATCTTGGTAGATCCGGAAATGGCTGAGGTGATAGACAAGGAATCCTCAAGATGGGGGTAATCTCACACTCGGTATAAGGAAATAAAAGAGAATAATAAAAGAATGTGAAGTAGACATTTAGGTTGTTAAATGTTGACTTCACATTCTTTTTGTTTTACCTTTATCTTATCTTGTCGTAAAAAGGGTCGTATCTCTATTCAATATAGATACTGTCCTAAAAAAGTGTGTAAGCCCCATTAGTCCTTAACTTTGAGGTAAG
>NZ_JAUMXC010000046.1 GCF_030529325.1 Porphyromonas sp. | reverse complement strand
CAAGTTGTCTAACTTGATGAATGAAGTTGTCTAACTTGATGCGTCAAGTTAGACAACCTTTTTTCGACCACATGCCACACATCTGTATGAGAGTATGGAACACTGTCCCGATCGTAGTCCGTCAGAGTCAGATAGCACCAGAAGCACAAGGAATTACCTTGAAATCGATCACAATCCCCAACAAAGTGCAATATCCCCATATTTAGGTATATCTTAATTGCCCAAAGAGCAGTATTTTTGTACTCCTATACCTTGGGGTAAGTCGTACCCTATAAATAGGACTTAGGTGTGATGTATACCACAGAATATTTTGAAAATGAGATTATCCGAACTACATACGGGCGATAGAGCTGTCATCGTCCGACACCATGCACAGGGAGCATTCCGCAAACGCATCCTTGAGATGGGTTTCCTGATGGGCAAAGAGATACTTGTAGTCAAAAATGCCCCCATGCAAGACCCTGTCCAATACCGTATCCTCAACTACGACGTCTCTCTGCGCCGACAAGAAGCTGAGACAATAGAGGTGCGCCTGATCTCTCCGGAAGAAAAATACGAACCGGAGATAGCTCCTCTCGATGCTCTCGAGGAAGAGGTCAGACCGACAAGCATCAGACCCGTCAAGGATCCGAAGAAGATAAAGGTCGCATTTGTGGGTAATCCGAACTGCGGTAAGACCTCTCTCTTCAACGCAGCAAGTGGTGCTAACGAGCACGTAGGGAATTACAGCGGGGTCACTGTAGAGGCCAAGACTGCTGTATACAAGCAGGATGGCTATACTTTTGAACTCACAGACCTACCGGGGACATACTCCCTATCCTCATACAGCCTTGAGGAGAAATATATTTCCGACTTCTTGACCGGTGATGAGCAACCTGATGTCATCATCAATGTCGTAGACACATCCAACCTGGAGCGCAACCTCTACATGACGACCCAACTCATAGAGACAGGTCTGCCGATGGTTGTGGCTCTGAATATGTTTGATGAGTTTGAACAGAGCGGCAGCAAACTTGACCTGCCCATGCTCTCAAAGCTCCTCGGTACACCTCTCTGCCCGACGGTAGGACGCACAGGTAGAGGACTCAAAGACGTATTCACGGAAGTCATCGCACTCTACGAAAAGAGATCTGAGACTCGTCGTATCGTCGAAGTAAGATACAAAGATGAGGTAGAAGATGCCATACGAGAGCTCAAGAGTGAGATAGATGCCCATGCCTCTGACATGGATAACTCACTCAGGAGAGTGCGCAGTCGATACATAGCCATCAAGATACTGGAAGACGACGAAGCGCTATCGAAGCAAATGGAAAAAGGCGCAAAAAAGGGTGGATATCTCCTCACTCGTGCAAGATACTTGCGCCAGAACTACGAAGACAAGTATGAGAAGGACACGCAGACATCCATCACAGACACCCGATACGGTTTTGTCTCCGGAGCTCTGTGTGAGACATTCAAGGCCGACTTTTCCAACATCGTTGACAAAAATCGCAAGATAGACCATATCCTCACACACAAGATATGGGGCTTCCCGATATTCATTGCCTTGATGTACATCATGTTTGAGGCGACATTTACCCTCGGAGCCTACCCCATGGCGTGGATCGAAGCAGGGATCGAGTGGCTGGGTAGTCTCGTAGGCACATGGATGCCTGACGGTATGCTCAAAGACCTCTTGATCGACGGTGTCATCGGAGGTGTGGGTGGCGTCATCGTCTTCCTCCCCAACATTGTCATCCTCTACCTCTTCATGTCGATCATGGAGGACACGGGATATATGGCACGTGCGGCATTCATCATGGACAGACTGATGCACCTCATAGGGTTGCATGGTAAGTCCTTCATCCCTCTCGTCATGGGATTCGGGTGCAATGTCCCTGCCGTCATGGCGACTCGTACCATAGAGAGTCGCAACAACCGTATGGTGACGATGCTCATCCTTCCATTTATGAGTTGTAGTGCCCGCCTGCCGGTGTACTTACTCCTTGCCGGAGCCTTTTTCCCACAATCCGCAGGGTCGGTACTGTTTGGGATGTATTTCCTCGGCATCATTGTGGCGATATTGAGCGCATTGATGTTCAAGAAGTTCTTCTTTGCTCAAGAAGACACCCCATTCGTCATGGAGCTCCCCCCCTATCGTATTCCTACCACGATGAGTGTACTACTCCATATGTGGACTCGTGCCAAACAGTATCTCAACAAGATGGGTACAGTCATCCTCCTTGCATCGATAGCAGTGTGGGCACTTGGCTACTTCCCTCAATATGAAGGTGCGTCAGAGACACAGCAAATGGAGACATACGCACAGGATCATGTGGCTTCGGAAGTCGAGTACTTCGGTGGATTGACCGAAGAGCAACGTGAGAGCATGATACAGCAAGAGCACTCGTACATCGGAAAGATAGGACATGCCATCGAGCCTGTATTTGCGCCTATGGGATTTGACTGGAGGATGAGTGTGGCACTCCTTACCGGCGCGGCAGCCAAGGAAATCGTGGTGAGCACCATGGGTGTCCTTTATGTCGGAGATGACAGTAATGAGGTACTACTGACTGAGAAGCTCCGGACAGCAAAGCGGCGCGACGGATCACCGGCTTATGACCCGATCATCGCACTTGCCTTCATGATATTTGTGTTGATCTACTTCCCTTGTATCGCGACTATCGTTGCAATAGGCAAAGAGTCGGGATCAGCCAAATGGGCATTTTTCTCCATGTTTTACTCACTCGCCGTCGGATGGATACTCGCGTATGCTTGCGTGCTGATCGGCAGAGCATTTTTTTGATATGATACAGGAGATCATCGTATATATCATCATCGGAGTCGTCTTTCTCATCTTGGTCAGAGGCGCTTTCAAGATGTTTATGAAGAAAGGAGACAGCTCCGGATGTGCAGGGTGTAGCGGTTGCGACATAAAGCCCACATCAAAAGAGGACAAAGACAACAAACCCAACTCTTGTTGCCACTGATACGAGAGGTAAAGTTGCAAGATTTTTTGACATTTCTGAGGGCTGTGAGTTGAGGGCTGTTTCCCAAACTTTTCTTATTTTTGTGAAAATGAAGGTTGAGTGTCAGCCCCCTTCTACCTTATTTGATGATGAACAAAGCAAAGGAGAACACAGCGCCTTCGGGCTCGAAATATGAATTGTTGCGCCAAATCGTAAGCTATGGCATAGTCGGCCTCTCCAACACAGCGATAACAGCTATCGTGATATGGATATGCCTCAAGAGTATGGGGATGTCCCCCGAATTGTCCAATGTCCTTGGCTACGCCGCCGGGGTCATCAACAGTTTCATATGGAATAGCAAATACACGTTCAAGACGGCTCTCGGACTAAGAAAGTTCGCCATATTTTTGGTCGTCTTCATGATATGCTATGCCCTACAGTTCGGAGCACTTCTTTGGCTGAAAGACAATACAACCATCGACAGCTATGCTCAACAGCTTATAGCTATGGTGGTGTTTAACCTCGCCAACTTCGTCATGAATAAGTTTGTGACGTTCAAGAAAAAATAAGGAAGGCTACGCGTAAATTTTGCTCGGAAAGATGTCAGAGACCCTCACAGTCATAGTGCCTTGCTACAACGAAGAAGATGTGCTGGAGATCACTTGTCAGAGACTGTCAGAGCTCATGGCACAGATGCCGGACTTTGAGGTGTCCATACTCTTTGTCAATGATGGCAGCAAAGATGCCACCGCAAGCATATTGAATCGTATTGCACGTCAGGATGATCGGATGCAAGTGATACACTTCTCTCGCAACTTCGGTCATCAGTCAGCCTTGACTGCGGGGATGAACTATGTGGATAGCGACTATATAGCAGTGATAGACGCCGATCTGCAAGATCCACCGGAAATCATCCCGGACATGCTGAAACATCTCAAAGACATACAAGCCAACGTAGTCTATGGAGTACGGAGAGTCAGAGCCGATGAGACTTGGTTCAAAAAAGCAACGGCAAAGATATTTTACCGTCTGCTGAACTACCTCAGCGAGTCGCCTTTTCCTGTGGATACGGGAGACTTCAGGGTGATGGATCGCAAAGTCATAGGGGTATTCAAGGCGCTACCCGAACACAACAAATACATAAGGGGGCTCATCAGTTGGATGGGGTTTGAACAAGTACCCTACTACTACGACAGACATGAGCGAGCTGCAGGAAAGTCCAAGTACGGACTCCGAAAGATGCTCAAGTTGGCATTTGATGCAATTCTCTACTTCTCGCACAAACCTCTGAAGGTGGCGAGTGGATTGGGCTTTGCATCAGTATTCATAGGATTGCTTTTAGGCCTTTGGATCTTCTTCGGGAAGTTCCTTGGCTTTACGCATCCGGAAACAGGTTGGACCTCGATAGTGACCATAGTAATATTTTTCGGTGGGGTACAACTCATAACCATAGGGCTCATGAGCAGATATATAGGTGTGATATTCGATGAGGTCAAAAGAAGACCCGAATATATCGTCGCACAGACAATAAACCTCAAGAAGCCCAACGATACTAAACAAGAGAATGATCATAAATAAAGAAGATATTCTGAACGAACTGACACGGAGACTTGGTAAGGATCTGATAGACCTCCTTGCCGATGCTGCGGAAATGCTCGATCAGGAGATCTATGTCATAGGCGGATTTGTGAGGGATATAATCATGGAGCGTCCGTCTGATGACCTGGATATCGTAACCAATAAAAGCGGTATAGCCCTTGCTACGGAAGTTACCAAGCGTCTGGGAAAGCGAGAGGCTCATCTATCTGTATTCAAGAGCTTTGGCACGGCTCAGGTCAAGTTTAGAGGACTTGAGTTGGAGTTTGTCGGAGCCCGTAAAGAAAGTTATAGGGCTGACAGCCGTAAACCAATAGTCGAAGATGGCACTTTTGAGGATGATCAAAAACGCAGAGACTTCACAATCAATGCTCTATCAATATCCCTAAACAGAGCTGACTTGGGAACTCTCATCGATCCATTCGACGGAGTACAAGACATAGAACAGCGTATCATCAGGACTCCTCTTGATCCGGACACAACCTTTTCGGATGATCCTCTACGAATGATGAGAGCAGTAAGATTTGCCTCTCAACTTGACTTTACCGTACCCCAATACATCAAAGACTCTATCCTGCGCAATGCCTCTCGCATCTCGATCGTAAGCCGTGAGCGTATCATGGTGGAGTTCGTAAAGATCATGATGTCCCCTCGCCCATCCATCGGACTGCTTCTCATGGATGAATGTGGGCTCATGCAGGAAATATGCCCGGAAGTGACAGCATTGAAAGGAGCAGAGACACGAGAGGGTATTGGGCACAAGGATAATTTTCATCACACCCTCATCGTAGTGGATCAACTTTCGGAGAAAACCGACAACCTATATCTCCGCTTTGCAGCTCTTTTCCATGACATAGCAAAGCCTGCGACAAAACGATATGAGAAGGGCATCGGTTGGACTTTCTACAACCACAACTATGTCGGTAGTAAGATGTTGCCAAAGATATTTAAGCGACTCAAGCTCCCTCTTGATGAGCGTATGAAGTATGTACAGAAACTCGTCAATCTGCACATGAGACCGGCTCAGTTGTCAGAAGAAGGGGTCACCGACTCTGCTGTGAGACGTCTGCTCTTTGAGGCCGGAGAGGACATTGATGACTTGATGCTCCTCTGTGAAGCCGACATGACAAGTAAAAACCCCATCAAAATAGCCAAATGCCTCGCCAACTTCAAGATCGTACGCAACAAGCTGGTCGAGATAGAGGAAAAAGACAGAATACGTAACTTCCAACCTCCGGTATCAGGCGAAGAGATCATGAAGATATACAACCTGTCTCCTTGCAGACAGGTAGGCGACATCAAGGAAGCAATCAAAAATGCAATCCTCGATGGGGTCATCCCCAATGAGCACGAAGCAGCTCTGGAGTTTATGTACAGATACGTGAAAGAGCACCGGATTTTATCTTGAAATAAATTCTTATCTTTGCTCCCTGAGAGGGTTTATGGCTCGGTAGCTTAGCTGAATAGAGCATCGGATTCCGGTTCCGAAGGTCCTGGGTTTGAATCCCAGCCGAGTCACTTGTGAACAAATTATAGTAGTTGAGAAAGTATGATTTAAGCTGTTTTTGCTTTCAATTCTCAATTATAATTAGTTTATTTGTACTTCTGTTAAGAGTCTCGTAAAGACACTCTTGTTTGCGAAGGAAATGAACAACTAAGTAATATATTAAGATATAGAATCCTTATGAAACACATTGGTATCATTACGCTTTTGATCGGAGCTGCTATTTTGATATACAGAGGTATTATCGGTACAACACAAAGCAACCTGATGGTAGGTGTCGGACTGCTTTTAGTAGTTTTGGGCTTTGTGGCTCACATCCTTCTCAACAAAAGAGGCAAAGACGCTTGATACATCACTCCGATGATGCTGGAGAGTGCTTGTCATGGCTTCATCGCAGCAATCGGAAAAATGCATCGGCATGCAACATAATCTCCACGCGTAAACCATACTCTCTACCACCTTTCCCTATTCTGAAAGGGAGAGGCAAATCCAAGGAATAAAGAGGCGTGTGAAGTTTTAGCCATTAATCCACGATTATCAATTGTTTTTTGGATATCGTGGATTAATGGTCTTTTTTAACACGAATGATCTCTCAACTTTCGACACTGAATTCCCGCCCGAGTTTAGAGTCAGAAGAAGCCTTATTCTACGCGAAAAACACCCTGAATATCATCTGAAGACCTCATTCATACGCTTTATCCAAAAAATAGCGAAAAATTTGTATCCCCACATGTAGGAGGATCTGTTTTACGCATCAAGATTTATGAGTAAACGAAAGAGAAAAAATAATTTTGAGGGTTATGCAGAACCTCAGCTTCTAATTTCTTTTAAAGACATATATCCAGATCTTACTCCACCGGATATTTGTGCAACGCTTTCTCAGTTCTCAAGAGCTAAGACATTCAGGTGGATCAAGACCTTAATCTGTGATGATGGATTTGAGAGACTGATGAGACCAAAATATTTGGGACTCTGCAGTTCTTTTATTGATGATTTTGGTAGAAGATGTCAGAGATTTGCTCAAGAGAAGGGGTATTTGCTTCACAAACATAACTTTGTGTCCATCTTGACAGAGCTTGAGTTGCTTAAATATATTTTTTCAACTACAAATCCTAAGTGGAGATTATTTGAATTGATAAATAGCGAAAATCTCATCAAGATAATGCTCTTGATGAATGAAGAGATCACCCAACGGAATGGTGGAGCTACAGAAATTAAAAAGCGTCCGGACTTAGAGAAAAGACTCTTTGCAATGCTGTTATCTCAAGACGATATAGTGAACTTTGATCCCAGTGAGAGTTTCAGAGACGTACTTATTCATTTCGTGTATTTCAAGGAATATGTTGAAAAAGATGAAGAGTTCAAATCTATTTGTGATGATTTTTTAAAGAAGTTGAATATTGATTCTTTGGACACATATTTTTGGCAGATAGTATTACTACGAGAAGCAATAATGAAAGGAAAGCGGTATTTGGCCTATGATGAGGTGCCAGCTCGTGTATCCCAGCCTGTCCTTGATTATATTTCTATACCTTATGACCAAAATGTACCACTGGATGCAAATTTCGACTATAAGGCTTTTCGTGATAAGCCTCTTATAAAGATGCCGGATGGTGGATATCTGTTGACACATGACCGTTTTTTGTTGGAACGGATATTTTACTGTTTCCAGTTTGATTTTCCTAAAATCAAGAGAGAGAGAGGAGAAAAATGGGATAACAAGCTCTACACTCTTGAGTATATGGAAAAGTATTTTCTCTACGAGCTTTTGGGTAAAATAAATAGCACTAATATGTATTTTGCTAAGAGTGGAGTTGAGTGTGGGAAGAATGGACATAATGACGGCGAACCTGACTATTACCTTAAATCAAGACGAACAGGGAATATTATTTTATTTGAGAATAAAAGTGTTCTAATAAAATCGAAAATTAAACAAGAGGGCAATTATGATAAAATAACAGAAGAATGGGAGAAAAAAGCCTTGAGTAAACCAAGAGATGGAAAGGATGGATATAAAGCGGTCGGTGTAGGACAATTGATTCGAAATATCCAGAGAGTTATAGATAACGATGCTTTTTGGGATAACGATATTAGTGCTTCTGCCAAGATATATCCTGTTCTTGTGTTGAGCGATATCAGACAGGTGTCCGCAGGACATACTAATATGTTTCAAGAGATGTTCGCCAAAGAATGTAAAGAACACCAAATCCCTTTAAGGCAAGTCGGGCATTTGATCTTAATGTCAATAACGACGCTAAAGCTGTATGAAAATGAATTTCGGACTCGTGGTTTGGAGCACTACTTTGAATGTTATTATAAAAAACTGAGGCGCACTCAAAGCATATCAGGAGACTTGCTGCAGTACTATCAAGCCTCGGTTTCTTTTCCCGAGTTTATGGGGAACCTTTTTCCTAAGAACAGAGAAATCGTACATCAAGATTTGATAAGCAGACTTCAGATAAAGTTGTAAAAAGCAAAAAGGCACCTGACCGAGTGGTCGGGTGCCTTTTTATGATTGGCATCAAAAGACGGAGGGGTCAGAGGTTAAGGCATTTGGCTTCGTTCCAATAGTGATCCATCTCTTCGAGTGTCAGACTCTTGAGGTCTCGACCTAAAGCCTTGGCTTGCTCTTCGATATAAGAGAAGCGACGGATGAATTTGGCGTTTGTGCGCTCAAGGGCTGTGTCGGCTTCGAGTCCGTAGAGGCGCCCCATATTGATGAGGCTGAAGAGGAAATCTCCAAGTTCGGCCTCCTTTCGTTCTATGGAACTATCCTCTGTGACTTCGGCACGGAGCTCTGAGAGCTCTTCTTCGACCTTTGCCCAGACGTCCTCTTTCTGCTCCCAATCGAAGCCTACATTGGTGGCTTTCTCTTGGATACGGTACGCCTTGATCATAGGAGGGAGTCCTCGTGGGACACCGCCCATGACGGTCTTATTGCCGTCCTTTTCCTTGAGTTTGATTTGTTCCCAATTACGCTCTACTTCTTCGGATGAGGACACCGAGGTGTCGCCAAAGACATGGGGATGACGGAAGATGAGTTTGTCCGTGATGGCATCACAAACGTCTTTGAGATCAAAGTCTCCTTTCTCTTCCCCGATCTTGGAGTAAAACGCAACGTGAAGCAACACATCACCGAGCTCCTTCATGATGCCCTTGCTGTCGCCATCGAGGATGGCTTGGCTGAGCTCATGGATCTCTTCGATGGAGTTGGGGCGCAGGCTTTCGTTGGTCTGCTTGGCATCCCAAGGACACTTGACCCTCAACTCATCGAGGACATCCAGAAGTCGCCCGAAGGCTTGTAGTTTCTCGTCTTTTGTATGCATTATTTGCTATGTGTCGGATTACTTGCGGTCACCGAATTGCTTGAGACCTGCATCCATCCACTTGATGTATTCGGAGACATCTTCGTTGAAGCCGTATGATGGGCCGAGAGGTCTACCGGTAGCATCGAGCATCACATAGAATGGCTGCGCGTTAGCTCCGAACTTATGGCGTTGGAAGTAGCTCCACTTTTCACCGATAGTCTTAAGTGTGCGCTCCTTGCCATTTTCGTTGACAGTGATTGGCTGAGCGAGTTTTGTCTTATCATCCACCATGAGGGTGACAAGGACGAAGTCTTTTTCGAGCTTACCCTTCACTGTTGGGCTTGTCCATACAGAAGCCTCCATCTTACGGCAGTTGACACAACCGAAACCGGAGAAGTCGATCATCACAGGCTTGTTGTGATCCTTAGCATACTTCATTGCGCTTTCGTAGTCGTCAAACTTTGCGTGAACTTCTGCATCATAAAGGTTGAAGTCCTGAGTGTACAAAGGAGGAGAGAACGCGCTGATTGCCTTTAGAGGAGCCCCCCAAAGACCTGGGACCATATACATCGCGAAGGCGAATGAAACCAATGCCATAAACACACGTGGCACAGATACGTATGGAAGGTCTGAGTCGTGGCTGAACTTGAGTTTACCCAAGAGGTACATACCGAGGAGAGCAAAGATAACGATCCAAAGTGCCACGAAGACTTCGCGGTCGAGGATACGCCAGCCGTATGCGAGGTCGGCAACAGAGAGGAACTTCAACGCAAGTGCAAGCTCGAGGAAACCGAGGACAACCTTAACGCTGTTGAGCCATCCTCCGCTCTTAGGCATGCTCTGAAGGAAGTTAGGGAAGATTGCGAAGAATGCGAATGGAATCGCAAGGGCAAACGCAAAACCGAACATACCGACAGCAGGACCGACCATGTTACCCATGGTAGCAGCCTCCACGAGGAGCGTACCGATGATAGGACCTGTACATGAGAATGATACAAGTACGAGGGTAAACGACATGAAGAAGATACTGAGGAGACCGGTGGTAGAGTCCGCCTTTTCATCAAGCTTGTTAGTCCATGATTGTGGCAATACGAGTTCGAACGCTCCGAAGAATGATATCGCAAAGACAACCAAAAGGAGGAAGAACAAGATATTGAAGATAGCGTTTGTCGACAAGTCATTCAAAACACTTGCACCGAAGATCCCGGTGATGATAAGACCCATCGCAAGGTAGATCACGATGATAGACAATCCGTAGATGATGGCATCACGGATGGCTTTTGAACGGCTCTTGGTACGCTTCAAGAAGAAGCTCACTGTCATAGGGATCATCGGCCACACGCAAGGTGTAAGGAGCGCAACAAGGCCTCCGAGGAAACCGAAGATAAAGATCATGAGAAGTGAGTTGTCTGTAGCCGAAAGAGTTTCGTCACCGAATGCTTTCAACTCATCGATCACCGGAGTCCAAAGCCAGTCAGCACCGCTCTCTGTAGCCTCAGCAGCCTCTGTTGCTTCCGAAGCGGCCTCCTCTCCTTCTGCTGCGACGGCTGCTGTTTCAGTCTCAGCAGCTGTTGTTTCAGCAGGGGTATTTTCGGCGGGAGTAGCTGCAGCAGGAGCTATGGTAAGAGGCGTTGTGAGATTGCTTGCTGTGAATGAGAAAGCAAATCTATCGGGAGGCAAGCAAGTCTGATCGTTACAAATCATGAAGAGCACATCCCCTGCGATCTTAAAGTTCTTAGGATCCGTGACCTTTACTTTTTGAATGAAGTTCACTTCCTTCCCAAACCAACGAAGAGTCATACCGAAGTTTTCGTCATAGACTTCGTCAGGTTTGCGATCTGCCGTTGTCTTTCCTACGACTTCAAAGCCCTTGCCACCGTCAAACTCGATCTCTGTAGATGTAGGACCATCTTTTGGGAGATTGACGTCATAGACGTGCCATCCGGCTTGTAGTTTTGCGTTGAAAGTGAGAGTGACCTCGCCCTTCTCATTGTTGCTCATTTTTGCAGTCCACTTGATAGCATCCGTGACCATCTGAGCATTTGCTTCAGAGAGGCCGAAGATCATCAAGATGGGTAAAAAGAACAATAGTAAATTCTTTTTCATACTCAAAATACTTATTTGTTTGATTAAAATTATTGTCAGTTCTCAGTATGATATCATCTCTTTCTCAGAGAGTCTGTTACACCCTTATCATTTTTGAGATACGAGAAAAAGTGTGTGGGGAATGTACGATCAAATGTCATCTGTTTGCGACCACCGGGGAGAGACAACTTGAGACAAGTTTGCTCAAGAGCAATCCTGCCCTTCAAGACAAACTCGGATCGATAGCGACCATCTCCCAGGATGACCAAGCCGTTGTCACCAAGAAGTTTCCGCAGCGAGAATATGCGTTCTCCTCCGACAGTCACCTCCACGACATGGAGTTGTCCGTTCTCACTACTTTTGAGTACAGTCAGCTGCCCCTCCATCACTTTACGAAGACGAGCCTGCATGGCAGCACTTCCTTCCTTGGTTTTGGGAGTAGTTGACTGAGCTTTGAGAGTCATCTGCTTGGACGCAACCTCTCCTGCAACCACCGCGACAAACTTCTGTTCGACCACAAGGTGCCCCCAGTCTTTGACAAGAGCCTCTTTGGCAGGCACAGACTTCGCAAAGATGACAAAGCCCGCAGTCTCTTTATCAAGCCTATTGACCATAAAGAGTTTAGCCTCCGGGTTAGCCTCCTTGTAGTGCTTACTGAGGAGCCATATCACTGTTGCCTCCCGATCCTTATGAGCCGTATTCACAGTAGCGACACCGGCCTCTTTGCGTACCAGTATATAATCATCATTTTCCCATACCTTGACCACAAGATTATGAGAAAACTCTTTGGGAGGAGCTCCCAGATGCACCGTGACGACATCTCCCTCATTGAGCACATGCACGGGCGAGGCGACGGCCTTACCATTCACTGATACTCTACGAGAGGAGAGCAGTTTCTTTACTGCTGTACGAGCACGTCCGGACTTGGCTTGTATCTCATCGATCAAGACCACACCATCGCTCTTTGCCACATAAGTCTCTCTTATAGGCGAAGAGTTTTCGTGTCGGAAAGTCGGCCTTTTAGTCTGTGAAAAAGTCATTTTACACTTCAGGTATATAATATTGCGCAAAGGTACAAAAAATGGCTTCGCGACTCTCTACTTTTACAGCACAACTACCCCCTATCCACATTATTATAGTTCATTAACGGCTTTACGGATGTTATCCAAGGCATGTTGAAGCACCGAACGTGGCACTCCGACGTTGAGACGCATGAAGCCTTCTCCTCCGGTACCAAACATCGTACCCGGATTGAGGAGCAGATGAGCCTTATTGATGAAGAAGTCTGAAAGAGCCTTATCATCCATACCCAACTTACGGCAATCCAAGAAGATGAGGAAGGATGCTTCCGGCTCTATCATACCGAATTGAGGCAAGTGCTCACGGAGATATTCTCTCACAAACGCGATATTATCCTCGATGTACTCCATCACGCCGTCAAGCCACTCTTCACCATGGTTGTAAGCAGCAGCCACAGCACCGTAAGTTGTGGAGTTGGCATGGTTGAGGCAGTTGTACTCGAGATACTCATATATTGTGTGACGAAGCTCCTCATCTGCGATGTATATCTGCGAAGCTATGATCCCCGGCATGTTGAATGCCTTAGAGGGAGCCATGAGAGAGATTGCCCGGTTACGAGCCTCAGGAGATACGGTAGGGAATGGGATATGCTTAAATCTCTTGAACGTAAGATCGGCGTGTATCTCGTCACTTATGATGTAGACACCATACTTATCTGCGAGCTTTGCCACAGCTTGGAGTTCTTCCTTGGTCCAGACACGGCCACCGGGGTTGTGTGGGTGACACCATATCAAGATCTTAGCCTCTTTGAGTGCATTCTCCAATGCCACAAAGTCGATCTCAAACCTGTTATCTTTCAAGAGCAAAGGAGCTTCGACCATACGGCGACGGCTTCCTCTGATGACCTGACCGAACGGATGATAGACAGGAGGGCAGAGCACTACGCCATCACCTTCCTTGGTGAGGCACTGGAGTATCTTGAAGATCCCTGAGACAATACCCGGAGTGAAGCACAGTTCTTCCTTTTTTGGCTCAAAACCATACTTCTTCACAAACCACTGTTGCAAAGCCTGATAATATTCTGCTGTTGGGATACTGTAACCAAGCACAGGGTGTTCGAGTCTCTTTTTTACGGCATCTATCACAAAAGATGGAGTCTCAAAGTCCATATCTGCAATCCACATAGGCAAGATATCCGAACGATCCCCTATAAAGTCTGCTATACCATCGTATTTTGTACATCCTGTACCTCTACGATCTATCACCTGATCCAAATCTTCTCTTTTCATAACTCTATATCTTAAAAATACTTCTTTATATCACTTTTTTTTTGCAATCAGTAACTATCCTTGATGACACAGTCAAAAATCTGTGCCAAGATAGCTAAAATTGAGTTTTCCAGCAAGTTCACACCCCATTCTCAGAAGACTGATGATGCCAATATGAGCATCCAAAATCAACACTCTGAGGCAGAATAAATAAAAAAAATCGTAAATTTGCGCGCTGAAATGATGCGACTTACAAACTCATAATCAGTCAAAAACAAGGTAGCTCAATCTTTCACTACCTCTCTTTGGATAGATAACACGCGAGAGACACTTAAAGATTATTAAGAAACAGAGATATATTCACAATATATTATGAATAAACTTCCATACAAAACCAAAAGCAGAGAGATCACACTAGTCTACCACCTCGCTCTCGCCCTCGTCATCATGGTCTTGTGCAGGGTGATTTATTACATCTACAACTACAATTACTTTGCTCACATTCCGGCAGAGGACTTCACCGACATCCTTCTCGGCGGACTTCTCTTTGATGGAGCTTCGATAGCATATACCAACTCCGTCTACTTCCTACTTCTGTTGCTCGGAGCTTTCCTCCCCGCAAAGACAGAAAACAGCAGAGGCTTCAGACTCCTCAAGGATCTGACTTATCTCCTACCCAATATTGTCAACATCTTCTTCAACATATCCGACACCGGCTACTATGCGTTCGGACTCAAACGCACATCGATGAGTATCTTTTCGGAGTTTCAAAACGAAAGCGCACTCAACCTGTACGGTAAGTATATCATCACATTTTGGCCTCTTACAGTGGCATTTATCCTACTCATGGCAGTCCTCTTTTTCGGCTATCGGGCAGTGAGATTTTGTCGCCAACCACATGGAGGACGCGCTGCCCATATCACACGATATGTCATTACGGCTGTCGAAGTGGCTGCTCTGTCGCTCATAGCCATGCTCACAATACGTGGCGAGATCGGGTTTGAAAATCGCCCCATGACGACCATCCATGCCAACACCTTCGTGAAGAATGCCCAAGACAGAGACCTCGTACTCAACACGACCTTCACGATGATACGCACATCGCGCAAAAACACGCTCAAAGAGTTGCGGTTCATCGATCCCCAAGAGCTCTCCAAACACTACTCCCCTATCTACCGGGCACAACCGTTGCATGAGGAGGACAGTCTCTTCGGAGCCTTCAAGGGTAAAAATATAGTATTTCTCATACTCGAAAGTTTCGCTAAGGAGTACACAGGATTCCTCAACCGGGAGATCCCCGACTACCCATCGTACACTCCGTTTCTTGACCAACTGATGGACGAAAGTATGGTTTTCAAGTATGCTTTTGCCAACGGCAGAGTCTCCATCGAAGCCATGCCATCAGCCATGACCTCTCTCCCTGCACTTGGGATCAACTTCGTACTGTCTCACTATGCCGGCAACGAGCTCATGAGTATCCCTGAGCAACTTTCTCAACAAGGATACAGTACCATCTTCTATCACGGAGCAGAAACGGGCTCGATGGGCTTCGATGCCTTTACCGGACAAATCGGTATCAAGGACTACTTCGGCAGAGAAGACTACGGTAACGAAGCAGACTATGACGGCACCTGGGGGATATTTGACGACAAATTCTTGAAGCGTGTGGCATCTGAGATCGGCACTCGTCCGGCACCGTTCCTTGCGACGATATTCACACTCAGCTCGCATGCACCATACACTGTCCCCCAAGAGTACGATCACCTCTTTGAGGAAGGGACACAGGACATCCACAGAGCGGTCAGATACTCAGACATGTCCCTCAAGATGTTTTTTGAGGCTGTGCGCAAAGAGCCATGGTACGATGACACACTCTTCATCCTCATGGCCGATCATGCGAGCCAAAGCGACCGACCCGAGTATCAAAATATAGGGGGGCACTTTGCCATCCCCATCATATTCTACGATCCATCGGGCAAACTGCGAGGTATCCAAGATCAATATGTCGTCCAGCAGGCAGACATACTCCCTACCCTGCTCTACCTCACAGGAGATCGCACACAGGTCATCTCTTACGGGCACAATATGCTCGATCCCGAAGCCCGACACTTCGCCGTCAACTTTGAAGGGGGCAACTATACCCTGCTACACAAAGACTTCATCATGAGCATGGATCAGGAGGGCAAGTGTCGCCTTTTGCCGTCTTCACCGATAGTTCAGCATCCTCTGCACTACACACCGACTCCGATTGACAGTATAGATGTCAATTCGTACGAGATGATGTTCAGGGCTTATGCACAGGACTACAATCATCGTGTCATCAACAACAAGCTCGATCTGCACCGATCGCGTCAGCGGATGGGTATCGCCACGGCTTTCTGAAACCTGCCCCCAAAAAAGTATAACAAGAGCCCATCTCCGAGTTCGGAGGTGGGCTTTTTATTATTCTCAGCATCCAATGTGGAGTGACTTACAGACTACTCTCAAGAGGTTTCAAAGAAAAAGATGTACAAGGTTCAAAATCGATGTGTCTAACCTCGTGAATTCAGTTGT
>NZ_JAUMXC010000045.1 GCF_030529325.1 Porphyromonas sp. | reverse complement strand
CCTTTCTCTCCTTTCTCACCACGAGAAGACTTGCCTGTATCTTTTCCGTCGATGATCCAGTTGCCGTTGTCTCCTATTTCGATCACAGGTGTCTTACCGTCTTGACCGACTGCAGGTATATTCAGATTTTCCTCACCGATCCACCAGTAACCGTCCTTTATATATGGAGTCTTACCATCTGCTCCCGGACGACCTGCAAGGAATGCCCAGAAGTCTCTGACAGTATTTCTCTTTGGATCCCATTTTTGTCCCGGATTGTGTGGATCTTCTACTTCGCCCGAAGCGATGTACTCTGTCCACTCTTGGTATGCAGACTTGCCGTTTTGACCGTCTTTTCCATCTTTTCCTTTAAGGTATCTGAAGAAGTCGTTTTCCGACACTTCATTCTTGTCCCAGTCGATGTCACCGTTTGCGACCTTTTCTTTCCAAAGTTCGTAGGTGCTTTGACCCTTGTCTCCTTTGTCTCCTTTTTCTCCCTTAGGCCCTATAGGAGCAAAGATATCTACCTGTGTGCATGATAAAAGCCACGCTACCATCATGAGTAGCAATGTGGATTGCATTAAGAAATTCTTTCTAATCATTTTGTTTTTTCTCTCTTGGTTTTGATGTGAGAACTTAGTCTCTTCTACCTAATTCCTCAGTGTTTTTACAAATCAGGGGCAAATTTACTTTTATAAAATGTACCAACCAAACGCTTTTACATTTATAAGTATTTGGTAAAATCTCCCCCTCTTCTTAAGCTCTCTCCTTTATTTTATGGGCTGGTGTTTAGTTTTTATTTTAATTTCCGCATGACCTTAATCTCTCTATCAGGTTGGTTTTTTGAAAAAATAGACGCTCGGTTTTGACCTGTTGCGAGTTTTTTTGACGGCCTGTATTTTTTATTTTCATTTCTTGGTTTCTGTGGTTTTTTTGAATTTTCCTTTGCGAAAGATTAACGTTTTTGTCGTTTTATATGTGTCTTTACGTTAATTAAATTAACATTTGAGCAATGAAAAGAAACATCATCTCAAGATATAATTGTGCAAGGCTTTGCGGTCTGAGGCTTAGATGTATGTTTCCAATGCCTTAGTGTTAATGGAAATGTGATGGCTGTGACACTTCAGAATTGTTGTAACTTTGGACTGATATCAACGATGCGAATATGACAAAGGGTAAATACAAGGTCGAGCAGACCCAAGACGGGAGCTGTACACTCTACAATCAAGATATAGATGAACACTTTCACTCTTGCTTCGGGGCAAGGGCGGAGTCTCAACACATTTTTGTAGATAATGCTCTGGCATTGGGAGAAGGTTTGAGCCAGAGTGTTTTGGAAGTTGGTTTCGGGACGGGGCTTAATGCCTTGCTGACCTTTCTTTTTGTTGAAAGTCATGAAGATATGGAAGTGTTGTACACTTCGTACGAACTCTTTCCGCTTGATGCCGAGATTGTAGAAGCTTTCGCACAGAACTTTCCCGACCACGAACGAGAGTGTCTGTTGAAGTTGCATCGCGCACCATGGAACGAGATTGTGGAGATTTCACCGAGATTCAGACTTCACAAAGTCCTTGCCGATGCCCGTGAGGTAGTGTCGCCATCTCCTCTTGCCGATACTGTGTATATGGACGCCTTTTCTCCCGAAAAGTGTCCCGAACTCTGGGAGCCCTCCCAACTACATCGCCTCTATGAGTGTTGTGCCTCAGGAGCTTATCTCTCCACCTACTGTGCCAAAGGTGTGGTGCGTCGTGCTCTGCAAAGTGTGGGCTTCGAGGTGTTCCGGACTCCCGGACCTCCCAATGGCAAACGTGAGATACTTGTCTGCCGAAAACCTTGACCGGAATGATCAAAAAAAGGAGTCTGACTTGATGCGTCAAGTCAGACTCCTTTTTTTATCAAGTTAGACACCTTGATTTTGATCCTTAGACAACCTTTTCTCCGGGCTTTTTCAGAGGCTCCTCAAGCAGAGGATATTCTCCGACCGTGAGGATCGGATACAAACCATGTCGACTCCTCCTTGATAGGGCAAAGGACAAAGGTGGATATTTGAGAAAAGGTAAAGGGAAAAAGTTTCAGAGAGTAAGGCTGTCACTCCTCAGCATCATCATCGTCCTCGTCGGGCTTTGCTTCATTCAGCAGAGATGCACTGATACGCTTTGAAGACCGAAGCCCGAGTGAGCGCATCCCTTCCATCTGTCGGATGAGGTTGCCACGTCCTGAAGATAATTGTCCACGAGCCTGCTCGTAGGTTTTCTGAGCCTCTTCGAGCTTTTTGCCTATGTTGGTGAAGTTGTCTGAGAAGTTCACAAATTTCTCATACATTTTGTTGGCGCTGTCGATGATCTTCTCGATGTTTTGGAGTTGCATCTCCTTGCTCCACAGATCATAAAGTATCTTGAGCATACCGATGAGATTGGCAGGCCCCATGAGGAGGACTTTCTTTTTGTAAGCTGTCTGCCACAAGTCGCTCTGCCCGTGTACTGCGAGGTTGTATGCCCCTTCATTGGGGAAAAACATGATGACAAAGTCGGGCGACCCTTCCAGGTATCCACTGTAATCACGCTTGTGCAAGTCCTCGATATGACTCCTGACCGAAAGGAGATGGCGATCGAGAGCCGATCGACGAGCTTCCTCTGTCGTTGCTTCGTGGAACTCGGTGTAGGCCGTCAAAGAGACTTTGGCATCGATGATGACATCCCTTTCTCGTGGGAAGTGGATGATGGCATCGGGGCGCATACGCTGGTGGGTATCCTCGTTGGTGAGCTTGTTGCCGTACTTATCCGTGATGTACTCTTGGAGTTCGTACTCACGACCACGGGTGAGTCCGGAGTCTTCGAGGATGCGGTCGAGGATGAGTTCTCCCCAGTCTCCTTGCACTTTGGACTGACCGCGGAGAGCTTCGGAGAGGGCATTGGCCTCGTTGGAGAGGGCTGTACTTTGTTCGGAGAGTTGTTTGATGATGTGGGCGAGGGTGTGACGCTCTTTGGCCTCGGTGTCATAGGACTCCGCCACTTGCTTTTTGAAGGCCTCTATCTTCTCCTGCAGAGGGTTGAGGATGGCTTTTAGGTCTTCTCTCTGTTTGTCTGTCACCTTGTTGCTCTTCTCCTCTATGACCTTTTCCGCAATGAGACTGAAGTCCTTGCGCAGTTCTTCCTTTTGTTGTTCCGCAGCCTTTACGAGTTCGTCAAGTTGTCGCTTCAGACCCTCACGCTCCTCTGTTACCGTAGCGACATCAATACGTGCTTTTTCGGCTTCGCGCTTGCTTTCCTCAAGGGCATTGCGAAGGATTTGTATTTCTCCCGAGAGTTCGGAGAGACGTGACTGTGAGAGGACTGTCTCTGTACGAGCTGCCGCAAGATCCGTCTCGGCTTGGTATTGTTGCCGTAGGGCTTCGTCCGCAGAAGCACTCTTCCGAGAAAGGAGGATGACCAAAACGATGACGATGATCAAAAGTATAGCAAGCGTGATGTACCAGGCCATAGGATACGGATTGGAAGTTAGTTGTATAAGTGATGGAGGAAGCCCACATAAAGCCCCGCCGTCTCTGTGCGCAGGCGCTCCTCTCCGAGAGTGACAGGGACAAAGCCCGCAGCGAGAGCCTGCTCTACCTCTTTGGGCGAGAAGTCTCCTTCGGGTCCTATGAGAAACACGGCATCTTGCCCCTTGACAAAATGCTCTTTGAGTTCGCGACGTTCGGAACTTTCGTCACAGTGTGCGATGTATCTTTGTGGGGAGTCGGGGATGTCTGCAAGGAAAGCACTGAGAGAGTCGTACTTGTCCAATCGAGGGAGTACAAGTTTGCGTGACTGCTTCATCGCGGACACAATGATCTTTTGCAGACGGTCGGTGTTGACTTGGCGTCGCACGGTATGTTCGGTGTTCAGGATGCTGATACGATCGAGACCGATCTCGGTCAGCTTCTCTATCATCCACTCTATCCGGTCGATGTTTTTTGTCGGCGCTATTGCCAAGTGAAACGATGGTGTACGCTTGTTGTATGTCGTGACCGTACTCTCGATGGATACAGCAGTCTCCTTGGGATCCGTGGACAGTATGACAGCCTGGTATAGAGAACCTTTCCCGTCGGTAACGAAAATCCTGTCCCCCTCCTTGAGACGAAGTACACGGATGGCATGAGCCGACTCTTCGGGAGGAAGGACTCCCGTACTTTCGATCTCAGGTGCGTAAAAATAGGTTGTATCTTCCGACCCTTTGCTACGTTGCTTCTTCTTACTCATCGTTGCGCGTATTGGCACGAGCTTCTTGTTCCGCCCAGATGATTTTGGCCCACTCGTACTGCTCCTTGTCGATACTCAACTTGTGGAGGATCTCCAGCTCTTCGTACGTACTCTCATGCAGACGCTCTTCGGCAGTCGGGTCTGTCACTTCGAGAGGCATCACCCCTTGTTGGATACAACGCCCGAGGACGCTGTTGGAGACTCGTTCCTTCTCCACATCGAGACCGAGCTCCTCGACCTCTTCGTACCCTTTGTATTGGACTTGTTTGGCAGCCATGGCAAGGACGGCTTCCTCTACGTATATAGGCAGATCTCTGAGGTAAGCATGGAGGACACCTTGATGCATCGTCACCGTAAACTCCACACGCTCGCCCAGTTCGCCGATTGCAAACATCTGCGCTGTGAGAGCACCGGACTGCTCCGTGTGTATTCCTACACTACGTATCTTGAAGCCCACAGCCATTGCAAAGTCATCGACAACATCATGCTCCAAAGCCTCATGACGAGCAAAGCGCTTGATCGCCGATACAAATGCCATCTCTCTGTGTCGTGGGATAAATACAGGCATATGGCGATGAGGTTCTTCGATCTCACGAAGTACCATTGCCATAGTCTGTTCGTTATTGTTGCTACGTCCCATCCCTATGACGGTGACACGGCGCATCCTTATCTCTTTCATTCCTGTCTCGTTGTATATATTTTATGGAGGTCAGAGGTCAAAGTCCTCCGGATTCCACCCCTCTTCCTCTTCCTGGTTCGGCATATGTACGATGATGGACAGAGCTCCGAGGCTCAGTACATCTCCATCTTTCAAGTGAGCTTGTTCGCCTCTGCCGAGCAGACGTCCATTGATAAATGTGCCGGTATTGCTCTCGTAGTCCTGTATCGATATGACGTGTTTGCGACGGGAGATCTTGATGTGGTTGCGACTCATGCTCGGATCAGCCGAAAAGACCTGAATATCTGCCGAAGAGTCCTTGTTTTGTCGCCCGAGGATGCTCGTCCCCATCGGTATCGGATAATCCTGTTGGAGGGTAAACTGATTTTCCACGATCTCCAACCACGGGTCAGTGTCCTGATCTATTGTCGGCGTCACTACGATAGCCTTGACCGATCTGTCGGTATGTTGCATTGAGTTGGCACGACACGAGTAGACCGCTATCGGCTTGTGACACTTGCTACAGAGGTTGAGCTCTGCACCATGATCTTTTACCGACGGCACGGCGACTTCTATGTTGGACCTGCAATAGGGGCACTTGGTTTTCTCCATTTTTGTTCCGATTTTTTTGACTTGACTCCGACACGGAGGCATACAGATCGGCCTTCCTGCCTTTTCTCCTTGAGTAGAGAGTTCGATGCCGGACTTTACATTACGTAATGTAACACAAAAATAAGGGAATTCTCCCACCCGTGAAAATAGCCGGTCTCCTCACCAAGGAGTCACGAGCATACCGTGCCTCCCCTTTGAGCCCCCATCAATCTCACAGACTTTTTATCCACATGGAGATGTCGTTCATCACCTCCGGCGACATGGTCTCTTCGATGGTATAATATTCCTCCAACTGTCCTGTCGTACAGTTCTGAAAGAGGTGATTTAACCCCTCATACACTTTGACGACGTTCTTTGGGTTGGGCTTGAGCAGCTTTCGGATCGCTTCGATGTTCATGTCTGCTCTGACTTGTATGTCGAGGCTGCCGTTGATAGCCATTACCGGCACCGCAGTCCCCGCGATATCCGCACTCGGGTCATAACTCATGAAGTACGACAACCATGGTTGGTCCTTGGTTTTCTTTTTGAACTCCTCTACCTCTTGTGGCGTCAGCTCAGGAGCCGAAGGGTTGGATCTTTTCTTTACCGACTTCATCTGATCCATGAGTATATCTTCGCCCTTGACACCCGGGCCGGCCATACTGATCACAAAGTCCGTCACCTGCCTGTTCCCGAGGATAAATCCGATAGACGCACCCTCGCTGTGACCGAGGACACCCACCTTGCCAAATTCGCCAAGACCTCTCAAAAAGTCCAATCCTGCATTGGCATCATCCGCAAAGTCGATTGTAGTCGCCCCCTCAAAACGCCCCGTCGACAGCCCTATGCCCCGATCGTCATACCTCAGAGAAGCCACCCCATGTCTTGCCAAATGGTCAGCAAGGATGAGGAAAGGCTTATGCTCAAAGATCTCTTCATCTCTGTTTTGAGCTCCGCTACCCGAAACAAGGAGGACTACGGGTACATCCTTATTTGGGGCATAACCTACCGGATAAGTGAGCGTTCCCGAAAAGGTAGCATTGGCTTTGGGGTTGGCAAATGTCACTTCTTTCGTCTCGTATTCAAAAGGAGGTTGGGGTGTCTGAGGCCTTTTGACCTTGGGCGCATCACCCCGAGACAAGTCGAGAGGGATGGTCATCCCGCTCTGCTTGAAAGTCCCCTTGATCATCTCTCCCACGAGCTTGCCTGTGTACTCTATCGTGAGCATCGGGGCAGCAAGGCTGAGAGAGTCGCTTGACAGATGTCTTATCTCGATGGGGAAGTCCTTGACACCCTGTGCCGGCACCTCCATCTTGCATACAGGCTTGTCGCCCTCTTTTGAGATATGAAATAGCAGACCCAGTTTGCTCCCCATGACATCCAATTCGCCTTTCCATGTCCCGGCCAACTCCTGTGCGTATCCAAATACATAGCTCGAAAGGAGCGCAAGTATTAAAAGCGTTTTTCTCATGTGCTCTTGATTTTATTTGGTTTCCGAATTGACGACGATAGTCCCCTTCCCATTCTTTTTCCTGAATACCATCATCGGCGCTTTCTCATTCGCAATATAGCCCAGGAAGCTCCCCATCTTTGGGGCCCAAAAGTACCCTACAAAGCCACCCATTCCGCCCGAAGCACAGATCCGGATAGCTCCATCAAGGATCTTCGGTTCGCACGGAGCTGCAGTGTATTCGGACTTCTTGAGCGTCTTTCTGCGCAACAACATCCCCACGACCCATCTGTCCTCATGCTCCTCGAGATAAATGGGTAGAGACGCAACGATCCATAGCGTCAATATCACGATCAGCCCAAGGATGATCCCCGAAAGCCAAGAGATAGGATGCGTCGCTATCGCATAAACAGCCCAAAGGATGGCAAGCATCCCCCCGATCGATAAAACCTTGACGAGAGGACTCCTCTTGAAGTAAACTCTCCCTCTAT
This sequence comes from Porphyromonas sp., assembly GCF_030529325.1. Classification (GTDB taxonomy): domain Bacteria; phylum Bacteroidota; class Bacteroidia; order Bacteroidales; family Porphyromonadaceae; genus Porphyromonas_A. Next base: position 9,801 of record NZ_JAUMXC010000045.1, on the reverse strand, counting down.
GTTCCATATCCATAAAAATTATGTTTTATATCAGGCTACAAAGCAAATGTATAAAAACATTCTGATATAGACGGGAAATGACATTATTTAGCACCCCCTTTTCAGAGGCTTCTCCTCAGCGACTTGTCACCCTCCCTTGCTTTGGATGAAAGTGACTTTTTGCCGGTCCTCACCTTCCCTCTCCCCACAAGGGTTCTGACCTTGCCAAAAAAGGTCGTCTAACTTGATGACGAAGGTTGTCTAACTTGAGATCAAAGGTTGTCTAACTTAATCAAACGAGATGTACACCTTGATATCGACCTCCTGACTACACCATATTTCAGAGGTATGGCTTATCCCTTTTCCCGTAGAGGCAACATCCCCGATCGGATGTCGCTTTTTTGTCCTGAATGTGAGATTATTATAGAGAATATCTGCCGGTATGAGATACATCTCTCTATCCCCGCATGCAAACTCCTGACGCACCTTGTCTTGCTCGTGATAAGTTTTATTAACTTTGTGCACATAACAGATTAAGACAAGATCAATACAAATGACAAGTACGATACAGAGAGATATGCTACACTCCAAGATATGGGGAATTGCCAACGAGGTGCGAGGGGCAGTTGATGGCTGGGACTTCAAGCAGTTTGTCCTGGGCACACTTTTTTACCGTTTCATCAGCGAGCATTTCGCCAACTACATGGAGGGAGGTGACGAAAGTGTCTGCTATGCCGATCTCTCGGACGATGTGATCACATCCGAGATCAAGTATGATGCCATTCGCACCAAAGGTTACTTTATCTATCCCAGTCAGTTGTTTGTCAATATTGCCAAAACCGCGAATACCGACGATAATCTGAACACAAGGCTTAAAGAGATCTTCACCGGCATCGAAGGCTCGGCGAGTGGCTATGCCTCCGAAAAGGACATCAAGGGTCTCTTTGCAGATTTTGATACCACCAGCACGAGGTTGGGAAATACGGTCGAGGAGAAAAATGCCCGTCTTGCTGCTGTCATCAAGGGCGTCGGGTCTCTCGACTTCGGGAGTTTTGAAGATCATCAGATAGACCTTTTCGGTGATGCGTACGAATTTCTGATTTCCAACTATGCTGCCAATGCAGGGAAGTCCGGAGGAGAGTATTTTACGCCCCAAGATGTGTCCAAGCTCATCGCACGATTGGCTATACATGGACAGACCACTATCAACAAGATCTATGACCCGGCATGTGGCTCCGGATCGCTACTGCTTCGGGCAAAAAAACAATTCGACGATCACGTCATCCAAGAGGGTTTCTTCGGTCAGGAGATCAACCACACGACCTACAACCTCGCAAGGATGAACATGTTCCTGCACAATATCAACTACGATAAGTTTGATATTGCCCTTGGCAACACTCTGCTCAAGCCTCAGTTTGGTGATGAGAAGCCTTTTGACGCCATCGTCTCCAACCCGCCCTATTCGGTCAATTGGATAGGCAAGGACGACCCTACGCTGATCAATGATGAGCGCTTTGCACCTGCCGGAGTGCTTGCACCCAAGTCCAAAGCCGACTTTGCTTTTGTCCTCCATGCCCTCAGCTATCTCTCTCCCAGAGGCAGAGCTGCTATTGTTTGTTTCCCTGGTATCTTCTACCGTGGAGGAGCAGAACAAAAGATCCGCAAGTACTTGGTGGATCACAACTATGTGGAGACCGTCATAGCCTTGGCTCCCAATCTCTTCTATGGCACTTCTATCGCTGTGAATATCCTTGTGTTATCCAAAAACAAGACAAACACCAAGACTCAGTTCATTGATGCCGGCGGAGAGGGATTTTTCAAGAAAGAGACCAACAATAACGTCCTTACAGACGAACACATCGACAAGATCATCAATATTTTCGATAAAAAGGATGATATGGCACATATCGCTCGTTTGGTCGACAACAGCCAAATCGCAGAGAACGACTACAATCTCTCTGTCAGTTCCTATGTGGAGGCGGAGGATACACGCGAAGTGATAGACATTGTCAAACTTAACGAAGAGATCGCGCAAACAGTACAACGCATCAACGTGCTTCGCGCCGATATAGATGCTATAATTAAGGAGATCGGTGTATGAAGTACTTGGAAGAATTACTCAATGGTGCCACGGTTGAGTGGAAAACACTCGGAGAGGTATCCGAGATAGGAACAGGATCTTCTAATAGGCAAGATGAAGTAGAAGGAGGAGAGTACCCTTTCTATGTTCGTTCAAAAAAAGTATTGCGTTCATCCTCTTATCAGTTTGATGAAACCGCAATCATCATACCTGGCGAGGGAGGAATTGGAGATATATTTCACTATGTAGAGGGGAAATATGCTCTTCATCAGAGAGCTTATCGAGTTCACCTGAAAGATGATCAAATCTCCACGAAGTTCTTGTATTACTTTATGACATTTGCCTTTAGGAAATATATTCTTTCTAAGATTGTTGGTGCGACTGCCATCTCAATAAGAAAGCCTATGTTAGAGCAATTCTTAATCCCCATTCCTCCTATTGAGGTGCAGCGCAAAATTGTCGAGATCCTCGACAATTTTGCGGAACTTACAGCGGAGCTTACAGCATAGCTTACAGCTCGTCAAAAGCAATATGAATACTATAGAGATAAATTGCTGACTTTCAGTGATATAAATGGGGGGGGTAAAACGAAGATAACTTATAAGATGCTTGGAGAGATCGGTAAATTAGTTAGAGGAAAAAGATTAGTAAAAAGTGAGTTGAATGATTCCGGAAGCTTTGCTGTTTATCAAAATAGTATGACTCCTCTTGGTTATTACCATAAGAGTAATGTTCAAGCTGATACTTTTTTTGTAATCAGTGCTGGCTCCGCAGGTTCAATAGGTTATAGTAACGTGAAATTTTGGGCGGCTGATGATGTTTATTACTTCAAGTCTATTGAAGGACTAAAAACTAAGTATTTGTATTATTATCTATTGACCCAGCAAACAAGGCTTTTGGGACAGGTTCGACGAGCTAGTGTCCCGCGCTTATCAAAAAGCGTGTTAGAGAAAATTGCGATCCCGATTATTCCGTTTGAAGAGCAAGAACGTATCGTTGCTATTCTTGATAAGTTTGATACCCTTACGAGGTCGATTACCGATGGCTTGCCCAAAGAGATTGAATTACGCAAAAAACAATACGAATACTATCGAGATAGATTATTGTCATTCCCTAAATCATAAATACTTATGAGCACATATATTCCCATAGCAGAGTCCAACAACTTTATCGTCCTTGATAAATACACGAAGTTCTCAAAGCTGAATGAAGTCTCCTTTACCTATCAGACAGAGGCTGCTCTCGAGCGTGAGTTTATCGAAGATCTCAGAAATCAGGGATATGAGAGACTTACGGGTGTCACTACTCAGGAGAGTATGCTTGCTAATGTGAGGACGCAACTCCAAGCACTCAATGAGATGACTTTCTCTGACGGTGAGTGGAGGCGCTTTGTGGAGGAGTATTTGGACAGACCGGGAGACTCGCTCACGGAAAAATCTCGGAAGATCCACGACAACCATATATATGACTTTGTCTTTGACGATGGGCATATCCAAAACATCTATTTGGTAGACAAGGAGAACATCACTCGCAACAAGGTGCAGGTCATCTCTCAGTTTGAGCAACAAGGGAAACACCTCAACCGCTATGATGTGACCATCCTTGTCAATGGTCTGCCGATGGTACAGGTAGAGCTGAAGAAGAGAGGTGTGGCTATCCGAGAGGCGTTCAATCAGGTGCATAGGTACTCCAAGGAGAGTTTCAATAGTGATAATTCGCTATTCAAGTATTTGCAGCTCTTTGTGATTTCCAACGGGACAGACACCCGCTACTTTGCCAACACGGTGAAGAGAGAGAAAAACAGCTTTGACTTCACGATGAACTGGGCCAAGGCGGACAACACCCTGATAAAGGACCTCAAGGACTTTACTGCAACATTTTTCCAAAAGAACACCCTTTTGCAGGTATTGCTGACTTACTCTGTCTTTGATACGGAGGACACTCTACTCGTCATGCGCCCATATCAGATCGCTGCCACAGAACGAATCCTATGGAAGATCAGAAGTGCATACGAGGCAAAACAGTGGAAGACCACAGAGGGAGGGGGTTACATATGGCACACGACGGGCTCGGGCAAGACCCTCACGAGCTTCAAGGCTGCACGGCTTGCTACGAGGCTTGACTTTATCGATAAGGTCTTCTTCGTGGTGGATCGCAAAGACCTCGACTATCAGACGATCAAGGAGTACCAACGATTTTCGCCCGACAGCGTGAACGGCTCGGACAGTACTGCCGGACTGAAAAGAAACATCGAAAGGGACGACAACAAAATCATCGTCACCACCATACAGAAGCTCAACAACCTGATGAAGTCCGAAAAGGACTTGGAGATCTACGGTAAGCAGGTCGTCTTTATCTTTGATGAGGCACACAGGTCTCAGTTCGGCGAAGCACAGAAGAACCTGAAAAAGAAGTTCAAGAAGTACTATCAGTTCGGATTTACGGGCACGCCTATCTTCCGGGACAATGCCCTGGGTACGGAGACGACGCAAAGTGTCTTCGGAACAGAGCTACATGCGTACGTGATCACGGATGCCATCCGAGATGAAAAGGTATTGAAGTTCAAAGTGGACTACAACAATGTGAGGCCCCGATTTAGAAGCCTTGAGACAGAGACGGATGAGGCTAAACTGACCGCAGCGGAGACTCGAGAACTGCTGATGCATCCGGAGCGTATCAAAGAGGTGTCACAGTACATCCTGAAAAACTTCCGAGTCAAGACTCATAGGGGCATGGGAAACAATAAGGGATTCAACGCTATGTTTGCCGTGAGTAGCGTTGATGCAGCCAAACTCTACTATCAGGAGCTGAATGAACTTCAAAAAGAGGCTGAAAAGCCTTTGAGGATCGCTACTATATTTTCATATGCCCCTAATGAGGAACAAAGTGCGGTGGGTGAGATCGCGGACGAGAACTTTGATCCGACAGCAATGACGCTCAGTGGCAAAGAATTTTTGGAAAATGCCATCAAGGACTACAACGCAATGTTCCGGACGAGTTTTGGGGTCGATAGCCAAGAGTTTCAGAACTATTATAGGGATTTGGCCAAGCGTGTGAAGTCCGGGGAGGTTGACCTTGTGATCGTTGTCGGGATGTTTTTGACGGGTTTTGATGCGCCTAAGCTCAACACGCTGTTTGTGGATAAAAACCTCCGCTATCATGGATTGATACAGGCTTACTCTCGTACCAACCGTATCTATGATGCAACAAAGACCTTTGGCAATATCGTCACGTTTAGAGACTTGGAGAAGGCGACGAAAGAAGCCATTGCCTTGTTTGGCGAGAACAACACAAGGAGTGTGATCTTGGAGAAGAGTTACAAGGAGTACTTGGAGGGCTTTACAGATATCCTCACGGGAGAGGTTCATAGGGGATATGTAGAGGTGGTGCGAGAGCTGAAGACCCGCTTCCCCGAACCGGATGAGATACTGAAAGAGTCGGACAAAAAAGAGTTTGTCAAGCTTTTCGGGGAGTATCTGAGGCTCGAAAATATCCTCCAAAACTATGATGAGTTCGGCCACCTAAAGGCTTTTCAGACCATAGATACCAATGACAGTGAGTCTATAAGAGTCTTCAAAGAAACGAACTTCCTTACCGATGAACAGATAGAGTCCATACAAGGAGTGGAGGTGTTGCCCGAGCGTATGGTGCAGGATTATCGTTCGACGTACAATGACATCAGAGATTGGTTGAGACGAGAAAGGGATGGGAAAAAGGCTGAGGAGCTGACAATAGATTGGGACGATATCGTGTTTGAGATCGATCTGCTCAAGTCTCAGGAGATAGACTTGGACTACATACTGGAACTCCTCTTTGAACGAAACAAAAAGACTAAAAATAAAGAGGCTCTCATCGAGGATATGCGCCGTGTGATCAAAGCCAGCGTCGACAACAGAGCGAAGGAGGGGCTGATCATCGATTTTATCAACACGACAGATCTTGATTCTATCCAAAATAAGGCGGATGTCATCTCTGCTTTCTTTGAATATGCCCAAAAGAGACAAAAAGAGGAGGTAAAGCATCTCATTGAGGACGAGAACTTGGATATAGAGGCTGCCAAGCGCTATATCACGGCTTCCCTCAAACGCGAGTACCCAAGTCAAAATGGTACAGACCTTAATGCCATATTGCCGAAGATGAGTCCTCTCAACCCTCAATACCTGACGAAAAAACAAAGGGTATTCGAGCGTATTGTTGAGTTCGTTGAGAAATTTAAGGGCGTAGGGGGCGAACTGTAGACGCCCCTCCGCCCTCGGGTGGCGAGGGTAGCTCATAGGAACGTCAAGGCTATGATCCCTTTATCGACACCGTAGAGGATACCAAGGAAAATGCCATGAGTAAGTATCATGTATAAATACGATCAGGCTTAGTACCATAGGGGCTCAGAGAGGTGAGACCCGTTTTTGAAATAAGGAAAAAGTAAAATAATAACACACAAAAAAATCATGTCTATATGAGTGTTTGCGTCATTGTCAGAAGCCAAAAGGATTTGCTTCCCGATGAGATATTTGATTGGTTTTTAGATGGAGGAGAGTCTATAGTGGTCACATCGGGAGATTTTCCGTCTATCAAGCTTGGTACACACTTAGAGGCTCTCAGAGGTATCGAGATCAATCAAGAAATTGATGGATATGAGGTCAGAGTTTGCTCTTACGCTTCAATCGCAGACTACCGACTCTTTGGGAAAGCTGTGCGTGCTCTTATGAGTTTGACGGGAGGAAGAGCATATCTTGAAAATGACGATGAAAACGAAATCACGAATCCTCTACAATCTTTTGATGATTGCTGGATCCAACAGCAGCGAGAGTCTGACTTCAGTGTGATGCGTCTCATGACGAATCATTCGGGATCTCCGATGGTGATGTTTGGGCTGTTTTTTAAGTTCTGTGTCGGAGCACGGTTGTATCAGAGATTTGGGATACCCATGACAGGGGATTATAAAAGGGAGCGCGTGGATGAACTGCAGGACTATCTGCTTGGCTTGCAGTGGTATTTAGCCAACAGCCAAGATACGAGTAGTCAGCTGGTGGTCGCTCCGGAGGCCGGAGATGCGGATAATCAGCTCACCATATCGGCTATTTATATAAATGGGGGGAAGGTAGATCCGTTCGACTATATCTCAGAGGCTTCTCTGTTTGGAATGATAGATATGGATAACACCGGTAATCCGCCTGTTCTCATCCCATTCGGGGAGTTGTGGAAGATACTACCCGGAGATATATTTTGTCCTATTGATGACTTGCAATATGAGCGTACGGGTGAGGTGAGCGTTGAGATGGTTCGTCAGATGATGGCACGGGCTCGCCAACTCGAACCAAACGATCTCCATTATCGCCCTACATATCCCGGAAAAGGATTTGATGAGCAGCAAAATACGCTTATCCTGAAGTGGGATCCTGAGATGTCAGGTGTCTCTGTTGAAGATCACAACAAGCGGATCCCAACAATGCTGACAGCCTTTTTCTACTGGACTCTGTACGAATTTCAGCGTACGAAGTGCGGAGACCGATTCTTCTTCGTTAAGGTAGGAGCCGGGAAAACGGGTATCGTCATGAGTGGAGTATTCAATTCGAGACCTTATAATATCGAAGATACTTATGGCAGACCCCGATTTCACATCGATATGCACCCGAATATCATTCTCAACCCGGATGAAGTCCCGATGATAACGACGGAACAACTTGCCGAGGCTATACCTTCATTCAATTGGGATACCTGTCCCTCAGGTAGTATACTCCCGCCTGAGGATGCTCGAAAGCTCGAAGCCTTGTGGCAAAAATATCTGATAGAAATGCGAGATCGTGTCGATGGAGTAACGGTAAATGCGATTGGTTTAGATTTCTGAACAAGCCCGAAGATCCCTCTCACAGCGTGGCTGAGATACTCGCTTTATTGGAGCAAGAAGCAAGAGACCTTATGCCGGAAGAGAATAGGTATCTACGCTCAACAGAAAACGGCTCGATCTGAGAGATGCTACCATCGGCGACTTGGTAGTATAGTTCTGGTAGTTACGGATTTAACCTTTGTGGATTTGTGTTATTCGGATGTATTTAACCCTCGCAGAGGCATGTCAGGAGTCTGCATATTGAATGGACGGTCTTCACGGATAGCCAAATCTTCGAACCGAATAGGATGATTGAATAAATAATCTATAATATGAATTATAGGATTAAACAAATGCTTGGAGATGAGACAACTCACCGTTATATCTTACCCAGTGAAGGTGACAACCCTTTGGTTGTAATCGGTGTCAACCCCAGCACGGCTAATGAAACCGAGCCGGATCCCACCGTGAGGAAAGTTATGGGCTTTGCAGAGCAAAATGGTTTTGACAGTTTTATTATGCTCAATGTCTATCCCCAAAGATCGACAGACTTTTGTGGAGTACCTCAAATTAGAAATGAGGATTTGCATCAAAAGCACCTTTTGGAGGTCAAAACATTCCTTTCAGAATATAAGGAACTGCATGTTCTTGTTTCTTTTGGGACATTGATAACCCAACGGTCTTATTTATTAGACTGTTTTCAGGATATTGTCGATATGTTACAACATAATGGGCGGAAAGTACACTGGTGCCAAATTGGAGCGTTGACTAAAGACGGTCATCCGAGACACCCTCTCTATGCTAGATATGATTGGGGATTGCAAACATTTGATGTTAATCGTTATCTCGAAAAAAGAAAGATGTAAAATGCTTGAGAGATGAAATGCTCATTAATCTCATATCTACCTTGTTTGCATCGAATGAGCTTGTCGCTCTGTTCTTACCGTTTGAGTTCTGCCTCAACTCGTAACAAAATAGACCAAGCACAGCCGACTACAGGAGAATGAAGCCTTATATCAACATTGCAGATGATGTCATGGTTAATCCAACGACCAGATTTAATTAATATGTTATAAACTAATCATGTGCGAAATTTATATAAGCTAAGCTGTTCTACCCGGCAAGTATAGAGCGTTACGTGGTGATGAAATTTGTGTATTTAACGCTAACGACGCTTTTATCATAGAGAATATGCTCAGAGAAGATAGTTGTCAGAGGTATAAATTGGAGGGATTTAATTGATAGGATCTTAGGAGAGTTGACCAAAGCGACTTTGATCCTATCGCACAAGCTGTTCGCGCGAGAAACTATCTACTGCAGAGAAAGGCAGTTCCCGACGATCTTCGTTCTGCCCTCACAACAATTTAAGAAGTAGAAGAGGCCCTAAATAGGATTATTGAGGGGTTGGTTAATATAGAAGATAAACATGGTTGATGTTTTTTTGCATCGTAGGGTTAACAATTTTCTTACAACCCTCACCTCAGGACTGATTGTGCACAACTTCTTTTCTAAAAGCCTAAACTGAATATAGAAATCGTCATAATGTATAGCACAACCTTCCCAATTGGGTTTAGGGCGATCTGGCGTTTATATAGAGTGTTGAAAGATGCTCCCATAGATTTGTTGTAAAATAAAGCAAGGGTATAAATCGCATGATTTGCTGATTTACACCCTTTTTTACGGAGAGAGAGGATAATGAACCATATTCTTCAACTCCTTGTATCGTAACCTTTTAACCTTTTTTCTTCTTTTTGTGTAGCCAAATTGTAGCCACCAGAGAGTTCTTAGAGAGTACGCATAGATACCGCTATTGGAAATACTCACTTGCATTTCTTGGGTTCAAAAATACTCAAAACAGGAAGCAATATTTATTTGGATACCAAAACGCAGTGTTACCGAATGAAAGACTTTGGTAATG
>NZ_JAUMXC010000044.1 GCF_030529325.1 Porphyromonas sp. | reverse complement strand
TGGCTATCCTCGTGCTCTTCCTGGGCGCAAAGTTCGGTCTATCAGAGTCTGAAGCAGGTCTTATTTACTCGACCTTCTATTTCGGTATCTATGCACTCGCACTCATCGGTGGTATCGTTGCTGACCGTACACGCAAGTATAAGACTACTATCCTTGCAGGTTTGGTCTTCATGACTATTGGTTATGCCATCCTGTCTATCCCTACAACGATTACGTTGGACAACAAGACAATGATGCTTATCTTCACTTGTTTTGCTCTCTTCGTGATCGCATTCGGTAACGGTCTCTTCAAGGGTAACCTTCAAGCTCTTGTCGGTCAGATGTACGACCGCGGGGACTACACAAACAAGGAGCGTGACGCCGGTTTCACATTGTTCTATATGTTTATCAATATTGGTTCGATGTTTGCGCCATTCGTAGCACCTGTCATCCGTGAAAAGTGGCTCAACGCACACAACTTCACATACGATGCTAAGCTCCCCGAGCTATGCCACAGATACATGGAAGGCAACATCACTCCTGAGCAAAGCGCGATCTTCGAGCAACTTGCAAACAAGGTATCCATCGGTGGTCTCAGCACTTCTCTCAGTGACTTTGCTGCATCTTACCTCGATGTCTTCAACACAGGTTTCCACTACTCATTCGCAGTAGCTATCGTGACCATGTTGATCTCACTCGTGATCTTCATCACCAACAAGAAAAAGTTCCCAGATCCAGGACAAAAGGTTGTCAAGGCCGGTGCAAAAGAAGCAGAACCTGTCAGGGATATGGATCCTGCAGAAGTAAGACAACGTATCTTCGCTCTCAGCGCGGTTATGGCTGTTGTTATCTTCTTCTGGTTCTCTTTCCACCAGAACGGTCTTACCCTTACGCTCTTTGCCAAGGACTTCACTTACTTGCCAAACTTTGACTTCACAATCCTTGGCAAGCATTTCAACTTCACATTGGCACCTGAGCACTTCCAGAGTCTCAACCCATTCTTTGTAGTAACTCTCGCTCCGCTGGTACTTGCATTCTTTGGCTTCATGGCTTCTCGTGGTCTCAACATCACCACACCTATGAAGATCACCATCGGTATGGGACTTGCAGCGGTAGGATTCTTGATCATGACCCTTGGTTCGTTTGATCTTCCACTCCTCAGCGAAGCGAAGAACATGAGCCCTGAAGAGCTCCACCCATTCCTTGCCTCACCATGGTTGCTTGTAGGGACATACTTTGTCCTCACCATTGCTGAGCTTTTCATCAGCCCACTTGGACTTTCGTTTGTATCACAGGTGGCTCCTCCTAAGCTCCAAGGTTTGATGCAAGGTCTATGGCTCCTCGCGACAGGTCTTGGTAATCAGCTCCTCTTCATCGGTGCTATCCTCTACAAGAACATCTCTCTCTGGGCTACATGGTCGGTATTCGTCATCGTCTGTGTGATCTCTATGTTCATCATGTTCTCAATGGTGAAGTGGCTCAACAGAGTGACAGGTCAGCACACGAAGTAATTGACAACTGACAAAAAGAGTAGGGCTCTACGATGCAATCCGCAACACTGCAGCAAACGCCACGTCCTCTCCGCTTTGTGAGATGGAGCCGTCGTTCTTCGGCGACTTTCCACAGCATAGGCAGAGAAGTGACTATCGGGCATCTTGCTTCTAATGTAGTCGAACGCTTATCGCTCAAGAGCGTCAAGGGCAAGGCTTATCGTTGCGGCACGCATCCTCGACATGGCGGCAGACAAGGAGACAAAGATGCTCACGACGAGTGGGCATCTCCTCTCGATCAGCAGGAAGCCCTTGCTTCCGCTCTCCTCCTGCCTGCACGCTCCACATCGGAAAGTGCCGAGATAGGGTCTGTCAGATAGATATGACCGGGGTTGTCTTTGTGGATGTCCACGAAGGCAACCCCGGTTTTTTATTGCATTTTATTCCCCCGTAACTCTCTTCAACAGAGCCTCCTCGAAAAGGGGAAAAAAGTTAGTGAAGGTGAAGAAAGAAGTTAACTAACTTGACAAATCAATATGCCCACCTTGATCTTCACCCTTAGACATATCATTTCCGAGGCAGACTGTACGACTTCGGAAAATTCCACCCTAAAAGCCGTCTGCAAGCACATCGGGAAATATCCCGACAAGCACAAGGCAACCGTCGCCCTTGGGACGACAAAAATATCGAGGCAGAGGACGAGAGACGCCAAAGCCTCCCCCACCCACTCAACCATAAACTCTACAAGACATTGGATATAAACAACCTAATCGACAACATCATATCAGGCTACCGCATCAACGACATCGACGAACTCCTCGCCGTCGTTGAGAACACACCGCGCAAAGATCTCTATGAGGCCTGCCACCGATTGACCCGCACCCTACATGGTGACGGATTTGACACTTGTACGATCATCAACGTCAAAAGCGGCCTCTGCTCCGAAGACTGCCAATGGTGTGCCCAAAGTGCGCACTACTCCACCGGATGCGATACCTACGACATCCTTGAGCCTATGAAGTGTACCCAACAAGCTCGCCACAACGAGTCCATGGGTGTCAAGAGATTTTCTCTCGTAGCCAGCGGACGCCGGCCAAGTCTCAAAGAGACAGATCGCTACGTACGTATCTTCAAAGACATCAAAGCCAATAGCGGTGTGGCTTGTTGCGCCTCCCTCGGTCTTGCGACAGAGGAGACCCTACGCCCATTGCGAGAGGCAGGCGTGGAGACCTACCACTGTAACATGGAGAGTGCCCCTTCATTTTTTGACAAACTATGCTCCACCCATACTCAGGCGGATAAGGAGGAGACCCTCAAAGCTGCAAAAAAAGTCGGCATGAGAGTGTGCTCCGGAGGTATCATAGGGATGGGCGAAGACCGCAGACAGAGAGCGGAATTTGCTCTTTACCTTGCCTCTCTCGATATCCGCAGCATACCGCTCAACATACTTCAGCCGATACCCGGCACACCTTTACAAGATGTCCCCCCTCTGACACCCGATGAAGTTCTCCTTGCCGTGTGTATGTTCAGACTTGCGAACCCCGAAGCCTTCATCCGATTCTCCGGAGGGAGAGGTCAGCTCGACCGTGAGACCCAGAAGCAAGCACTGTATATCGGTGTCAATGCGGCTATCACCGGCGACCTCCTCACCACAGTAGCTTCGGAGACCAAGGAAGACATGGCACTATTCAAAGAAATGAACTACGATACCTCAGCCCCTACCACCTGGCAATGATGACGACAGACCAACTCCTGCAGTGGGATCGCACTCATTTGTGGCATCCCTACACCTCGACCATCGATCCTCTGCCCGTCTATCCTGTGGCTCGCGCAGTGGGCGCACGCATCTATCTCGAAGACGGCACAGAGCTCATAGACGGCATGTCATCGTGGTGGTCGACGATACATGGGTACAACCACCCCGTGCTCAACGAAGCCCTCCACCGCCAGTCTCGAGAGATGTCTCATGTGATGTTCGGAGGACTTACACATCGTCCTGCCGTGGAGTTGGGACAACTTTTGGTAGAGAAAGTCCTACCGCCTGGCATTGACCGACTGTTTTACGCAGACAGCGGTTCGGTTTCCGTCGAAGTGGCTCTGAAGATGGCTCTGCAGTATCAGATAGCCAAAGGAGAAAAGAGGCGGACGAAGTTTGCCACCATACGAAGCGGTTATCATGGCGACACTTGGCACGCGATGTCCGTCTGCGACCCTGTCACGGGTATGCACGGAATTTTCGGCAGTTCGCTACCCATACAGTTTTTTGTGCCTCGACCCTCAGTGGCATTTGACGCTCCTTGGGATGAGAGATGCTTAGACCCGATGAGGGAACTGCTTGACAGTCATGCTTCCGATATTGCAGCCATCATTGTCGAGCCCATAGTGCAAGGAGCAGGAGGCATGTACTTCTATCATCCCGATTATCTCAAGGGACTGAGAGCTCTCACAGACCATCACGGCATACTGCTTATTTTTGATGAGATCGCTACCGGCTTCGGGCGCACGGGAAAACTACTTGCCACCTACCACACAGACATCACGCCCGACATCATCTGTCTTGGCAAAGCCCTCACCGGAGGATATATGACGCTCGCCGTAACGGCCACCACCCAAGAGATAGCAGACACGATCTGCAGCGGAGAGGCAGGATGCTTTATGCACGGCCCTACGTTCATGGGCAATCCCCTGGCTTGTGCTGTGGCAGCTGCTTCCGTGGGTTTGCTGCTCTCCTCTCCTTGGGAAGAGAGGGTCGCAACGATAGAACAGAAACTCAGACAAGCGCTGCCCCCCCTGAGTGCTCATCCTGCAGTTGCCGAGGTGCGGTGCCTCGGAGCTATCGGTGTCTTGGAAATGCACAAACCCGTAAACATGGCAAAGCTCATCCCTCTCTTTGTACAACAAGGTATATGGGTCAGGCCTTTCGGCAGGCTGGTGTATATCATGCCTCCGTTCGGAATCATTTCCGATGCAGAGCTTGACGCACTGACGGCCGGACTCACCCATGTCATCAACAACTATCCGGACTGATGAAAGATAAGTACACACACTACGACGAACAAGTATCGGCCCTCCGCCTTGCGGGGTTGGAGCGGACATTGCCCGAACTCTCGCTCTCCGGCAAATATGTTTCGTTCGGTGGCCGCATTCTCCTCAATCTCTCGGGAAACGGCTATCTCGGCCTCAGTGACCACTCGAATCTACGTCAGGGCTTTGACCCTTGGGCATTACAATGGACCTCTGCCTCCTCTCGGCTGTTGACCGGAAATGACAAAGCGTACGTAGATTTCGAAAGCCTGCTCGTAGAAGCTTACGGAGCAGACTCTGCTCTCGTGTGGGGCAGTGGATACCATGCCAATTCGGGACTTATACCCGTCATTGCCGACGGCAATACACTTATCGTGGCAGACAGGCTCGTACACGCAAGCATCATCGAGGGCATCAAGCTCTCCAAGTCCGATTTCGTACGCTTTCGCCACAACGATATGGCGCATCTGCATAGCATACTGGAAGACAAAGCAAGTAGTTACGATCGTGTGTGGATCATTACCGAAGCCTTGTTCAGTATGGACGGAGATCCTGCGCCATTGAGAGAGATCGTCAAACTCAAGCACGCATACCCCAACACCTTTCTCTATGTCGATGAAGCCCACAGCGTAGGCGTCTTCGGCGACAAAGGATTGGGACTATCGGTGCAAGAAAGGGTCTTCCCAGATGTCGATATACTTGTGGGCACGCTCGGCAAGGCCTTAGGCTCGGTAGGAGCTTACTCTCTCCAGCCGGGAGTACTGAGAGACCTTGCCATCTCTACCGCGCGTCCGTTTATCTATTCCACTGCTTTGCCCCCGATCAGTATAGCTTGGGGAGCACATCTGTTCAAGAAAATGATGCAGATGGATGACAGACGCAGACAACTCCGAGAGCTCATGAGCTACATGAGTGTACGCCTCGGCATGCCCGTCTGCTCACAGATCATCCCCATCATCGTACCCGGCAACGACAGATGCGCAAAGATGGCCGATCAACTCATCGACCTCGGCTACTATGTCCGTCCCATACGCAAACCGACCGTACCGGAGGGACAGGAGCGCATCCGACTCTCGCTCTCTGCGGATATGACCATCGACGAACTATCCGTCCTATGTGACCACTTGATCTCGTTGAAGCACGAAATGGATCTTCCATAACCTCTTTACCCTATGAATACCCGATTATATCTACACGACTCCTCGAGTCCTGCCGACAATCTGCTCATCTACTTCACCGGCTGGGGGACAACACCCGAAGTCGTCCGACACCTCAGCGTACCGGACGGATGGGACTACTGCACCTGTTGGGACTACACTAATCTCGATGATAAGGACTTACCCTCCCTATCCGATTACCAAAAAGTCATAGTCATGGCATGGTCGATGGGCGTGTGGGCTGCAGACCGACTGGCGCACCTCCTTCCTGCGGGTACGTACGGAGTAGCCATCAACGGTACTCCCTTACCCATGCACGACGACTATGGTATCCCCGACCTGATATTCAAGGGTACGCTCGAGGGTCTCAATGACGAGAACCGTGCACGTTTTGACCGAAGGATGTGCGGAGGCAAGTCCCTCTTGGCTCTGTATCAATCATTTTCGGCCCGAAGTACGGAAGACCTCAAGGCCGAACTCCTCAGTGTACACACCCAAGTGAAAGGTCTCGAAGCCACACCTCCACACCTCCGTTGGCAACACGCCTATGTCGGTACGAAAGATCTCATCGTGCCGCCCGACAACCAGCAAAACTACTGGTCTCGCTTCGGCACAGAGGTAAGACTCCTCGATAGCACGGGACATTATCCATTTACACTGTTTAAAGAATGGCAACAACTCTTTTGATAGACAAAGACCTCGTACGCAAGCGATTTGCATCGGCCATCTCCTACTACGACGAGGAGGCATCGCCCCAGCGCATGGTCTCTGATCGGATAGCCGCCCTCCTTGAAGAAAAGACCGAAGTACCATCGGGACGCATCTTCGAGATAGGCTGTGGCACAGGGTTTTTGAGCCGACACCTGTGGGAGAAGTTCGGAGACTCACACCAACTCCTCTTCAATGATCTTTGCCCCGATATGGAAGCCCCTCTGAGAGAAAAAGTGGGGGACAAAGCGGAGTTTTCAGCCTTCGATGCCGAGACAACAGACTGGCAAGAAGACTTTGCGCTCATCGCTGCAGCCTCCTGCATACAGTGGTGGCAGCATCCCACATCCTTTTATTCAAAGAGTTACCGACACCTGACAGAGGGAGGGATATTGGCTTTCGGCACTTACGGACAAGACAACCTGCACCAACTGAAAGAAGTCACGGGGAAAGGACTCAACTACGACTCCGCCGAGACCGTGCGACACCGCTTGGAGCTTGCGGGCTACGATGAAATCCATGTCGAAGAGATGAGGCATACACTATATTTCCCTGACTTTCTATCTGTCCTCCGACACCTCAAACTCACAGGAGTCAATGCCGTGAGCTCATCCACCACATGGACATCCGCCAAGATCTCCGCAGCAGATGCCCATTACAGGGATTTGACCCACACCTCCGATGGGACACTTCCCCTCACCTATCATGCCATCATCGGCATTGCTCGCAAATAACACAAAATGAGGAAATACGAAAAGATGTACAACCTTCAAAATTAAGATGCCTACCTTGACAAATCAATCAGTCTAACTTGTGACGTCAAGTTAGACAACCTTTTTTTCTACGGTGAACATTGAAGAAGAAATTGATCATGAACGACAACACATATAACCTAACCAAATCAGACGAAAACAGACTCAGTACCCTATTGCCCGAAAAAGTGTACTTTGTCACCGGAATAGACACCGACTGCGGCAAGACCGTAGCGACAGCCTCACTGTCTGCCCGACTCCTATCCGAGGGGAGCAACTGTATCACTCAGAAGCTCATCCAGACGGGATGCGAGGGAGTCTCTGACGACATCCTTACGCACCGCAAGATAGAACAACGCCCACTCACCGAAGAGGACGAGTCGAGGCTCACTTGTCCGCTGATCTACACCTATCCGTGTTCGCCACACATGGCCGTTGCGCTGGACGGCAAAGAACTTGATCTCTCGACAGCAGGCAGAGCGACAGAAACGCTCCTCACGAAGTACGAAAAGGTCCTCATCGAAGGGGCAGGAGGCCTCATGGTTCCCCTTACCGAAGAATACCTGACTGTCGACTACATTGCAGACCGTCAACTTCCTGTCATCCTCGTCACCACAGCCAAACTCGGCAGCATCAACCACACGCTACTCTCCCTCGAAGTCCTCACAAAACGAGGCATCACCCTCTCTGCCCTCGTCTACAACAAAGGCATCTCCACCGACGAAAAAATCACCGCAGAAACCGAGCGCTACCTCCGCGCCTTCCTATCCCGACACCACCCCGAAACCCACTTCATACCACTCGAACGCAAAGATATCCCACTTCAATCTACACTTACAGAACAATACCGACCACACTTAATCTAAAAGAGACATGACGACACAAAAGATTTCAGATTGGTTGTCAAAGACACCAACAATCGTATTTGTAATACTATCATTGTCAAGCCACATTGTATGGTGGGCTTTGCTCAATGCCGTTATTCATGTTTTCAGCATTGACGTCGGATACATAACAGAACCTCCAAAGGTCAATACAGCCTTTGAGTACATCTCCGCCATCATAATAATCCCCATGGTGGAGACTCTTCTTTCTCAGAAATTGCCATATTGGGGATTGACCAAAATTTCGTACCTGAAGCAAAACATTTGGATAGTTTTCTTGATCTCGGCAACACTCTTTGCGCTACTACATTTCTATTCGGTGGCTTATATCATCTATACTTTTGTTGTAGGATTGATCCTGATCTATTCGTACCACGTGCGGATAAAAAGACATCCGTTTTGGACAATCACATTGATCCATTCACTATTCAATACTTTCTTCACTGTCTACAAACTTCTCAGCTGACAAGATCACAAGTAAAGCAGGGTACAAATAACACAAATCCCAATTTCCGGCATTGGCTCTAACCCAATGCCTTTTTCCCTTGATATCTAAGCCTGCGACATAGCGTAACACCTGCTGATAGAGAGGTATTTTCGATTATTTTGCGTAACTTAGCCTTGGTATAAATACATCTATATCGTTGTGCTAAGATGGATTGGATACAGTTTTCATTCAAAGACTTCATAGATATACTCCTCGTGACGCTTTTCTTGTACTACACGTACAAGGCTTTGAAGACCTCGGGGAGCCGTACGTTGTTTACGGGCATCATCTCTTTTATCATCATATGGGTGGTGATATACAGACTCTTTGACATGCGTCTGATGGGGGCTATCCTCGACAAGTTCATGGGCGTGGGTTTCATCCTCCTCGTGATCCTTTTTCAAGATGACATCAAGAGGTTTCTCAATGCCTTGGGCTCGAGAGGGAGATGGAAGTTTTTGGGACGCATGTTCGGCAAGGACGATGGTGTCGAAAAGATCGATGCCAGCTACATCGCCTCGCTGACCCTGGCGTGCGTCAATATGGCGAAGAAAAAGAGCGGTGCTCTCATCGTCATCGAGGGTAATATAGACCTCGACCCTTATGAACATACGGGCGAAATCATCAATGCCGATGTCAATGCCCGACTGATCGAAAATATTTTCTTCAAAAACAGTCCTCTGCACGACGGTGCTCTCATCATCAGCAACTATCGTCTGGCTTCGGCAGGGTGCATCCTGCCCGTGGCGCAAAACGTAGATATGCCCAAGGAGATGGGGCTACGGCACAGATCGGGACTGGGCATGGCTCGTCTCACGGATGCCAAAGTCATCATCATCTCGGAGGAGAGAGGTAAGATGTCGGTGGCGTACAAAGGAGAGATCTTGGCAGATGTCAATGCGGATGAGTTGCAGAAGTTCTTGTCCTCATCGACGACAGACCTGAGTGCAGTAAGAAGCTAAGGATAAATGGAAGAAAATAAGGATATACTGAATAAAGACAATAAGGCAGAAGAGACTGCACCGGAGACTGTACCACCCAAGAAGCGTCGCAACAGGGCGTGGAAGTGGATCCTCGGAGTGGTACTCTTTATCCTGCTCATTCCGCCTATACTTGTGGGGTTGCTCTACCTGCCTCCGGTACAGAACTTAGTGATAGATCTGGTATCGACACAGGTATCCAAAGCAACAGGATGGAACGTCTCCGTGGGGCGTTTTCATCTGAAACTACCTCTGACTCTGGATATAGGAGATGTCCTTGCTCTTTCAGCTCAGGGAGATACGATCGCGTACGTCTCCAACCTCGAAGCAGACATTCCAATAGCTCCCCTGTTTCAGGGAGATATACCTGTATCTTCGACCATGCTCTCAGGTGCCATCGTAGACTTCCGCACGGCAGACTCTACACTATGGATCAAGGGAAATATCGATGAATTCGAGGTACATAATGCAAGCATCAACCTCAAGGAGTCCAAGATGAGCTTCAGCAACGTTCATCTGGCAGATGCGGATGTGTATGTATTCTATGGAGATACGACGACCAAGGTCAAACCCGATACGGTCAAACAGCCGACACAACTGAAATTTTACATCGGTAAGATCGACATCGAGCGTGTGAGAGGTGCTTTTGCCATGCATCCGGACACCAACATCGTCGATGTCAGTATCATCAAAGCCAAAGTGGCTAATGGGGAGATCAATCTGGAACACGGTTTTTATCGTGCTCGGGATATCCTCCTATCGGGAAATATCTATACAGCAGGCCCCAAACTCGACATGCTCCCTACCCCTTGGTCTGTCAAGATAGACCTGCACAAGGCGCACTATGACAGCATCAATATGTCGGGACTGGTCAGAAATGCGGCATTCCAGACCTATGACGGGTGGTGGCTCAGATCGCTCAGTGCCGAAGTGAACAAGGACGAAAAGGAGTTTGAGATCAAAGACATAGATCTACAACTGAACTCGAGCTACCTGTCGGGAGACGCTCGCATACCGTTCAAGGGTTGGATGCCGGATAGCTTGGGAGACTTGGACGTCTCTCTCAGGGGGCTTATATACCTGAATGAGGTGAAGAGATTTTTTGCGCCCGAACAAGAGCTACCGAAACAACCCATGCGTCTTGCTCTGATGGGCAAGGGGCGCATGGACAGTACCCTCCGCCTGCGTGGAGACATGAGTGTCAAAGAGCTCATCAACCTGAGAGTAGATGGGACATTCAACGAAATAATGCAAGACCGTCGTTCGGCAAAGGTCAAGATCAATGCGACCACCGGCGAGGTCATGGAGACACTCGGGGTGCTTGGGATAAAGAATACAACTTGGCGCATACCTCAGAAGCTCACCATGGATGGGTATGTGGAGTATTCGGCCAACAAAATGGCTACCAACTCCAAGATCATCACACCTCGAGGAGTGCTGACGGCCGAGGGCTACTTCATGCCTAAAAGCAAGGCTTACAAGGCGAATGTAAGCATGATAGACTTCGATATAAGACAGTTTTTGCCAAGAGATACGATAGGGTTGGTACGTGCGCATCTTATTGCCGAAGGGCGTGGCACGGATGTTTTCTCTCCTCATACGTATGGCAACCTTTACCTCGTAGTGGACTCGATAGAGTACATGCAGGCTTCGCTCAAGAATATCACGGTATTGTCCGAACTGAAAAATCACCAACTCTTCGCGGCTATCAACAGCCCCAACGAAGCCCTTGGTGTAAGTGCTCAGGTCGATGCCACACTGATGGAGAAAAACCTTGTAGCAAGCGTCAACATCCTGCTTGACACAATAATACCTTCGCAAATAGGCCTGCAACTCGGAGTCTTGGAAGCAGCCTCTTTGGAGTTGCGTAGTTCGCTGCGTAGTGACCTTGATGAGTATTACAGCTTTGTGGGAGAGATCGAGAATGCCCACATCTCAACAGATAAGGGACTTATCCGCCCGACAAACATCTACATGAACGCGGGGAGTTCCAAAGACTCTCTCAATGCGGGCGTCAAGTCCGGAGACCTTGTCCTTGACTTCTCTGCTAAAAACGGACTGAAAGACTTCCTCAATCGTGTGGACAAACTGTCCAAAGAGATAGCGAAGTTCAGCGCTGATACGACGGGCATCACAGACATATCTCCGTGGATCAAACTCTATCCTGACATGAAGCTGACCCTGACCATGGGACGCTCCAATCCTCTACGCACCTATCTCGATGAGTTGTACCTGGGTTGGAAAAAGCTCTCATTGGAGATCGGGACTTCGACAGACAAAGGGCTTGCCGGCGAGGTCTTTGTGGATCACTTCCAAAAGGAAGACTTCCGAGTCGATCAGATGGACGCGGTGATACGCCAGGACTCCTCGTTCTTCTATGCTGTGGCTTCAGTGCACAAGGAGAAGTTCAAGGATCAGCAGCCGTTCAATGCCATGCTGTCACTGACCACCAATGTGCATCGTACCGAGGCCTTCACTCAGATACAGGATAGAAACAACGAGAGCTTCCTGCAACTCGGTGTGGACATGACCAAGATGCCGAACAATGACCTGAAGTTCAGCTTTACCCCCGACCCTCAGATATTGGCATACAACAAGTTTGCGGTCAAGGGTGCCAACTATGTACGACTTCCTGCCAACGACAGGATGCGTATACAGGCAGATCTTGATCTCGAAGCAGAAGATGAGTCGGGGATATCCGTAAAGTCAGCTGCGGGAAGTGCCAGCGATACCCTCACCTTGGCCATCAACAACTTCAGTCTCGAAAAGATAAAGAACCTCTCCTTTGTACCCGATATGGACGGGTTGATCAACCTTAAGGCCAACTGGATAAAGACAGGAGACATCAATGACTATACAGCATTCTTGCGTCTCAATGACTTCAGATTTGACAAAAAAGAAGTAGGCTCTATCATCATGGCAGGGCACACAAGACCTAAAGAGACGGGAACTTACGCAGTAGCACAAGTAGCTCTTGACGGTTCGCTCGTAGCTTCTTCGGAAGCATTTATCCCAACGGCCAAAAACGCCAAGGCAAGATGGTATGCACGGATAAATGACCTTCCTCTCGAAAAAGCCAATCCGTTCTTGCCCAAAGACATGATCGAACTCAAAGGTCGTCTCAATGCGGACATAGAAAACTATGATACATCGAAGGATATACAGACGACTCGCACCACAACCATAGGCGGGACAGTATTCTTTGACAGTGCGTCTGTCTTCATCCCCAAAATCAATGAGGCTTACAGGCTCGACAACAAAAAGATACACATCAAGGATGACATATTGCGCTTTGACAACTTTGCGCTCGAAGCCAACAATAACGCCAAACTATACACCAACGGAAGCGTACGTCTCAATGACGATATGAAGATGAACCTCACTCTCAAGGGTTCGGATATGCTCTTGCTCGACTCCAAACGCACGGACAAGACGATGGTGTACGGTCTGATAAGTGCTGATGCAGATATCCGCTTGAGAGGCTCTGCAAGTGCTCTCAACGTGACCGGCAATGTATCTATCAATGGGAACTCAAACATAACCTACGTCGCACAAGACAGCCCGTTGGAGAATAGAAATAAGTTCACCGGCTTGATAGAGTTTACAGACTTCAGCGACACGCTCTTTGTTGCGAAAAAGGCGACTGTGGACAGTCTTTCACTCGGGGGCATGAACATCAAGCTCGGCGTGCATATAGACCCGGCTCTACGCGCAACAGCCATACTGACAAAGGACGAGGCCAACAAAGCCTACATACAGGGTGGTGGAGACTTGAACTTCTCCATGCCTCCGTACGGGATGATGAGCCTCAACGGCACATTTGAGATAAGGGATGGCTATGTCTACTACAACTTCCCTCCGATAAGCCGTAAGTTTACAGTAGAGAAGGACAGCCGCGTCACCTGGTCCGGAAACATAATGAACCCCAATGTGGACTTCAAAGCTACTTCCCGCATCAAATCAGATGTTGCCAAAAATGGAGAAGCAGCCCGAAAGGTAAACTTCGATGTGAGCATCGTTGCAAAAAACAACGTCGAAAACCTGTCTCTCCTCTTCACTATGGATACTCCGGAAGACCTCTCCATGCGCAACAACATCATGGCCATGACAGAGGAAGAAAGAGGCCGACAGGCAGTAATGCTCTTGGCTACCGGTATGTATTTCGGATCTCAAGGCCCTGCGACGACAGGCTTTGACGTCAATGCCACACTCTCATCTCTCCTTGCATCTCAGCTCAACTCTCTTGTGGGAGAAGCTCTCGATGCGGAGATCAACTTCGGTATTGAAGGGACTTCAGCAGAGACCGGTCGTGGCACCAACTACTCTTACAGTATCGCCAAGAAGTTTTACAACGATCGTATCAACGTCATCGTAGGTGGACAAGTAGAGACAGGCAATCAGGCACGAGGATTGGGACAATCGTTTATCAACAACATGTCGATAGATTACCGCCTCGACAAGGCTGGGACACACTATGTCAGACTGTTCCACAAGAAGAACTACGAAAACCTCCTTGACGGCGAAGTCATCGAGACAGGTATCGGTTATGTCCTACGCAGGCGCATGGCACGACTCGGAGATCTGTTCAAGTTCAAGGCACGTCGTCCTCAACCTCAGCTCCCCCTCAAGGTCGAAAGTACTACCAACCCACCTACAAAGCAATAGCTCTATGATACGTAGCAATAGTCCAATCATCATAACCCTGATTGCACTCCTATGGATGATAAGTGCTTGTTCGCCTCATCCTTATATACCGGAGGGCGAGCAGTTTTATCTCGGAGTCAAGGAGATAAAGGTCAAGGAAAAACAAGGAGGCAGACACGAAGCCGAAGTCCTCTCTGAGGTAAAGACGATGCTCTCCTACAAGCCCAACGGGTATTTCTTGGGCGTTCGTTTCCCCTTCACCTATGGATTTTACTTCGACAAGACCTTCAACAACAGTTCGACCTTTTTCGGCCGTTGGTTGTACAAAACACTCGGTACCAAGCCCAAATTCATCTCCACAGTCAATCCCGAAGGACGAGCGACGATAGCCACACGTATCTTGGAGGAAAACGGCTACTTCCACTCCGATGTCGATGCATACGTCCTGCCCAAAGCCAACGACTCCTTGCAGGCAAAGGTGGGATACCAGATCAAGCTTGGCACACCTTATGTGTACGACAGTATAGAGTTCAACATCCCTATCCGGACACTCGACTCTGTCGATCTCTTTGCCCCAAAAGAAAGGCTCATAGAGAAAGGAGACTACTTCTCTGTGACCAAATTGGAGAGCGAACGTGAACGTATCTCAGAGCTCCTACGCAGCCGTGGATACTACTTCTTCAAGGCCAACAATATCATCTACACAGCAGATACCGTCAAAGTGCCGGGCAAGGTTCAGTTGCGTATAGCACTATCCGAAAAGACCCTACCGCAAGCCTACCAGCCTTGGCGTATAGGTAAGATCTCATACAACCTCCATGACGGCACAGGGAGACCTCTGACCGACAGTGTGATGTACCGGGGGATCCTCTTCCGTTACAACGGCACTCCACCCGTCAAGCTCGATGTCCTCCGTCCGAGGATACGCATAGACTACGAAGATCTCTACAACCTGAGCTACCAAAACAGGACGACAGCCCTGATGTCGTATCTCAACACATTCTCCTACACAGATGTCGCGTACACCCCCATGGATACGATCGACAACTGGCTCAACGTTACGCTGTCTTCTGTCGTCGACAAGCCGTACTTCTCCGAGCTCGAAGCCACCTTCAAGTCCAAGAGCAACAACCAGGTAGGCCCCGGGCTATCCTTTACCGTAAGTAAAAAGAACGTCTTCAGAGGAGGCGAACTCCTGAGCCTTTCGGCAGGAGCAAGCTACGAGTGGGAGACCAATAGGAGATCAGGCGGACGCAGTTGGGATATCAACAGCTACCAGTTCAGTCTGTCCTCCACGCTCACTCTGCCAAGGGTTTACCTCCCATGGATCATGAACACAACCTACTTCTACCCTGCCAGCACAAAGCTGTCACTGTCGGGCGAACTCCTTAACCGAGGACAGTTCTACCGCCTTGGTCAGTTTGCCGGCACACTCTCATACCAGTTTGAACCAACCAAAGGCCTCCGCCATACCTTCACGCCTGCACGTCTGGCCTACAACCACCTCTTGCGCAGGACAGAAAGGTTTGACAGTATTATTGCGGACAACCCTATCCTCAGTCTGGCATTTCAAAACCAATTCATAGCAGGAGCCGGCTATCTCTTTGCCTACGAAAAGTCCGATCCCGACAGCCATCATGCTTTCGGTATCGAAGCCAACATATCCGAGGCCGGCAACCTCATCGGGCTTTTACATCAAGGGAAGCCCCAAGACCGGCGTCCTTTCCACATCCTCGGTGCACCCTATGCCCAGTTTGTCAAGGGGACATTGGAGTTGAGGTACAATTACCGCTTCGGGCCACATGCACAGATAGCCTCGCGATTTTTCGGAGGAGCGGTGTACAGCTACGGCAATGCCGATGTAGCCCCATACACAGAGCAGTTTTATGCAGGAGGAGCCAATAGTATCCGAGGCTTCAACGTACGCTCCATAGGTCCCGGTTCATATATACCCAAGGTTGATGATCAGTACGCTTTCCTCGACAGGACAGGAGACTTGCGCTTTGAGGCCAACGTAGAGTACCGTTACAGAGTCTTGGGAGGTCTCGAGCTCGCGACCTTCATTGATGCCGGCAACGTATGGCTCATCCGCCCCGATGTACACCGTGCCGGAGGAGCGTTCAAGCTGAAAGATCTGGCCAAAGACATCGCTCTCGGTACAGGCCTTGGGATACGTTACGACCTCAGCTATCTCGTCCTCCGTCTCGATGCGGGGGTAGCTCTCCACGCACCGTTCAAAGACAGAAAGAAGTATTTCAACACATTTGACTCCAACGACTGGTTTGCCTTCCACTTTGCGATAGGTTATCCATTCTGAATCTTCCTCATGGCAGAACACGCAGGTACACTCAAACAAAAACTTGCCCAACGGCTCTCCACACGCCAAGTACAGCTCATGCAGATGATCACGCTCCCAATTACGGAGCTTGAGCAACGCATCAAAGAAGAGCTTGAGGACAATCCGGCCCTTGAGGAAGGCGTCGAAAGACAGGAGACCGATGCCCCCGACAATGCCCTTGACGAAGCCGCTCCCATCACGGAAGAGGAGATGGTCCTCGGCGACTATGCCGACATCGACGATGTCCCCGACTATAAGCTCAGACAGATAGAAAACGCATCAGGGATCTCACCGACAGACATCCCATTTGCCGACGAAGAGTCTCTTCAGGAAAACCTCCGTGCCCAGCTCCTGCTCACCTCTCTCTCCGAAGCAGAGCGCAAGGTGGCAGAGTTTGTCATCGGCAGTCTCGATGACGACGGACTCCTGCGCCGTGATCCGGAAAGTCTGCTCGATGATCTTGCCATATATCACTCACTGTATATAGACAGAGAAGAACTGGCCCACATAGAGTCTGTCCTACGCACCCTCGACCCTCCCGGGATATGTGCACGCAGTGTACGAGAGTGTCTGTCGATCCAGCTCAAACGCAGACAAGACCCCACACCTGTCACCCTCCTTGCCCAACGCATCATAGACGAGCACTTTGATCTCTTTGCAGCCAAAGCCTATGATCGTCTGCAGACCCTCCTCGAGGCAGATGAGGAAGACCTGCGCCAAGCCATCAAGGTGATCACCCGACTCAATCCCTCTCCCGGACTTGACTACACCAGTCGCCTCGAAGACTCCTTGAGCATCATCATTCCCGACTTTTTTGTCACCGAACAAGACGGCGAACTGAACGTGTCTCTCAACCAGTCCGACATCCCGGATGTCCGCGTGAGCCGGGACTTCACCGACCAGATGAAGGAGTACACCGGAGATCTGCGCAAAGTGGACAAAGGCAGCAGAGAGGCCGCCAAGTTTGTCAAACAAAAGATAGATGATGCACGCTGGTTCGTCGATATGATACGCCAGCGCAATACCACCCTCATAGACACCATGACAGCTATCGTACAGAGACAGAGGGAATATTTCCTCGCCGGAGATCTCGCACTCCTCCGCCCCATGATACTCAAGGATATAGCCGACATGATCGGAGCAGACATCTCCACCATATCACGTGTGACATCGACCAAGTACGTACAGACGGACTTTGGGATCTTTCCGCTCAAGTACTTCTTTTCCGAATCTGCTACCACCGACGATGGCGAAGAGATCTCCACACACAGGGTGCGCGAACTGATAGCCGAACTCATCTCTGCCGAAGACAAAAAGCGTCCTATCACGGATGACCAACTCTCCGACCTTCTTAAGGCCGAAGGATTTACCGTGGCTCGTCGCACCGTTGCCAAGTATCGGGATCAGCTCGGTATACCCGTAGCTCGTCTTCGTAGAGAACTCTGATCCGCTTTCCGTTTACTTGCAGATAGATATCAGGAGCTAATACCCGTTATCGCATGTTCGCTCTATCCCAATACACCCCTCCCGGAAAAGTTGCTTACCTTTCGGCATCAAGGTAG
>NZ_JAUMXC010000043.1 GCF_030529325.1 Porphyromonas sp. | reverse complement strand
GGTAAATTTGCACTGCCCCAACGGCTATTAATCGTACCTTGAAGGAATTAAAACAAGCTGGATTACCTCTTGCATCATGGTATATATACTATTAATCGTACCTTGAAGGAATTAAAACCTAGAAATTTGATTGAATATGAATACTCTAAATCGCTATTAATCGTACCTTGAAGGAATTAAAACTATTCATGACAAAGAAAATATCTAAGATGCACAGCTATTAATCGTACCTTGAAGGAATTAAAACCAGAAGTAACCAACAGGCAAAATACTATTAGTCAAACTATTAATCGTACCTTGAAGGAATTAAAACTTTTTTTATGCAGTCGTAACACTGTCCGCAGGGGCTATTAATCGTACCTTGAAGGAATTAAAACTGTATATACAATTCACCATCTAATATTATATTAGGACTATTAATCGTACCTTGAAGGAATTAAAACTTGTATTCTCTAAAGTGTTTAGCATAAAATGTACACTATTAATCGTACCTTGAAGGAATTAAAACTATCCATACCTCTAAGAACATACATAGTTTCTTTTCTATTAATCGTACCTTGAAGGAATTAAAACCCATCTGTGCAGGACAGTTGATATTATTGCGTTCCAACTATTAATCGTACCTTGAAGGAATTAAAACCTTTTGGATGAATCTTATGATGATGATTTTACCGTAGCTATTAATCGTACCTTGAAGGAATTAAAACACACATTATATATATAGCTGTAATCACAGCTATACTCTATTAATCGTACCTTGAAGGAATTAAAACTGGGCTGGAGCTGTGGGGGGACAGCAGGGGAGGCTCTATTAATCGTACCTTGAAGGAATTAAAACTTGGGCGCAGATGTATCTCATTGACCAAGGGGAGAGACTATTAATCGTACCTTGAAGGAATTAAAACTTCCCCTTTGTCAAGTATTGCCTTACAATGTCGTACTATTAATCGTACCTTGAAGGAATTAAAACTCTGATGCTCCTTTTGCTGTTCGCCGTCCGGATGTTCTATTAATCGTACCTTGAAGGAATTAAAACCTATTGCCTTTTTGCGTATGTCGTAACTTCCCGCAGCTATTAATCGTACCTTGAAGGAATTAAAACTTATTTTTAGCAGGTATTTCTACTCTCGCAGGTTCTATTAATCGTACCTTGAAGGAATTAAAACGACAATAAAAGGATTGGCGACAGCTTAGGCTGTTCTGTTAATCGTACATATAAAAAATGAATAATCAAAGAAAAAACATTCGTCAAAAGAGCAATACTGCCTCAAGGCATCAAATTCTCTCCAAATGAGAGTAAAAGGATTTAGCCACGATATAACAAAAAGACCGTTACTCCGCTCATACGAGTGTGTCCGGTTCTTGAAAAGGATTTAGCCACGATATAACAAAAAGCCGTCAAAAATCAACAACAGAAAAAGTCACCTGCTTTTTAGTAAAGCCAATGGGGATAGGCAGGAAAAAGAAAGAGGGTGTGCCGGAAAGGCACACCCTCATCACAGATTTTATGTCACATAAAAGCTTTTTCTTTCATGTATAACAATATAGTGTTAAAATTGTTCAGGTCGGATGGTTTATGCTTTCCAAGGCTTCTCAGAAAGGGGGATAAATGCGTCATCCCTGATCTTTAAGATGTGGTATTTCCCTGTACCTTGCTGCATATCGGTGAGGATGAGCAGGCGCGAACCGTCTTTGCCCTTGAGATAGGTGAGGATGGAGGGATAAGGAAAACAAGTGTTGCTGAGATCCTCTTCGGACATCCTTTGGTCACGATCATGGGCTATATCATCGGTGGAGACGGAGATAG
This sequence comes from Porphyromonas sp., assembly GCF_030529325.1. GTDB lineage: Bacteria > Bacteroidota > Bacteroidia > Bacteroidales > Porphyromonadaceae > Porphyromonas_A. The sequence continues at coordinate 16,472 of NZ_JAUMXC010000043.1, read as the reverse complement.
AGTCTCCTTCTTTCATGACAAGATAGCTCTTGATCCGATCCTCTCCCACGGGCGACACGACTTGAAAAAAGGACGTGCGCCCATCGTTACTTGTAGTACAGCAGAAGACATCTTCGATCGCCAGCTTATACTTGGACTCAAAGACAGAGCGGATCATGACACAGTCGGCTTCAAAGTCTTTGTCCGTATGATTCCAGTCCCTGCTCTCGGGGGTCTTTAGGGAGATAATAGAATAATTTTGGGTAAATAAGCCGTCGGTCAAGAGACAGTAAGATTGGCCAAAGCGTTCGTTGATCTTTTGTTCGGTCTGAAACTTATAAGAGTCCCCGATCATATTGTCGGAGGGATCTGCACCGACAGAAGTCACTAACCTGAACTCGAAAGACACCGGAAAGACTTCGGTGCCATCGGTGTAGAAGACATAGGCGTTTTTGAGGCTTTCACCAAAGAGGGCACCCTTCGTGACAACTTGACGCCCCTCGGATATTATTTCACCAAAAGCCATATCATAGGGTAAGTCGCCGAAGGCCCCGGCACCGTCCATACTCAAACTATCCTGAGTACTTGTGTTTTGATCTGTGGACTTTTTGCCTGCACCACAAGAGAGCAAAAGGGAGATCAACAGCACCCCGATGAGTGTCGAAAGGGGTCTCATGATCATCCCATCATTTGAGGATAAGCAACCCAAGATTCGCCTCTAAGAGGCACAAGTTTTCCATCTGCCGCACGGTAAAGATTGAAGTGGGCAGACTCCATACCGAAGTGGCATAGCACGAATAAAGGAGTGCCATCCGCTGCTGTCAAGAACCCGTAGAAGCGAGGAGCAGGATACCGGTCATCATCTATACGCCATGTGCCTTCGGGTCTGATCTCAGCCTCGACTTCGTAGATGAAGAGTTCGTCGTTGTACCTTATCACAGTAAAGCCAAGGGCTTTGTTGCCTTCGGGCACGAGTGAACCATAAAAGCCCATCATCTCGCCTTGGTCTGAGAAGGCGAATAGATCAAGCCTCTCTACATCTCTACCATAATGCTCTCTGAGAGTAGCAGTCATCTTGTCCAACTCTGTTGCGAAAGCAGGGCTGTACTCTTCGTCCGGATTGATCTCTATCCTATTGAAGGGATGCGTCGTAAACTGAGCAGCGAAAGCACTATCAGTGACAAAGAAATAGGGCTCGAAGTCTCCCGCTTCGAAGTTCTCTTCCTCCGGTTCCTCATCGAGAGCGAGATCATACACTGTACCTTCAAACATCGGCCATCGGTCGTCGGTCTGCGTACCGTCTGTATCGTATCGCTTGAAGAGAGGCAACCAGTTCTGCCCCATGAGAGCAAAGTGCATGAGAGAAGGCTTGCTGTTTTCGCTACTGACAAATATCTGTCCGATCTGGCTGGTCGATGCCACCGCAGCACCGATGGTATAAGCCTCGACATCGAAGGATGACAAAGCGTTGGTCTCTTGTGTGTTGTTGTCGTTTTTCTTAGTCCCTCCACAAGCTGTGAAAAGGCTTAGGGTAAATGCAGCAAAAGCTGCGATCTTAATCATGTTATTCATAATTCATCAGTGTTTTTTCGTGTTATTACAGTCAGTTATGTAAAGGTTGTCTATCCTGTGTAAATACTCGAGAGACTGTCGTCTCCCTCTTTCCCGTCGTCTTTCTCCTTACACTCTCCATGAAGTATGCCCCACAGCTCTTACACTTGAACTGATAACGGTCTATCTTGTACTTGAATCGTGCATCATTGCCAAGGTCTTCGATCTCCACACCATTCTTGAGTTCGTCTACGAAACTGTACTTATCCGGAGTAAAACAGTTTTCACAAGGAATCCGGAAACGGTTTCGGGAGCGAATGATGAACCTGATGATAAAGTAGAAAGGAAGGATGATGATGCTCGGGAAACAGAGGATACTGCAGACGATGAGCACAGTGATATTTGCAATATTGGCTGATCGGAGTCGACCTTTGCTCCGGAGTTTGAGTGCTCGGTACTCATCAAAGAGCAACATGCCATAAACGAACAATGAAAAGGCAAATATGACTGCCAGCACAATCCACAAGGTGAACTCTTCCTCGCGCATTTTCTCTGCCGTCAGTTGCTTTATATCTCCCAATCCGATGCTCTTGGCACTCATCTCGATGGCATTGCTCACAGCCACATAGTACTGTCTGTCATCCATGTCCTTTGCGATGACCGTAGCGATGCTGTCCTTGACTTCGGGCGTGAGGGTCTTCTTGAACTTCCGATGAACCCCTATGTCGAGACTCCACTCTCCACTATCCTTGACCCTGAAGAGCAGGACAAGATTGCGGTAAGGTCCTTCTTCGTCAGCCCGAAGCCTGTTGACAAGCACTCCGGTGTACTCTTCGATCGAAGTGTACCTCCCCAGCTCTACCTCAGGCACAATGATGACACTGAGATTGACACTCCCTACGGACATCATCGTCCGACCGATACCCTGTATACTATCCCTTTGAACCAACGAAAGTCTCTCTGCGGGATCAAAGAGATAGGGCTTTTGGAAGTTGCTCGGTTTGAACTCTTCGAGCACAGTCTGAACGGAGTAAGCCTGCTGTGCAGGAGCCACCACACCCCACAGCAACCCCACAAGAGAGAGAAAGTATAGACAGAAGTACCTCATCTGAGAGCCCTATCGGAGATTTCAAAATTGGACATCGACAGCCTTTTCAGCCCCCGTATCGGCCTCAAAGTAGTCCTTCTTGGCAAAGCCGAAGACACCTACAATCACGTTATTGGGGAATGTCCTCACATACCTGTTGTAGTCGTTGGTGCTTTTGTTGAAAGCCCTGCGTGCGACAGATATACGATTTTCCGTACCCTCAAGCTGAGACTGGAGGATGAGGAAGTTTTCACTCGCCTTGAGCTCGGGATAAGCCTCAGAGACGGCAAGGAGTCGGGCAATCGCGCCTGAGAGTTGCTCTTGCACCTGCTCAAACTGCCTGACATTTTCAGCGTTGAGTTGAGAAGGATCTATAGTCACCTGAGTAGCTTTCGCCCTCGCCTCTACGACCATATCAAAGGTCTCACGCTCATGATCGGCATAAGCCTTGACGGTAGACACGAGGTTGGGGACGAGATCGAGACGACGCTGATACTGAGTTTCGACATTACCCCATGAGTTCATCACCGCCTCATCATGCTGTATCACACCGTTGTACACACTCACGACATATAGCACGAGTGCCACAACAACCACGATCAGACCTATTCCCCGGAACTTTACATTTGACTTTTTCTTTTCCATTTCTAATCTTTGTTATGTAGTATTTATCAATAGTCTGACGAAGCACCGCCACCACTGCTCGATCCACCGGAGTCTGATCCGCCGGAGCTTCCCGAACTGCTATCGACACTCCAGCTCGAGCGGATGTATTTGGTCAACTTCCAATCCTCTCCGTCAGCAAAAGCTGTAAGTTCGTCCTCAGTCTCAAATTTCGGAATCGTCCCACTGTCATTGACCCTTGCAGTGATCGTCCATATTGCACCACAACTCCTGCAACTCACATCGGCAGAGTGGATTGTGGTTGCGGTATAAGTGCCGTCAGAAAACAGATGTCTCTTCGTGATCTCGGAGCAACGACCACCCCCGACAGAGCATGGGTTGCCCTCCACACCACAGTGGGGACAGACCTCTTTGCGCAGCAGTTTACGCTTGAACACAAGGAAACGTACCACAAAAAACACCACGGCAAAGATCACTGTGGGAAAACAAAAGAGACTCATCAGCAATACCCTCCTCACATAGTAAGATTTGTTGCCGTAGAGTTCATATATCCAACCCTTATCCTTGAGGTTCTTGCGCTCCGCCTTCAATGGCAGGATGGCATAGTACAATCCTACCAATACCGCTATCCCCATGAAGAAGAGGTACATCAACCACTCATCCGCCGGATCTTGGTCGGCGGGAGCCTCATTTGCCTCTTGGGTCTCCTGAGCTTTCTGAGATGGGACGAGATCCTCGTCCTCCAACTCCAAAACACCATCTATACCTGCCATGATGGCCTCATAGTACTTATCCGACTTCAAGAGGGGGAGCATCCGTTTCGTCTGTATGCGCTTAGATGCCGCATCTGTGAGGATGCCGGAAAACCCGTCTCCTGTCTCAAACGAGACCTTTCGGACATTATCTGCCGTAAGAAAGAGTATCAACAAGCCCAGATTGCTCCGAGAGTGGCCGAGGCGCCAATGATTGAAGAGTTCGTTGCCAAAGTGTCTGTTATCCTCATACTTATCATGATCATAGTCGCGTATGAGTACGACAGCTATCTCTATCTCAGTCTCTTCACGGATATTGAGGATACGCTTCGTGAGTTCGGTTTGCTCAGATTCGGACAGTATGCCGTCAGGATCTATGACAAATCGTCCTTTATCCTTATCTATACGAGGGACAGACATCACATCGTAACCCCGTTGTGCCGAAGCGGAGATGCATACCAAGGCCAAAAGGCCAAAGACAAAAAATATCCTCATCGACAAATGATTACACACAGATACAGTGTGATGAATAAGTCGATAAAACGAATCTTTGGTCTGAAATAGTGATACGTGAGCCCTCCCCATATTTTTCGGCATCAAATTATTTTCTTGTGTCTTGCTTCTTTCATAGTCGTATAGCAGCCTCCGGAAAAAGGCTGTATACGGTGCAAAGTTAAAAACTCTTCTCATAAACACAACACACTATCCCCCACACTTTACAATCTCGAGAACAAGGGTAGCTCACACCTCCTGCCTAAGCCTCCGAAAAAGGTTGTCTAACTTGTTGCATCAAGTTAGACAACTTCATTCGTCAAGTTAGACACATTGATTGCGAAGGATGTACACCTTTCGTAGGACGCTGTTGGAAAAGGACTTATCAGACAGTCGTATCGAGATGCCGCAACACCAAAAACAAAAGGCAGAGATAATACGGGATTATCTCTGCCTTTTGCCTCTATCAAGAGGGGTGATGGGGATTACTCCTTGGTCTCAGAAGTATTCATCGTCGTCAACTCCAAGCGTGTACTGCCGCTCTCATCAAGAAGCAGGAGGACACCATCCTCGCCACGAGCGACCTTGACACAGGCATTGAGAGCAGATAGCACTTTTTGTTCGAACTCAAGGTGAGGACAAGACATCATGGTAGTCGCAATCTCAGTAAGGGTGAACTTATCGTTGGCGCTGTCGTCTTTTGTCATCGTTGTGTTGAAGAGGTTGCAACTTGAACGCCCGCTCACGTCCGCCAGATTGGCATCGACATTGAGATAAGTATCCTGCTTGAGAGAGTCCGGTGTATCTATGCCATCGACCTTGACGATAAACCATGCGCCCTGAAGATCTGAGATAGAAACTTTCTTCTGTTGTGTCTGACAAGCTGTCAAGACAAAGGCTGCCGCCATCAAAACAAAACCTAAAATCTTTTTCATAACAAACTATTTTTTTAAGTAATTAAAAACGAAATCCGACAGAAGTATTGAACATGGACAGCGTCCCGGTCATTATGGAGAAGTCGGAGAAGTCAAGGTCATCCATATCATCGCTGGTACCATAGAAATAGCCGACATTGATGACCGGACGGAAGAAAAACTTTTTGTACGTCACCTCTATTCCCACTCCTCCATAAGCAAATGCACCGTAGTCCGGACCGTGCAGAATGATATAAGTCCCTCCTACTCCAAGATTGAAAATCGGATAGACCTTCCACTTTTCGAGATGCATAGAGGTGCGACCCTTGGGATAATACCTATAATCTACCGAGGCACCCACAAAAACGGGAAAAACCAAGGGTGTAAAGGCTCTGTACCCAAAAACATGGTGGTTATCCCTCGTCCAATACTGTCCGAAGCCTGAAGAATAGGGATTGAGAGAGATCTCAAAGCTCGTCTTGAAAGGCCTCGCAGATAAGTCGGAGACTTTCGGAGAGGACTTTTGAGCCATCACCGAAGTACTCAGAAAGGCAAGCATCAACGTAATAAGTAGTAGGTGTCTCATAGGTTTAGTATTTTTCGGTGGTGGATGTCTTCTGTCCGAGGTCTAAGAATCAGAGGGGGGATAGGAATGATTGTCACCCCCTCCCATCATCAGCCAAGGGCATTCTCTGCGATCAGGTACTCGGCAATCTGTACAGCATTAAGAGCCGCTCCCTTGCGTATCTGGTCGCTCACGCACCAAAATGTCAATCCGTTGGGGTTAGTGATATCTTGGCGCACACGTCCGACATACACGGGATCTTTCCCGGACAAGAAACGAGGCATAGGATACTCCTTTTCAGTAGGGTTATCGATGAGTACGACTCCGGGGGCTGCAGCAAAGGCCTTGCGGGCTTCGTCTGTGGACATCGGGCGAGAAAGCTCTACCCAAACGGCTTCGGAGTGTGCTCGGAGTACAGGCACACGCACACATGTAGCACTTACGGCAATGTCTTTGTCAAGGATCTTACGAGTCTCGTGGTACATCTTCATCTCCTCTTTGGTATAGTCATTGTCCAGGAAGACATCTACCTGAGGAATGAGATTGTGGATGAGCGGATAAGCAAACTTCTCAACGGTCAATTCTTCTCCTCGAGCTGTCTGTCCGACCTGTTGCTCAAGCTCGGCAATACCCATTGCACCTGCACCACTGGCAGACTGATAGGTAGCCACATGTACACGACGTACCGGATTGATGCTGTGGAGTGCATTGAGAGCAACAACCATCTGGATAGTCGTACAGTTGGGGTTGGCTATGATACCTTTGGGATGCACCTTGGCAGCTTCGGCATTGACCTCAGGCACCACAAGAGGCACATCTGCATCCATCCTGAAGGAACTTGAGTTGTCGATCATCACCGCTCCGTGCTTGGTGATAGTCTCGGCAAACTCTATCGACGTGCCACCTCCGGCAGAGACAAAGGCGATATCTATTCCCTTGAAGTCGTCACCATGACGGAGGAGTTCGACCTCTATCTCCTCTCCTCGTACGGTATACTTACTCCCGGCACTGCGAGCCGAACCAAATAGTCTGAGAGAAGTATAGGGAAACTTGCGCTCCTCCACGAGACGCATCAACTCTTGTCCCACTGCGCCACCGGCGCCTACGATTGCTATGTTCATATCCTTGTATCTTATTGTTTCGGTAAATATTATCCTTTGATCCACTGTATGGGAGTTATCCCATTGGCAAAGAGGAAGTAGTTGGCTTTGCTGAAAGGTTTGCTGCCGAAAAATCCTCTGTGCACCGACATCGGGGAAGGGTGAGCGGAAGAGATCACCAAATGTTTGGTCTCATCGATAAGTCCACGCTTGCTCCCTGCAAAAGCACCCCAGAGAATAAACACCACATGCTCCTTTTCCTTGCTTATGGCACGTATGACGTTGTCTGTAAATATGTGCCAACCTATGGTACTATGAGACATCGGCCGGTGCTCCTCTACCGTCAGAGAGGCATTGAGGAGGAGGACTCCCTGTCGTGCCCAATGGCTGAGATTGCCCGACTGAGGGACAAAGTCCGTGCTCATATCATCGGCAAGTTCCTTATAGATATTTCGGAGCGAAGGGGGTAAAGGCACACCATCCTGCACCGAAAAACTCAGCCCATGAGCCTGCCCATATCCATGATAGGGGTCCTGCCCGAGGATCACGACCTTGACTTGATCGAAGGGACACAAGTCAAAGGCCGCAAAGATGTTGCGTCCCTCGGGGTACACCCTCGTCGTAGCATACGCATGGCGTACTCTCTCTGTCAGGATACCAAAGTATTCCTTCTCAAACTCCGGGGCAAGTATCCGTTGCCATGACTCTTCTATCCTCACCATTGGTGTGCTCGATTGGATTGTGTAAGTATTCTATATAGAGGGACCCTCTTCCTCACAAAGATAACTTTTTTTGAAATATGAGAGTCCTCTGCCCCGTATATATGACAAGGGCTGTAAGTCGAAGTCGGTAGACTCCTAACTACAGCCCTTGAAATTTATGTATATGTACTACTAAGTGAGTGCAGGCAAGAGATTATCTGCCACGCTCACCAAGTCTTGCGTCCATGATGAGGAATGAAGCCTCGCTCGATGCAAGCTTGAGCTTGTCTACGATGCCTGCTACGGTAGCTTCTTCTTCTACCTGTTCGTTCACGAATGTACGGAAGAAGTTTTCAGTAGCAAAGTCCTTCTTTTCGATAGCAAGACCGACGATCTCATTGATAGACTTTGACACCTTGCACTCGTGTTCGTAAGCCATTTCAAAGACAGGGATAACGCCATCGAGCTTTACCTTGGGATCAGCTACAGCACCGATCTCAGGCTTTTCGCCACGAGTGATGACGTAGTCGATGAGTTGCTTTGCGTGTGCGCGCTCTTCTTCGCACTGTACGTACATCCAACGCGCGAAGCCTGCCCAGCCCGCTGCATCGAAGTGAATAGACATTGCAAGATATATGTGTGCCGAATCAAGCTCGAGCTTTATCTGTTCGTTGATCCTTTTTAGTAGATTCTTTTCAATCATAATCCTAATTGTTTGTTTGGTTAGTGTTTTATTTCACTCTTGTATTCAGTATCAAAGATAGTCATTTTTTATAAAACCGTCAAATAACAAGATTACTCTTGCGCTCTGCCGAATACTCATGTACGGTGTCCACGAGGAGCTTCACCTTATCGGGGTCGATATCCTTGTGCATACCATGTCCGAGGTTGAAAATGTGAGGGGTACGGAGACCTGCCATGTCGATGGTCTGCTTGACACGCTGGACGATATAATCATCCGAACCTGTGAGCACCATGGGATCAAGATTGCCTTGGAGAGCGATATTGCGCACGACTGCAGCCACGCCATCCATGTCATGCCTCCAGTCGATACCGACACAGTCCGCGCCGATGTTTTCGTAAGCCTTGTACCACGCCAGAGGAGCATCCTTGGTGAAGCAGATGACAGGGATATGAGAGCCGTCCTCACGACCGCGATTGAGTCCCTCGATGAGACGCTCGGTATAGGTAAGACTGAACTCACTGAATGCCCCTGTGGAAAGGATCCCGCCCCAAGTATCAAATACCTGAATGATATCCACTCCTGCCTCGATCTGTCCATTGAGATAGTCGATGAGGGCATCGGTGATCTTCTCGAGGAGGATGTGCATGAGTTCGGGACGAGAGTAGAGTAGCTGCTTGACCCTGGGGAAGCCCTTGCTGCCACGACCTTCGATCATATAGCACGCCAAAGTGAATGCACTGCCACAAAAGCCTATAAGGGGGACAGCACCATCAAGTTCTTTCTTCGTGAGAGTGATAGCATCGAAGACATACTTCAGACTCTTGGCTACATCCGGCTTTTGGAGATTGCGTATATCCTCTTCAGAGGTGATGGGTCTCTCAAAAAACGGACCTTCATTTTCACTGAAGCCAAGTCCCAAGCCCATGGCATCGGGAACGGTAAGGATGTCCGAAAATATGATGGCTGCGTCAAGGGCATAACGTCTCAATGGCTGCAAAGTGACCTCACAAGCAAGCTCCGGAGTGCGACAAAGATCCATAAAGCTACCGGCCTGAGCTCTTGTTTTGCGATACTCGGGGAGGTAACGCCCTGCCTGACGCATCAGCCAAACAGGGGTGCTCGAAGTGCTCTCGCCACGGAGGACACGGAGCATGAGGTCATTTTTTATCTCATTCATAAGGTCTAAGTCTTCTTTATCAGTACTATTGTCAGGCCTGTGCCTGCACACCCTTAAAACTAATGACAAAGCCCTATTGTTTAATCTTTTCTTGATTAAGATTCCATCTCTCCCCAAAAAAGATGTACATCTCCCCAATTCAACGTGCCTACCTTGACGCATCAAGGTAGGCACGTTGAATTATCAAGGTAGGCACCTTGTCCGAACACCTCCGGATCTCAAGTCACAAGAGAGGGAAAACAATGTCTGTATAAAAAAGGCGGGCACATGCGCCTTAGCACACGTACCCGCCTGATCATCAGCAACAAAATAGCGATATGGAAAATCGAAGGGTGTTTATTTATTGGCCTTCGGGTCGGAGTTGTTGTACCAGTCAAGATAGGACTTGGCATAGTCGCGACCGGAAGAGAGTAGCGCTTCTTTCATGTCATCTTTGATATGAAAGTCTGTGGCCTTGACACCAAGGGTATCGATGTAGATGGTACGCTGCCAGTCATCGCAGTGGAGATGAGCATTGTCTTGAGCATCAATGAGGGTGTTGAGCAATGCACAAGTGTACTCCCAGAAGTTGTCGATCTCCCTCTTTGGAGGCTCCGCCTGATCTCTGAACATGGAGATCTTCTCCTTGCTGTCGAGCTTGAATCCGAGACTCTGCTTGTTGTAGACATAGTCCGAGATCTTACGGGGTTTGTCCTTCAGCGTCTCATTGATCTTTTGGTAATACTCTGTGCGTGCCCAATTGGTCTTCACGTACTTGCGACGGTCAAATATCTTGACGGGATAATTGTCCAAAACTCCGCCATCGACATACAAGTCTCCTCGGAAGTTACGCTTGGCAGCAAAAAACAGAGGAATGGACATCGAAATACGTGCGGCATCGGCGATACAGAAGCGTGGAGTGTGTTCGTGAGAAAAAATCTCCGAAAATCCGGTGGAAAGATTTGTCCCAATGAGGTAAATCTCTTTGGTATCAAGGCCATCGGAGGACTGTCTGAGGTCATCAAATGTGGCTTCGGTATTGCCGAGCTTTTGCTCTATCAGCTCTGCAATCCAAGAGCGGAAAAAATCCCCTTTGTACCACCCGAACTCATTAATCAGGCGGCAACTGTCCTTGACGAGCCCCCACGAGTCATCCATAAAGTTCTTGAAGTCAAGCTCCCACATGATCTTCTTGATCTCTTCGGGCGTGTACCCGATACCGAGCAAAACGGCAACGATGGCTCCGGCAGATGTGCCGGCAACGCGTTTGATAGCATCGAGAATCCCCTCTTCGCGGAGTACTTCCAAAGCTCCTACATAAGCAATCCCCTTGACTCCGCCCCCTTCAAATATGAGGTTCTGAAAAAAGTAATCTTTCTTATTCATGGCTATATGATGTGTTTATACCCCACATATCGCCCCTCGGGAACGGCATTGGGGATTAGAAAAAAGTTTAAGGCATAACACCTCCCACTCCTAAAGTTAGTCAAAAAAAGGAAATTACCCGAAGAGGATACAAAAAAGACGTCGCAGCACGGATCTTTGCGACCCATACCACGACGTCCTGAAAGTTTATCTGTCGTAAGCCTTAGAATGTAAATCCGATGGTACACATCATGGTGTTCTCTCCTTGTTCTGAAGAGGCACCTCTATATGCAAAGTCTGCTTGGAAGCCTGCGAGACGGACACCGACACCTGCAGTGAAGTGGCTGGCACCCTTCTGTGCATACTCATAGCCTCCTCTGAGGGCTATCATGTCTGCCCATGTGTACTCAAGCCCTGTACCAACTCTCAAAAGAGAAGCATCGGATGGGAGGAAGAAATAACGTCCTCCGAGAGCGTAAGTAAACTTGTGCTCCTCACCAAGACGGCGGCTGACATCTCCACCGAAAGTGACAGAGGCAGGAGTCTGATAAGTCTTCGACTTTGAGTAAGCAAGAGCGGGGCCAAAGTCAGAGACCCTAAGCCCGAGATTGAGCTTGTATGGATTGGAAGGAGTACCTCCAAAGTCTCTCCTATAGTTAGCTCCAAGATCGAAAGTCATCGTATAAGCAGCCTTGGTCACGTAGTCCTGTACAAATGAACCCATACCGTAAAAGGCAAAGTGATCACTCAAACGGAATGCGTATCCGAGATCAGCAGTGTAAGAAAAAGGCTTGATGGTCTTGGGGCGTTCGCCATCTTCCTCCTGGAACTTGATACTCAGCCCACCGAGATATCTGAATCCGGCAAAGACACCGTGACGTTCACCGATCTTGAGCCCGACGTTGGCATTGCCATACATACGTCGTCCGGCGTCCTCATACTTGGGGTAGAGTTCTCCATTTGCATTCACAGCCATGCGCTGAGAACCGTAAAGGAGTGATGCCGGATTGACATAGAGGTGATTGGCATCGGTATGTCCGAGGGTGACGTTACCCATAGCAGCAGTACGAGCATCGGGATTGGCTTCGAGTATAGGGAGAGCACGACCTTGAGCGTAGGCAGAGCTTCCGGCGATGAGGATTGCTCCGAGGAGCGTATATAATAGTCTCATAAGCGGTTAGTAGAGATTAGTTTTTGACAATGGTTCTTGTGATGTCTCCCTTAGAAGTCTTGACTGTGAGTTTGTATGCTCCCGGTACAAACTTGGAGATATTGACGGTACCGATATTCTGTTTGTCAGCAGTAACCGCCTTATTGAAGACCTCTTCTCCGGCCATAGTTGTGATCACCAAGGTCGCAGTCTTGACCTCAGGATTGAGCCAGACATTGAGGTTGTCTCTTGTAGGGATAGGATAGACAGAGTACATAGGGATGCTCTTGTCTTTGATGACTCTCACTTCAAATGACAACATTGTGGGGTCTGTAAACTCATTATCTGCGACAACTTTGACATTTGCGAGACCATTCTTGTGAGCAGAGAGAATAAGCTTTCCGTCCTTGACAGAAGTCGACACTACGGCATCATCCGATGAGGATGCGGTAAATTTCACAGGGACTTCATTTGAGTAAGAGAATACCTTGGTAAGATCGTATTCTGCCTTTGGCTGATCAAGACCCATAAGCTGGTTGGTGATTGGGAGGGCAATCTTAGGCGAAACAATCTCGTAAACTTCAAACGGAATAGTGACAGTAGTCTTTCCTTGCAACTCATCCACAAATACGAGAGAGAAGTCATACTTGCCAGGCTCAAGCGTAGCCCTTACAGTGACATGGATCTTGTCGCGTTCCTTTTTCACTCTCACGCCCTTAGGAAGATCGACCGGAGGCATCTTCCATGAGTGTCCGTCAGGGTCACTGACGGTAAGAGTAAATGTATATTTGTCTGATATATTGCTGACCCTGATAGGCTCAGTAGGTACTCCGGTGACAACAGGAGTAAGGTTTGGACGTGTCTTAAGAGTAACGATAGCAGGCTCAGAAGCCAAGCCCCAACGGTCCACAGCCACAAGAGCAAAGTAGTAAGTCTTGTCGTCCTTCAGATTGTCGATATTGACAGACATCTCTTCTCCAACCTTACGACCGACAGCGCTGATATATTCAGCAGAGTTCACACGGACAGTGGCACCCTTGTACTTATAGTTACCGGCATTGAGTTCTTTGGGTGAATAGTACAACAAGAAGCGAGAAGGTTTACCGTCATCTTCATCAGTAGGAATACTCCAGTAGAAAGATAAACGAGTGATACCGGCCTCACTTTGAGACTTTTCTATATCTACCTTTGGAGTCTCGGGACTTTTGTTTCTATTGACACTGTTGAGAGCACTATTTGCATCGATATACCCATGACCGAGAGTACCTTCTATACCCGGATTTTTTCTATCGATATCGACATCAAGGACCGAACTTTTGATCAACCCCTCAAGATTCTTATTGGTGAAGCCTTGTTTTCCATACTTAGAGACAACAAGAGCAGCGACTCCGGAGACGTGAGGACACGCCATTGATGTACCTTGATAGTAGCCATACTTCTTTCCCTGAGTCATTGAGATTTTTGGAGAAAGAGTACTGAGAACTCCGGCCAAGTTTCCGTAACGAGATTGATCTCCACCCGGAGCCATGATAGTAACCCAAATACCCATATTGGAGTAGCTGGCCTTAGTAAAGTTTGTAGACATCGCAGCAACCGAAATGATCCTTTCGTAAGCCGCAGGGTATGCCTTGTAGTTTGCGCCATCATTTCCGGCAGCAAAGATGACGACTCCACCTTTCATAGGCGAGTCAGGCAACTGATTACCATTCTCATCACAACCCGCAAAGTCGATAAAATAGTCTATTGCATCCTGAAGTGCGCGTGGAAGGCTACCGGGACCTGGATAATTGTATCCCCAAGAGTTTTGAGAGATCACAGCGCCATTGTCAGCACCATATTTGAGCGCAGCAGGAGTATCTGCAGACTCTCTCTCTTTTCTGAATATCTGACAGCTAAGGAGTCTGACTCCGGAGTCTTCAGAACCATCTCCACCGGCAACACCACAGACACCTATACCGTTGTTGTTGCGAGCAGCAACGGTACCTGCGACATGCGTACCGTGGCTCGCATAGTCAGGCTCTATGAGTCCTTTGTTTGTTACAAAGTTGAAGCCGTAAATATCATCGACGTAACCATTCTTATCGTCATCGACATCAGGTTTACCGTTTTTCTCCACCTCATTGACATAAAGGTTATCCACGAGGTCTTCATGCTCTGTATCAATCCCTCCGTCGACAATAGCAACGATGACATTGCGCTTTCCTGTCTGCCCTTTCCATGCAGGGAAAAGATTTATATCTGCTCCGACTTCTGCTTTAGGTGCAGTTCCGACGTTGTGGTAATGCCACTGTTCACGCAAAAGAGGATCATTAAAAGGCATATCATATTCAGCCCTGAGAGATCGAAGCTCTTGTTCAGATATGGGAACAACCGTTCCTGTGGGCATCTGCAAAGTAGGGATCGGCTCTGCATATTCCACCTCAGGAAGGGCAACCATCATTGAGCAGACTTCCCCCGCCGGGATAGACTCATCAAAAATAACCTTGAACCAACGATGCAACCCTCTCTGGCGAGAACGCGCTTCGTACTTTCCGGCATCGGGGAATAACCTCTCGACGCGAGAAGCCCTGATGTTGGTCAATGTCTTTGACATCTGTGAGGGCACACTGTTCATTGCCACTTCACCGGCACCACTTATGCTGAATCTCTCAAACGAAGACTCGGTGACATGCAAGTACACCGCGCCTCTCACATAAGATCCGTGCAGGCTCTCGGTATCAAACATACTTCGCTCCTCTGCCTGCTGATTAGATCGTTCTTCAGCAATGTTGATTCTATCCTCCTTACAGGAGTAGAATAGGGCGCTAATAGCAAGCCCGTAGGTAAGAAATTTTTTCATACTTTTTCTCACGGCTTTGATGAAAAGAGGATACTGCCCACAGCAAACCACACATCGGAGTTTCCGGTGGGTAATAACTCCACTTAACTGTAATTCATACTCGATATTATTTACTTATCATTTAAGATACTTGAAAAATATAACCTCAAGAGCATCCTTACCTTGATTAGGTTTGACGATGAAGTTGATGAACTTAGCAGACAAGTTAAATCCAACCTCGATCCAATCCCTCTTAGGGTTTAGTTCAATAGCCCAATTTGTATTATGACTACACACATCAATAGGAAAAGTCTCCTCTCTGTGTGAGATATGAACCGATTAAAGCGAGAGTTTCAAGTTGATATCAGCAACACCCGGAGTCCCAAGATCACCTGAGACCCCGCTCCCACGTCGATCAGGATATAAGATCTACGGACCTCTGCAAGGTCATTTACTTTTGCCTTTACTGTAAGTACATTCCCTGACTTGCCAAGTCCAACCATTTGTCATCATCAGAACCCATTGCCACCCAAGATGATTGATTGATTGATCTCGATGGTAACAGACATCTCCTCCCCCCTTAGCGAACTGCAGTTCTTTTTTGTTCAAGGTCAGGACTGGTGTGTTCGACCTCATCCTTAGATTGACAGGAAGCAAAGCCCAATAAAAAGACCACTAGCAACCGTAAGCTGTAAACAATGCGTTTTTTCTCATAAGAATTATATTTTAAGTTAATAAAATGGTGGTACGGTTATCTTCACAATGCAGAATGTTCACAGAAACAACACCTTTTACTTTCGATATCAAACAAACTAAGGTGCTTTCAAAGATAATTGTCATCACCCATTGTCAAATATAAATAATAATGATTAAAACACAAGCAATAGCTGTTCAGAAATAACAAAAACAATAAAGAAAAACACAAAAAATAGTCCTTATAACACAACAAAAGCAAAATAAATAGATATTTAACGCACTATAAAAAAGATAGAGCAGCTAAAGGTAAATAAGGTCTATCTCCACCCAAACCTACCTCTAAATTTTCATCTCGCCCTGGAAGGGTATATGCTACGCTTTTGGAGATATTTTGTTGATCCGCTTTCTACCCGCAAAGACAATACACAGCCACACCTCACTCATCAATTGAAGTCGAATAGCATCTCTGCCCCCTTCCCCCAAAAGAGTAATAAGCATCAGTAATAGAATTAAGCCCATAAAAACATAGAAAAAGAATAGAATGGGAGTGGGAAGTACGGAGATAGGAGCAAAAGTCGCAAGACTGAAAAAAGTTGAGACAAATATAGAGTCTCCAAAACTAAGTGAGAAGGACAGACAGAAACCCTAAACAGAAACCGTGCAGAGAGCCCTAGAGGTCCCGGAGAGGAGGCCCTAGACGGGAACCAGAGAGAGTACAGAGAGATACAAAAGACTAAGAGAGCAAGGCGAGTAAACCAAATGTGGGTAAATCAAGGAGACACGAACCAATACAGACACAGAAAGGCACATACAGAAAAGCATACAAAAAAGAGAGTC
>NZ_JAUMXC010000042.1 GCF_030529325.1 Porphyromonas sp. | reverse complement strand
TAGCTCTGCTGAATCACTCATGTAAGGGGGGCTTTATGTGAACTCAAAGGAAGAAGGCTACGACCAAGAGTCGCCCTTCTCTTATATTTCAATCAATATTCTACTTTTAAAGTGTACACAAAATAGAAATAGCTATCTCGAAACTCATCGAGATAGCTATTTCTGTTATAAGAGAGTAGTCTAATCCTTATCCATTCCACGTACAACATGACAATGATGCCACCAGATTACGGTCACCAAAACCATTATCTATGCGACTAACATTGATCCAGAACTTGTTCTCCTTGAGATATTCAAGGGGAAAGGCTGCTTTTGATCGAGGATAAGAGTGACTCCATTCATCTGCTACTATTTCATACTGAGGGTGTGGAGCATTCTTCAACACATTGTCTTCTTTGTCAGCCTTACCATCAATCACTTCTTGGATTTCTTGTCTGATAGTAGTCATTACGGCAATGAAACGATCAAGTTCTGCAAGACTTTCACTTTCGGTTGGCTCTATCATCAGTGTCCCATGCACAGGGAATGAAAGAGTAGGCGCATGGTATCCAAAGTCCATAAGACGCTTAGCTATATCACTCTCATCGATACCACTGACTTCTTTGAGTTTACGACATTCAAGGATAAGTTCGTGACCGACTCTACCTTGTGTGCCGGTATAGACGATACCATATTCTTTTTCGAGGAATGCAGCCATATAGTTCGCATTCAAGATAGCAGTCGCTGTTGAGCGCTTAAGTCCTGCCTCACCAAGAAGTCGGATATACGCATAGGTGATACCGAAGACAACAGCACTACCAAATGGAGCTGCAGACACAGGAATTTTATCGTCTCCATAGGCAACAGAGTGCGAAGGCAGATACTCTTCCAAGTGTTTTGCTACACAGATAGGACCTACACCAGGACCACCACCACCATGAGGGATAGCAAAGGTTTTGTGAAGGTTTAGATGACAAACGTCTGCTCCTATAAAGCCTGGATTAGTATATCCCACTTGAGCATTCATGTTTGCTCCATCCAAGTAAACTTGTCCACCACAGTCGTGAACGATTTGGCATAGTTCCTTGATTTCTGGTTCAAAGATACCATGGGTCGAAGGATAAGTTATCATCGTACCTGCAAGACGATCCTTGTTTTCTTCAGCTTTTCTACGGAAGTCTTCGACATCGATATTTCCGTTTTCATCGCAGATTGTAGTAACTGTCTTGTAACCACATTGTACCGCACTAGCCGGGTTTGTTCCATGGGCTGATGAAGGGAGAAGGATGATATCTCTGTGCGCTTGTCCATTTGCCTTGTGATACTCCATGATGGTGCGTAGACCAGCGTACTCTCCAGAGGCTCCTGAGTTAGGCATCAGACTTACCGCAGGAAGACCGGTAATTTCTCCCAACATGACTTTGAGACTGTCGAGCATCTCCATATATCCTTCAGTCTGATCTTCAGGAGCATATGGATGTATGAGGGCAAACTGTGGGTTGCTTAGGATAAAGAGCTCTGAAGCTGCATTGAGTTTCATCGTGCATGAGCCAAGAGAAATCATAGAGTGAGCAAGGGAAATGTCCCTTCTCTCAAGTCTCTTTATGTATCTCATCAGTTCAGTCTCTGTGTGGTAGTTATTAAAGACTTCGTAAGTAAGGAAGTCAGAAGTTCTCCGAAGAGTTCCTTCGATACCAATCCAAGCCTCTGGTAAGTCTATTGTTGGGACATTCTCAACCCCTTTTCCCTGTGCAAAGATATAGAGTAGGGTACCAAGGTCAGTTTCTTGAGTTGTCTCATCAAGACTGATCCCGATAGCACCGTTCTTGAAATAACGAAGATTTACTCGGCAGTCAAGGGCTGTAGTTTTGATAGCTTCACGCTCAACATCACTTACATTAGTTATATAAAGGGTATCAAAGAACAATTTGTTCTCTTGTTTGTAACCAAGTTTCTCAAGATTTTCGGATAAAACTAAGGCGTAAGTATGGATGCGACTTGCAATATCTTTAAGACCTTTAGGACCATGATACACAGCATACATACCAGCCATAGATGCAAGTAGGGCTTGGGCTGTACATATGTTGGATGTTGCTTTTTCTCTCTTGATATGCTGCTCTCTTGTTTGGAGAGCAAGACGATAAGCAGGTTTACCATAAGTGTCCTTGGAAAGTCCAACTATACGTCCGGGAATATGACGCTTAAAGTCATCGAGAGCAGCAAGATATCCCGCTGATGGTCCGCCAAAGTACATAGGGATACCAAAGCGCTGTGTAGTACCAAATACAATATCAGCACCCCATTCTCCCGGAGGTGTAAGGATCACCAATGAAAGTAGGTCAGCGGCAACTGCAACCTTTATTTCGTGGTTCTTTGCCTTTTCTGTGAATGCTTTGTAATCAATTATTGCACCATTATCATTTGGGTACTGTAAGACGACTCCAAAGTAGTCTGATCCAAAATCAAATGAGTCTGCTGGTCCCACGACAACTTCTACGTCCCAGGGCTCACAACGCGTCATGATGACTTTCAAGGTAGATTCATAAACGTCATTAGCGACAAACAACTTTGCCGCATTTTTCCTTGCCCTGCTACGAGTATTAAGCATCATCGCAACAGCCTCAGCTCCCGCTGTTGCTTCATCAAGGAGTGAGCAGTTGGTCAGTGGAAGGGCTGTAAGGTCTGTGATGACAGACTGGAAGTTAAAGAGTGCTTCCAGACGTCCTTGAGAAATTTCCGCTTGGTAAGGAGTGTAAGATGTGTACCACGCAGGGTTTTCAAGTATATTGCGTTGAATTGGTGCCGGAGTGCAAGTGTCGTACCAGCCCATCCCGATATAAGAAGAAAATACTTTGTTCTTTGCGCCAAGTTCATTGATATGCTCTACAAGTTCACGTTCAGTCATTGGCTCTGGCAAGTCAAGAGGGGTTGGAAGGAATATGTTTGCAGGCATAGTTTGCTTCATAAGCTCATCTATGCTCTTCACGCCAATCTTTTCCAACATCACTTTTTCATCATCTGGACTGATCCCGATGTGTCTAATTGAGAAGTCGTTAGTGTTCATGTAATTGTGTGGTTATTATTAGTTTGATTAATTCTCTATGTCTATAACTGATGATTACCTTAAATTGTTTATCAGCAGGAGAAATAAGGGTTATGAGCCTTTTCAAAAGCTACTGTCGTATGAGGCCCATGACCTGGTAGTACTTTTGTTGTATCAGGTAAAGTGAAAATCTGAGATCGGATGGCAGTTATCAGGGTATCATAGTCTCCTCCCCAAAGATCTGTTCGTCCTATGCCCAAATTGAACAACGTGTCACCTGCAAATAGGATATTTGCAGTTTCCTCATAGAAGACTACATGTCCCGGCGAATGCCCGGGCACGTGACGTACTCTTAAGACAGATTTGCCGAAATGTATAGCTGCCTCTTCGTCGAATGTGAACGTCTGTATGCATACATCTTTGACAGGCAAATGCCCTAAGCCGAACGCTTTTAGTTGATCAGATAAGGAGGGTAGGGAATCAATCTCTATATCTGATGCTTCAGGATCTATATCCCATTTATCTTTCACGAAACCTGCACCGATACAATGATCAAAATGCAGGTGTGTGCATAGCAGTCTTACAGGGATAAGCTTATTTTGGGCGATAAACTCTGCTAAAATTTTCTCTTCTTGTGGTGTCGAGCATCCCGGATCTATAATACAAGCCTCCCGTGTCTCATCCCAGACTATGTAAGTCTGTTCGGCGGCAAAGTTAAATGCAAAAGAATGGTATTGTATCATTTTAGATTCAGAGTGGTAAGTAAACAATTTTTTTTGTCTCAAAGAACTCCTCCTCAAATATCGCACTTAATTCTTCTACTGAAACCACGGACCGGTAGGCCGATAACTCAGCTTGTAGATCTCCACCCTTTAAGGCAATTATACCATTGGGCATGGAGTTCTTTTGATCTTTTGAGTTTATCAGCTTCTTGGCGATTTGTACCAGATCTGTCATACTCATGGCTGCACGGCTGATAACAAAGTCACATTTGTCGTTCTTTATATCCTCTGCTCGACCATGTATATATGTGACGTTGTTAAGACCAATACTTTCTGCTATGGCAGATACAACTTTGACCTTTTTGCCTATACTGTCAATCAATGTAAACTTACAATTTGGGAAAAGTATCGCCAAGGGAATGCCGGGGAATCCTCCCCCTGTGCCGATATCAAAAATTTTGCTGCCATCTCTGAAGCTGATATACTTTCCTATGGAGAGAGAGTGCAGGATATGATTGATTACTATATTTTCAATATCTTTCCTCGATATGACATTAATTTTGGCATTCCACTCCTTATAGAGATCCGGCAACAATCCCAACTGTCTCATCTGATCGGATGAGATAGTTGGGAAATATTTTGCGATAAGTGAAAGATCTGTCATGGACATAATATGTCTTGGCTTGTTTAGTTTGCCATTTCCGACAAAAACTTGATGCGGACCAATCTTATATCTTCCTCTTCATAGTCAGGGCCAAGCTTTTCCAATGCTTTTTCGAGGCTATCGGTTTCTGAGTTCTTGAAGTAATCGTATATGTCCTCAATGTGTTCCTCATCCAAAACATCAGAGATGAAGTAGTTGAGGTTAATTTTAGTGCCGCTATAGACGATTGTCTCTATCTCGTCTAAAAGCTCATCAAAGTCAAGGTCAAATGTGTTTGCGATATCCTCCAATGACACTTTTCGATCTATGAGCTGTACAATGGATACTTTGAGTTTTGACTTATTCGGAACAGTTCGGATACGGATGTCTTCAGGGCGTTCAATTTCGTTTTCCTTGACATACTCATCAATGACTTTGATGAATTCTGTCCCAAATTTTTGAGCTTTATTTTGACCTACACCGGAGATGTTTTGAAGTTCCATCAGAGTTATTGGATAGAACGTTGCCATGTCTTGGAGGCTCTGTTCTTGAAAAATAACATAAGGGGGGAGATCAAGTTTTTTAGCGAGTTTTTTTCTTAGATCTTTGAGGATTGAGAATAGTTGTGGGTCTGTTGCACCACCACTGCTCCCGGAACTCTTTACTTCTTCGATTTGATCATCATCTTCCTCATCGGGGACAGATATCTTGAATGACGTAGGATTCTTCATGAATCCCTTCCCTTTCTTCGTCAATTTCAGGATCCCAAGTTTTTCGATATTTTTATCGATATACCCATTGATCATAGCCTCTCTAAGCACAAGGTCGAGGGTCTCCGCTGTCTCATCTTGACAGCTCCCGAACTCTTCCAACTCATCATGCTTGAACGTCTCTATGTCAGATGTCTTTTTACCCAATAGAAAGTCCATCAGGTATTCGGTTTTTACTTTTTCCTTTAGGGCTGATATCCCCTCTAACATGTTAAGCAGAGTCTCTTTTGCTTCCACTTTTTTTCTTTTGTTCTTACAGTTATCACAGTTATGACAGTTGTCTTGCTCATATATCTCTCCAAAGTAGTGAAGAAGATATTTACGTCTACAGATGGTTGTTTTGGCATAACCAGCTGTTTCCATAAGGAGCTGACGACCGATCTCTCTTTCATTTGTACTCTTATTTTTATTATGCAGAAACTTGTCTAATTTCTGCATGTCCTTGTCGCAATAAAATGCAATGCATATTCCCTCTCCCCCATCACGTCCGGCACGCCCCGTCTCTTGATAGTATCCCTCAAGACTCTTGGGGATATCGTAGTGAATGACGAATCTTACATCCGGTTTGTCAATTCCCATCCCAAAAGCTATGGTTGCTACTATGACATCTATTTCCTCATTGAGAAACGCATCTTGACTTCCTGCCCTAAGTCCTGCATCAAGCCCCGCATGATAAGCATGCGCTTTAATACCGTTGGCATTGAGTATCTGAGCAAACTCATCAACTTTAGTCCTGCTCATACAGTAGACAATACCGGTCTTTCCCGGATTGCTCTTGATAAACTTTATGATTTCCCTATCTATATCATCTGTCTTCTGACGTACTTCGTAGTATAGGTTCTCTCTGTTGAATGAGCTACTGAATATGTCCGCATCCTTCATCCCCAGATTTTTCTGTATATCTGATTGGACGGTGGGTGTTGCCGTAGCAGTAAGGGCTATGAGCGGCCTTCTATGTATCTCGTTGATGATTTCTCTTATCCGTCGATATTCAGGTCTGAAGTCGTGCCCCCATTCCGAAATGCAATGAGCTTCATCAATAGCATAAAACGATACTTTGAGGGTCTTTAGACGCTCTATATTTTCCTGCTTTGTCAGGGACTCGGGGGCTACATACAGTAGCTTTGTTACTCCGGACTTCAGGTCTCCTTTGACTTGGTCCAGAGCCATCTTGTTGAGGGACGAATTTATGAAATGTGCAACGGCATCATTTTCTGTATACTGACGTATCGCATCCACTTGGTTTTTCATCAATGCGATGAGTGGGGAGATAATGACCGCAGTACCTTCCAATATCAGTGCAGGTAATTGGTAGCACAGAGACTTACCCGCACCTGTAGGCATGAGGACGAACGTGTCCCGACCATCAAGTATATTCTCGATGATCTGTTGCTGGTCACCTTTGAATTTATCAAATCCAAAGTAGTGCCTCAGTTTTTGGTGTAATAACTCTGTTCTATCCATAAATTTTATACAGGTCTCGCTATACCCTGAAAGTATACCTCAAGCCCTATGAAATCTAACATCTAAGTTAGCCATTTCATTGTGTATTTACAATATGTTGGATATCGGTATGCCTAAAATGTTTCTCAGCATACTCCTTCGTGATATGGAGCTCACGTATATCCGAAGATGGTACTTCAAACATAGCGTCCATCATAATGCTCTCAAATATAGATCTCAATCCCCTCGCTCCGATATTATATTCTTGGGCTTTATCAACGATAAAGTCATAAACCTCATCATCGATCTTGAGATCTACACCATCCATTTCCATTAGCTTGGCATATTGTTTGGATATGGCATTTTTTGGCTCTATTAGGATCATTCTAAGTGTCTCTCTGTCCAGAGGTTTCAGATATGTCAGGACAGGTAGACGTCCTATGATTTCAGGGATGAGTCCAAAGGACTTCAAGTCTGATGGTGTGACATATTTGAGCAAATCCTCTTTGTCGATGTCCTTCGCTGTTTTTCCGGCTGTATATCCCACCATCCGGGTATTCAGACGTTTTGCGATCTTTCGCTCGATGCCATCAAATGCACCTCCACAGATAAAGAGGATATTTTCTGTATTCACGACGATCATCTTTTGTTCCGGATGTTTGCGTCCTCCCTGAGGAGGGACATTGACATCCGTTCCTTCAAGAAGCTTGAGCAAGCTCTGTTGTACTCCCTCTCCACTCACATCTCTTGTGATAGAAGGATTATCCCCCTTGCGAGCGATTTTGTCTATTTCATCTATGAATACTATACCACGCTGAGCCGCCTCCACATCGTAGTCTGCAGCTTGGAGGAGTCTGGTCAGGATGCTTTCGACATCCTCTCCTACATATCCGGCTTGTGTAAATACCGTAGCGTCGACGATGGTAAACGGGACTTTGAGCAGCTTAGAGATCGTCTTTGCGAGGAGGGTCTTTCCTGTCCCTGTCGGTCCCACAATTATAATATTACTTTTGTCTATCTCTGTTTGATCTTCATCATCCCCCTTTCTTTCTGCAAGATTTTTTCCATGATGAAGCCTCTTGTAATGGTTATAAACAGCCACAGCAAGAGCCTTTTTGGCTGCATCTTGTCCCATGACAAAGAGATCAAGATAAGCTACGATGTCTTTTGGTTTTGGGAGATCATCCATCTCAGGGATCTCAGGTATGTTTGATTGACTGAGACGAAGGGCTTCTTGTATGGCATTATGTACCGATGTGGCACAATCATTACATAGGTTGCCTACCGGACCGGGGACAAGGATGTCAAGTATGGATTCCGGTCTCCCGCAGACACTACAACTATTTTCCTCCTTGTACTTATTGTGTTGTGATTTCTTAGCCATTCCCGGTCTTATTCCTTATCCTTTTTTTCTCTTACAAGGACTTTGTCGATCATTCCATACTTTAGAGCTTCTTCTGACGTCATCCAATAGTCTCTGTCACTGTCTCGCTCTACCTGATCTATTGTCATGCCGGAATGATCCGAAATGATTTGATAGAGTTCTTTTTTTACCCTCAATATTTCTCTTGCTGCAATTTCAAGATCAGATGCTTGTCCCTGCATACCACCAAGAGGTTGATGTATCATTACACGAGAGTGGGGTAGTGCGAATCTTTTGCCCTTTTCTCCAGCCACTAGGATAACAGAAGCCATGGATGCTGCCATACCTGTACATATTGTAGATACATCGCAACTGATGTATTGCATGGTGTCATATATTCCGTATCCTGCATACACGGAACCTCCGGGCGAATTGATATAGATAGATATATCCTTACCGGGATCACTTGTATCGAGGAAAAGCAGCTGCGCTTGGATCACATTGGCTACGTAATCATTGATAGGGGCACCGAGAAATATGATTCTATCCATCATCAACCTTGAAAAAACATCCATCTGTGCGATGTTGAGTTGTCTTTCTTCTATGATGCTTGGAGAGATATATCCTCCTTCGGCAACAATGTTATTGTAATCATGAAGTGTTTGCGAACTGATGCCGAGGTGCTTGGTCGCAAACTTCTGAAATTCGTCTTTAATAGTGTACATAATGTGATTAAGATATTACCGAGTGACACTTATTGAATCTGTGTCATTATCGTTTTGTAGGTTTAAAGGTATGAGTTTTTTCTCAACCTACAAGCCAAAGGGCAAAAAACAGTCTTGGAATATCACATTATTCTTTTTAGTCTTGTCAAGCTGTGTGATTACGAGATAAGAGTGAGCATGATTTTTAGAGGAATTCCTGAATCTCAGACTTGTATTCATCATGCAACTTGATGTTGCACATAGTAGATGTCTTACAACCAAAAGACTGTTAAGGCTCAGATGACGGATGGGCGCTTCCCCAATAGGGGTATTTGAGAAGTTGTCTAACTTGATGCGTCAAGGTAGTTATCTTGATTCATCAAGTTAGACACGTTGATTTGACAAGTTCTATATCTTATTTTCCGGACCTGTTTATTTGAACTTTGAGTCCTATGGTTATAAGAGAGTGAGAACATATATCATCTCATGATCATAATGACCAAGGTTAGCCTTATTTCTTCTCTTACTGCATTTTGTATTGTAAATGGTTGTGTTGATTGCAACACGATATACTACTAATGTGTGGATATAGCTCGTTAATTCCTATCTTTGTACACCTTGACACATTATTGGGATAAGATAAAGTCAAAAATGAAAGAATATAAGAGAAATCAATTTGAAATCATGGCACCCGTGGGTAGCTATGATGCATTATATGCGGCAATACAGGGTGGTGCTGACTCTGTTTATTTTGGGATACAGGGCTTGAATATGCGTGCTCGATCATCCAAAAGTTTTACGACAGAGGATTTGAAAAAGATCGTAGAAATATGCGAGCCTAAGGGAATTAAGACTTACCTCACGGTCAACACTATCATCTATGATTCTGATATGGAGCTCTTGCGCAGGATCGTTGACTCTGCAAAGGAGGCCGGTATATCGGCAATCATTGCTTCAGACATTGCAGCTATGTCCTATGCATACAATCAAGGGGTAGAGGTGCACTTATCTACTCAGCTCAACATTACCAATGTTGAAGCTTTGAAGTTTTATGCTCGCTTTGCTGATGTTGTTGTTTTGGCTCGTGAACTTAATCTTGATCAAGTAGAGCATATATACAATGCTATTGAGACCGAACAGATCAGAGGCCCTCGCGGGGAACCGGTCCGCATAGAGATGTTTTCTCACGGTGCACTATGCATGGCCGTTAGTGGAAAGTGCTATATCAGTTTGCATGAAATGAACTCATCTGCCAATAGAGGTGCCTGTAACCAGATATGTCGCAGGGGATTTACAGTCAAGGATAAGGAGAGTGATGTCGAAATCGATGTCGAAAATCAATACATTATGTCTCCTAAGGATCTTAAGACCATACATTTCATGAATAAAATGATGGATGCGGGTGTAAGAGTCTTCAAGATAGAAGGGCGAGCTCGCGGTCCGGAGTATGTGCGTACAGTCTGTGAATGTTATAATGAGGCTATACAAGCCTATATTGACAATGAGTATACTGAGGACAAGATCAATGACTGGGACGAAAGGCTGGCAAAGGTATTTAATAGAGGATTTTGGGATGGGTATTACCTTGGGCAAAGGCTCGGAGAGTGGACTCATAAGTATGGTTCGTCCGCAACTCGCGTAAAGGTCAATGTGGGTAAAGTTGTCAAATTTTTCAGTAACATAAAGGTTGCTGAGTTTGAATTGGAAAGTGGATATATAAATGCCGGAGAGGAACTCATGGTCAGCGGTCCTACCACAGGAGCTGTATTTTTAGCTTCTGATGATATGCGTATGGATAATATTGCTCGTGAAAGAGTCGAAAAGGGAGATAAGTTCTCATGCCTTGTTCCCGAAAAGGTCCGTCCCGGAGATCGTTTGTATGTCATGAGGGTAACAGAAGAGAAAAAGAAATATTAAAGCAGAAAATAAATCATGAAAAAATTACCGGAAAAGAAATATGCTTACCTCATCGAAATGAAAGTGAGGGACTATGAGTGTGATCTTCAAGGCGTTGTCAATAACGCCAACTATCAGAGATATATGGAACATGCACGTCACGAATTTTTGGAAACACTCGGAGATAATTTCTCTAGGATGCATGACAATGGTTATGATGCTATGGTTGCTCGAGTAGAGATAGACTACAAAAAATCCCTGAGGAGTGGAGATTATTTTTTTGTTGGTCTCAACTTGTATAAGCAGGGTCCTAAATTGATCTTTGAGCAAGATGTCATCAACTGTGATAGTTTGGAACTTGCAGCAAAGGGTAAAATATCTGTAGTGGTAGTCAAAGATGGCGTCCTTACAAGGGGCGAATATCTTGATGATATGGTTGCAGACTACGTTATCAAAAATTAGAGATTCAATGGAGTGGAGTCAGGAACAAAAGGCTCTTTTAGCATTAAGTTGTACAGAAGGGATCGGCCCCATCATTAGCCAATCCCTTATCGAACACTTTGGCTCTGCTCAATCCGTTATAGAAGCAACTCCAAGCGCACTTATGGAGGTGCCGGGTATGGGGCCTAAACTCGTGTCCGCTCTTAGGAGTCCCGTGGCACAACATTTAGCAGAGTCCGAAATTTCCCTACTCAACCAAAGAACTGATGCCATAACACCTGTGTTTTTTGGACATCAGGACTATCCTGAGTTGCTTGGATCATGTTTTGATGCTCCATTGGTGCTGTATGTCAGAGGAGTGTTGCCTCATGATGCCCCGATGATCAGTGTTGTGGGAACACGGCGAATGACACCCTATGCAGAAGATGCTCTTCGTAGTATTTTTAGTGAGTGGGCTCACTTGTCTCCCAATATTGTTATTGTCAGTGGATTGGCTTACGGTGTAGACCATGCAGCACATCGGATCGCACTGGACTGTGGCTTGCGTACCGTAGCCGTTGTTGCTCATGGACACCATACATTGTATCCTGCTGCACATAAGTCTTTGGCGAAAGAAATATGTGAAAGAGGGGGAGGTGTCATCACTGAGTATATGTTTGACACAAAGCCGCTGCCGCAAAGATTTGTCGCTCGTAATAGAATTGTCGCAGGACTTTCTACTGCAACATTGCTGGTTGAGTCCCCTGATCATGGAGGCTCCCTTATAACAGCAAACATTGCATTCGATTATTCTCGTGCTTTATATGCCGTACCGGGTCGAATGTTTGACTCTAATTCTTCCGGCTGTAACAAAATGATATCCATGCAGAAAGCGAGTATATTTACCTCAGCTTATAGCATGCTCGAAGATCTGGGTATTGTATCTAAACCTGAAAAACAACAAATACAACTGCCCCTTGAATATGAGGAGGATATCTCAAAAGATATTCCTATAGTAAGACTTTTGAAAAGTGTAGATGATATAAGCGTAGAAGATATTACTCACAGGTTGGGAGAGTCTTTGGCGACGGTGTCGGCTTTGTTGTTTGACTTGGAGTTGGATGGGCTTGTCCGTCCTCTACCCGGAGGTCGATATTCTTGGATAAATAAGTAGGTCAATATGAAAAGAACTTTACTGTGCCTTTTGGCTATAATTTTATTATTTCCGACTCATTCGAGGGCAGACTGGTGGGGAGATAAGTACTCAATGTTTGTGCACTATGGTCTTTATTCAATCCCTGCAGGTGTTTTTCAGGGGAAACGAGTAGAAAAGGGGTACTCTGAACAGATACTTACATTTGGAATTGGTTTTTCAGATTGGTATGAGGCTTATGCAAGGGAGTTTACTGCTACAAATTTTGCTGCGGATACTATCGTTGCGCTGGCCAAGCGTGCGGGGATGAGGTCAGTCGTCATGACGGCTAAACACCATGATGGATTCTGTTTATTTGATACTAAAACGACAGACTACAATTCTTTTGATGGCGCTCCTGCAAAAAGGGACTTGATAAAAGAACTTTCAGAGGCTTGCCATCGTAATGGATTAGGTTTTGGGATCTATTTTTCTCTCATTGATTGGCATTTTCCGGGAGCGATGCCATTTTCATCCCATAATGCTGACCCGATCACTCCCGATCATCATGAGTATAATAAAGCTCAAGTCTCAGAGCTGTTGAGTAATTATGGTAAGGTTGATGAGCTTTGGTTTGATATGGGTTCGCTCCTGCCTGAGCAGAGTAGGGAGCTGTATGAGTTGGTTCATAAGCTACAGCCTGATTGTATGGTCAGTGGCAGACTTGGTAATGACTATGCAGACTTTTGTGTCATGCCGGACAATCAATTCCCGGACTATGATATAATTTTACCATGGCAAACCGCTGCTTCTATCTTTCCGGAAACTTGGGGGTATCGTTCTTGGCAAGAACGAGGAGATTTGGATAAAAAGGTCTATGAAAAGCTGAAAGATCTTCTTAATGTAGTCTCTCGAGGGGGTAAATATCTCTTAAATATAGGCCCTATGGGTGATGGTTCTATTGTGCCGTTTGAACATGATGTTTTGATGAGCTTAGGAATGGTTTTAGCCTCCATGAGCGAGGCTGTATATAATACCTTACCGTCCCCCTACAACGTGCAATCCGGAGTCCCTCTTGTGACAATGGCTAAAGATAAAAAAGCTTTATATCTTTTTATTGAAAGGGAAAGAAGTGATATTTTCTTGCCTGATCTTAATACTCCGATAAAGGAGTTGAGTATACTAAATGCCAAGGGTAAAGCAGCTTCTGTAATTACACAAGACGGTTGTAAATTGTCATTGAATATTGAGGGTGAACGCCCTTATTTCACTGTCATCAAAGTAGTATTTGAGACTCCTGTGACTATCAAAAAGCCGGTGGCCAATGAAAGAGTCCTTTCTCCTCATAATGCTCTTAATCTGTATGCCCAGTCTGCTGTTGATTATTATTCGGGGTTTCGGAGTATTTTAGGGTATGAGTGGGAGCTGCCCGGTCACAATGAAACGATGGCGATAAATTTTACGGATTCGGAATTAAGTCAAAATATTCTTCTGAATATGGATGGGAGAGAAGAGTTGGTTGAACTTAGCCCATTAAAATCAAAGACAGTTACCTTTGATACAAAAAAAATACATTGGACGGATTTGCATATGTCTACTCACAGAGGACTTTTTGGCTCTGTTCCTGAGATATTTCTTAGGAGAGACTTGTCTGATGTCAAGTGGGAGAGGCATCATATGACTTTGAACATGAAAGAAATAGTAAAGGATCGTACCGGTATCTATTTACGATATGATATAGAGGCTAAAGAGTCTGTAGAGTTACCTATCTCTATTTCTTACAGGGATGGTATATTGGTATACGTTGATGGAGTCTACTTTGCAGGGGACTTAAAACGGGTAGAAAATAAGCAAAAAAACTCAGATAGAGATCTTTTAATTCCGCTAAATAAGGGGCAGCATACATTACTGTTTAAGGTGTATAGCCGCTGGGGCGGAGAGTTATTGTTCTCTATGAAAGTGAAGGAAAAGTATAATCTACATACTATGCCGATCAATGAGGGCAAAAAAACAACGGTGAAGACGCTGCGTGTTTCCAAAGAGCTTGTGGCTCCTTTGGCTTCACCTTCAAGGCTCTGTAATATTCGAGTCATTAGGATGTGATAGTCTATAAATTTTCAAATTTATAGTGAGTAATATTTCATCAGGCAGTAATATATTTTTTCATAACTTTACACCCATGACAGAAACAAAACTTATTTCATATTTAAAGACATCAAATATGTTCTTTTTAATGGCAGGTCCGTGCGCTATAGAGAGTAGGGATGTTGTCATGAAGATAGCAGAATGTCTTGTCCCTTTGTGCGAAAAACTTAATATCCCACTCATATTTAAGGGTTCATATCGTAAGGCTAATCGTTCAAGATTGGACTCTTTTACTGGGATAGGGGATGAGAAGGCTCTTAAAATTTTGGAAGAAGTTCGTGGACAGTTCAATGTGCCCGTTGTTACAGATATACATGAAGCCCACGAAGCTGCTATGGCTGCAGAGTATGTTGACGTCCTTCAGATACCTGCATTTTTATGTAGACAGACTGATCTTTTGGTCGCAGCAGCTAAAACAAATAAGGTGGTGAATGTCAAGAAAGGGCAATTCCTTGCACCTTCGTCAATGAAATTTGCAGTAGACAAAATAAAGAGTAGTGGTAACAATCAAGTGATTTTGACTGATAGAGGGACATCTTTTGGTTATGGAGATTTGATTGTGGATTATAGAGGTATTCCCTTAATGCAAGAAGATACAGGGTGTCCCGTTGTAATGGATGTCACGCATTCACTGCAGCAGCCCAATACCTCAAGCGGAGTCACAGGAGGCCTCCCCGATCGCATAGATACGATCGCATCTGCAGCCATAGCTGTTGGGGTAGATGGACTCTTTATTGAAACTCATCCTGAACCAACTCAAGCATTGTCTGATGGCGCTAATATGCTTAGGCTTGATGCGATGGAAGAGCTTTTGACTAAGATGGTAAGAATACGAGAAGCTGTATTATAAAACACAACGACACATATGAGACCAACACTTTTTATCCTTGCTGCAGGCATGGGAGCTCGTTATGGAGGACTCAAACAGTTAGATGGTGTGGGACCAAATGGCGAAACCATTATGGATTACTCTGTTTATGATGCTATTCGTGCAGGTTTTGGCAAGATAGTTTTTGTCATACGCAAAGAGTTTTCGGATGATTTTAAGGTTAAAATTCTTTCCAAGTATCATAAGCATATACCGGTAGAGGTCGTTTATCAGTCTGTAGATGCTCTTCCAAAGGGTTTTCACTGTCCCAAAGACAGGGTAAAACCTTGGGGAACCAACCACGCTGTACTTATGGGAAAAGGTGTGATCAATGAACCATTTGCTGTTATTAATGCAGATGACTTCTATGGCAGGCATAGTTTTCTGGTACTTGCGGATAAACTTCAGTCAATGACAGAGTCAAAAGGACAATATTGCATGGTCGGGTATCATATTGGGAACACGCTTAGTGAAAGTGGAGCGGTTTCTCGAGGGGTATGTAGCGTCAACGCTCAAAATGAACTGGAAACTGTGGTTGAGCGCACCAAAATTCAGAGAGTAGATGGACAAATCACTTTTTTAGATGATGCCGGGGAAGCTCATACCATTGATGATAATACATTGGTTTCTATGAATATGTGGGGATTTACTCCCGACTACTTTGATTATTCAGAAGAGGCATTTGTTTCTTTTCTTGAGAAGAACATAAACAACGACAAGGGCGAGTTTTATATTCCTTCTGTTGTTAATGACTTGATTGTATCTTCGCAAGCAGCTTGCAAAGTCCTTGAAACAACTTCAAAGTGGTTTGGAGTAACGTATCCTGCGGATAGACCTGCTGTTGTGGAAAACTTAAAAACACTTGTTGAGCAAGGGGAATATCCGTCCGATCTATTTACTGTTTTTTCGGCCTGATAGGGAGGAGGAATAGTACTTTTTTATGATAAAGAGATCTCTATCGTATGGCAACAAGTGATACTCTCATTACCATAATGGGTCCTACGGCGAGTGGGAAGACTTCTGTCGCAACTCATTTGGCATATTTGACGGGAGGAGTTGTGCTTAGTGGAGACTCTCGTCAGGTATACAGGGGGATGGATATCGGCACCGGAAAAGATCTCAGTGATTATGCCGTAAATGGTTGCCAAATTCCGTACTATCTCATTGACATCTGTGATCCCGGAGAGAAGTATAACATATACAGATTTAAACAGGACTTTTATAATGCTTTCTCATCCATACCGCACTCTCAACCAAAAATATTTTGTGGTGGCAGTGGATTATATATGGAGGCTGTATTGGGAGAATATTATCTGCCTGACGTGCCGGAAAATAAAGAGTTGAGAAAAACTCTTGAGGGATACGATCTTCCGACCCTTATCAAGAAGCTATCCTCTTATGGTCCTCTTCACAACAAGACAGACATCGAGAATAAAAAACGGGTTATCCGTGCAATAGAGATCGCAGAATATCGTGCTACTCATCCCATATCTTCAATGGAGAGTAATTACTCTGTAGACTCTAAGATATTTGTCATTGATATAGATCGAGAGGTTCGCAGGGCACGTATATCTTCTCGACTCAAGACAAGGCTCAGTGAAGGACTGATTGAAGAGGTGCAAACTCTGCTTGATTCAGGTATTTCTGCCGACGATCTCATCTACTATGGATTGGAATATAAGTTTGTGACAGAGTACGTGATCGGTCAACGCTCCTTTGAAGATATGGCTCGATCACTGGAGATCGCTATCCACCAATTTGCAAAACGACAGATGACATGGCTTAGAGGGATGGCGCGCAGAGGTTTTGTTCTGACCTATGTGAAGCCTCAAGATAGTCCTATGGATACAGCAGAAATAATTCTTGAAACCCTTGTAAGAGATAAAATGTTAACGATTTAGAATAGTATCAATATCAATCATTTATAGAAACGTATTCAAATGAAAAGAATGATCACAGTAGCTGTTGCTACAATTTTGCTTTTTGCTTCGGGTATTGCAGATGCCCAGAGCCAAAAGCCTCTAAGCAAACGACTATGTGTTGCTTTTTACAATGTTGAAAATCTCTTTGATACCATAGACCAAGAGAATGCAGATGAAGACTTTACTCCGAATGGAGTGAATGCTTGGGATGAGACGAGATATCGTCACAAGTTGCACAATATGTCAACTGTTATCGCTAAGATCGGAACATCCCAGGGTCCGGATATAATAGGTCTGGCAGAGGTCGAAAATAGGGGAGTCCTTGAGGATCTCATCGCTATGCCTGCTCTCATGGATAAGGGGTATGGTATTGTTCATTACGATTCCCCTGACTTTAGAGGGATCGACTGTGCCATGCTTTACAAGAAAGACCGTCTTGAGGTTTTGCACTCTCATCCACAACCTGTAATTATCCCCGGAGAAGAAGAGATAAAAACGAGAGACATATTGTATGTCAAGGCAAAAGCTGACGATGAGCTCCTCCACTTTATGGTTGCACACTGGCCAAGCCGTTCTGGAGGAGAGGCTGCTTCTGCACCACGTCGTCTCGCAGCGGCAAAGACTATGAAGCATCTTTCAGACTCCATACTTTCCACAGATAGTACGGCAAAAATTATCATGATGGGTGACTTGAATGATGATCCTATAAGTCCAAGTCTGAAAGACGGACTTGATATCAAATATGCTAAAAAAGGGCTTAAGGGTACAGAACTGTTTACTCCAATGTATGCGTTGTATAAGGCCGGATACGGCACTTTGGCATACCGTGATGTATGGAGTCTTTTTGATATGATGATAGTTTCCGGAAATGTGGTGAACACTCCTAATGATGGTGGGTATCATCTGTTTTTTAGCAAGAATCAAGACTTTGGAGCTTTTATTTTCAACGATAAGATGCTGACACAGGAAAGTGGAAGGTATAAGGGGTATCCCAAACGTACTATTGTTGGAGGGCAGTATCAAGGCGGGTATGCCGATCACTTCCCGGTGTATCTATTTCTCGTGAAGTAATAAATTTTATAATCCTATAGTTCTCCCTTTCGATAGTTGATATCGGAAGGGGGATTTTTTTGTTACGGATATATAGGGTCGTACTTGAAACCTTTCAAAGTCCGTTGCCTTGGATGAGACCTTCTCTTATGCCAAGCCCCTTTGTGGTGGCTAATCACAGACATATAGAACTTTCAAAAAGGGGCTGTGTCAAAATTCATTTTTGGCGCAGCCCCATTTATTTTCGTTTGTGGAT
>NZ_JAUMXC010000093.1 GCF_030529325.1 Porphyromonas sp. | reverse complement strand
AGGGCAACCGCATCAAAATAGGCTTATCCATGGGTTATGGATGTACAAGATTATTTTTCTAAGGTAGAAGACCCGGGGGTAGAGGGTCGTTGCAAGCATAAGTTAAGTGATATTTTAGTCATTGCACTGGCGAGTTATCTGTGTGGAGGCGAGGATTATGAGTCGATGCATGAACTTTGCCCGGAACGTGAAGAATCGCTTCGCCCACTCGTTAAATTGCCTGATGGTTGTCCGAGCGTGGACACCTTTGAAAGAGTTCTCCAACGTATTGATCCTCAGTCTCTCTATGCTTGTCTTCAGGTCTATGGTAAAGAGCTGATTAGCGACTTGGGGGGGTAAACATATCGCCATTGACGGCAAACGTCTGAGAGGCTCGAAGAAGAAAACGGGCAGTACGCATATTCTCTCAGCTTGGGTTGATGAAGTAGGTTTAAGCCTTGCTCAAGAGACTGTTTCCGAGAAACGCAATGAGTTACAAGCCATTCAGGAAGTTCCAGATAGCCTTGATTTGTCGGGAGCAGTCATCAGCATAGATGCTATGGGGCCTCAAACCAACATTGCAGAGTAGATAATCCAATCGGAAGCTTACTATATCCTACTAAGTCTCAAAGGCAATCAAAAACACTTGTATGAGGATGTTCAGGACTGCTTTACAGGACAATACCAATCTCATTGTTATGAAACTTTTGAGAAAGATCATGGTCGTATCGAGAAGCAAACCTATACGGCACTACCAGCCTCAGAAGTTTTTGGAGCAGGAGATTGTCATCAATGGCAAGGGCTGAAAAGTTTAGTTCAAGTTCAGCGTGAGATTAGTGGTTTAGAGGGAGATACTCGCCTAGATAAGCAATATTACATTAGCAGTTTACCTCCTGAGCAATGTCTATTAATAGGGCAGTGTATTCGGGAATATTGGGGATTAAAAATAGACTTCATTAGTATTTGGATGTAACCTTCAGGGAGGATTCTTGTCGAGCCCGTAAGGATTACTCTGCGACTAATCTAAATACACTCAGAAAGTTTGCCTTAGCCATTGTCTCATAGTACAAAGACAAGTTATCCTTACGGAAGGTTATTCAAAGCTGCTCTAAATATAGACTACCTCAAAAAGCTACTCAAAATTTGATGCGGTTGCCCTGAAAATTCACTTGTAGATATTATCGTCATTTACAGCTCAATTTTATCTACGAATATAATTCAACTCGATTATTCCATTATTTGTTATCGTGTTGACTAATTTCAATTTATGTTCCACATCATTTTGGCTGAATAACTTTATGCCATTTCCTAAAATTATCGGAATAATTGATATAAAGTACTCATCTATCACATCTAAAGAGATGGCTTGTTGAACTAAATCTGCTCCGCCACATATCCAAATATCTTTTCCATCATCCCCTTTTAGTTTCTTGATCAATTCCTCCAAATTATCACTTGTAAAAATGATCTTATCCGAATCTTTTTGTTCTTCGTGAGTGAAAACATAAGTCAATAAATTATCATAAACCCAATGATCAGGGGATAACTCAGTTATTATCTGATTGTAAGTATTCCAACCCATTAGGACGGTGTCTATTTTTTTAATAAACTCAGAATAGGTTTCTTCGTTTTCTAAACAATCATCATGACCTTGCAGAAAACTGACATTCCCATTTTTATCAGCAATGTAGCCATCTACACTCATTGCTATAAATAGCTTTACTTTTCTCATATCTTGACCTCAGATTCTAATTTACCTATCTCTATAAACTGAGAGTTGATTATTTATGATACTCCTCTATTTTGGATCTGTACTCATCCAAAAGCTGTCTCGAATACACTTTTTTATTTTTTGAGTCTCTAACTTCTTTCCATAGAATCGCAGCAACTTTTAACTTATCAGAATAATAGCCGCTAAATTCATCTGAGCAAAAGTCCTTTAGGAATTGATTCCATTGACAAGCTGAATTATCATACTTAGCATAGTCTGACTCGCCATAATATACTTTCAGCATATCTTGAATTGTAAAGTTTAAGT
>NZ_JAUMXC010000092.1 GCF_030529325.1 Porphyromonas sp. | reverse complement strand
GATTAAGATTTGCCTACGAAAAGAAAAAGTGTAGCGTATCTATTGATACTTTACATATAATATCACCTTGGTAATGAAGCGTTCAAGTATTACTTTTTATCTTCATTCTTCATTGGCATCATCAAGGCTTTCAAGGTCTTTGAAGTCATCGAGTACAACCTCAACAAAATCTTCTTCGTATGATAAGAGTTCTGCAGAAGTCCCAGAAAAGTATTCAGAAAACAGTATTAGTTTTCCATGGGTGATCCACTCTTCTTTCTCCTTTTCATCGTCCCACACTGATTCATCTATATATCTGCGAGCCTTTGTATATGCAACTAATTCATCTGCACTTTTATCTAAATACTCGCATATCAGCCATGTAGATCCCTGATCCGAACAGATAATAACTTCATTGCAACCAAACATCTTAGCCCGATCATATATTCTTTTACGACAATTCCATAACCAGTTGTCTTCAAGGTCCTTTTCATGAATTTTGGTTATCCATGTCCACCATCTCTCATTTACGCATATATCAAGATTTATACATTCCCGAAAGAACTGCATATAGTCACCTTCATCATTATAGTCCAATTCATATAATACAATAGGTCTTTCCCAATCATTAACTAAGAATCCTGCACATTTATCTACAAATTGTATGTTTTTAAGATCCTCTACTACAATCTGATCCTGCTGTTGATTTATTTGGCAATTAAGAACTGTCAATCTTAAAGACTTATCGGATTCATTTACTTTGAAAGTCCCCAGCTCTATAGCATAACAATGTTTGGTAAAGTTCTTTTTTGAATCTGGTGTATAAAATTCTCTGGCAACAAGCTGTATGTTTTGCTTCATTCTTGTTGCAATTTCTTTGGCAGTTGCGATCGGATCATCTATAGGCAGATTGTGCCTTAGACCTATTTGAACGACATCCCATCCCATAGTATTTATAGTTAAAAACGAGTAAAATATTTTTTAAACAATGTAACAAATGTACGAAATATAAGTAAGGTTATTTTTGAACCTGTTAACCGAGACTTTTAGTCATTTGCTCAATGCAACGCCGTTTTTGGTCGAGGTTAGGATGGACATAGAGGTTGAGCGTCGTACTTATGTTTGCATGACCGAGCAAAGCACTCACAGTTTTGTAGTCACACCCACTTTCGATGCACCGTGTGGCGAAGCTATGCCTTAGGCCATGAAACTTCAATCGTGGCATATCTAACTCCTGCATCAAGGTTCGGTAATAGATCCGATAGGTGCGTGGTTCGGTAGCTTTTGCCTCATTCGTCAGAACATAATAGTTCTCATTCACAATTTTAGATAGTGGTTTAAGCATCGTTTTTAGCTCACGGCTAAGCGGGATTTCTCTAAGCGAATTACTTGTCTTGGGTGTACTCTCCACAATCTCGGTATAACGAGACCCATCAGGGCGAAGC
The DNA here is from genome assembly GCF_030529325.1 of Porphyromonas sp. GTDB lineage: Bacteria > Bacteroidota > Bacteroidia > Bacteroidales > Porphyromonadaceae > Porphyromonas_A. The sequence continues at coordinate 668 of NZ_JAUMXC010000092.1, read as the reverse complement.
ATATAAATACGTTGGAGCGAACGACTCACTCGAATTACCCCCTCTATCAAATCAATATCTGACCACTTGAGAGCACAAATCTCCCCGATGCGCATTCCTGTGCTGAGACATATCAGAATGCCCAGATTACGAAAGGTAAAATGCTCACGCACATACTGCATAATTTTACGTTGATGTACACGAGGCAAGACTTCAATACGAGGAGCTATACACACCGTAGGGTATTTCAGCTCCATCTCTACATACTGCCAACCATAGTACTTGATGGCATAGCGAAGTATCATCTTGAGCAGGATAATCAAATCTTTCGTCGTCTTGAGGCTTAGTCCCTGTTGTAGCTTTTCTAAGATGAAGCCCTGTACCTGCTCTTCTGTCACGGCTCGATGTTCACGAAACATGGGCAGTAGATGTTTCTCGATTTGCAATGCGTAGATAGAGTATGTACCTCGCTTTACAAATTGTTCTTTATTCGCCAACCACTCACGAGACACTTCGGCGAATGTGCTTGCTTTCTGATTCATAATGTCAATGTTTTAAGGGTTAATGAAACTAATAATGCCTCAAAATAACCCTTATACCTCTAAATCCTTTAGGACTTGATGAATAACAGACAAATTGTCCCCCTTTGCGCTTCCCCGAATTCTCCTCCCCATGGATGCAGACCTCAT
>NZ_JAUMXC010000041.1 GCF_030529325.1 Porphyromonas sp. | reverse complement strand
GAACGTCGGGGGAAAAGCTACAGGAGTCTGCTCTCCTTATCGGCACCTCGCAATATAGGCTACTTCACTTACCTGATGTTCCCGGAGGGTGTTCGTCGTATGATTTACTCGACGAATTGGGTGGAGCGTCTCAATCGGAGCTATAAGCGTACGTTGCGCATGCGTGGGGCTCTTCCCTCGGCTGATGCCGTGGTCTTTCTCCTCGGATCTGTTGCCCGAGAAATGACCGAAAGGACTTACGCAAGGAGGTTACCCTATTTCCAAGAGTGGAGCACCAAATAAATGAGTAATGAGTAATAACAGGAAAAACTCAAAGTTTTTTTCCCCTGGGGCATGCCCCAGGGGAAAAAGGGAGAACTAACCTTACACACTTTTTCGGACACTACCAAAAATACCATCTAATCATGATAAAGACAGATCAACTTATGATACAAATCGGTCTCTGTCAGACTAAATAAAGTGTCAATTAAACTCAACAAAGGTCACAATTATAGATATACCTTACAATCCCATTGATTAGGTAAACAATATCAAAAATCATACCTTATTTTCGGTAAAAAAGCACATTCTATACACTAAGTGATCAAATGATAACAAGAAATTTACTTGCCTCCTCTTTCACAAAAAAGTGCCACTCTTGACTTTCGATCAAGAATGGCACTTTTAGCATTTGCCTAAGGGTATTGGGCCCGAAAGAATCATTGATTGGCAAAACAGACCTTTGCTGAGAACGCAAGCCTCTGAGCCTGATAGTTGGGGACCGGTGGCGCATTCTTCTCAACCTCAATCAGAGCCTCGGTAATCATAGGATACTCTCTCTCCAAGCGCAAAAGGACTCGCCAGGCTGCATGCTCAATAAGTTTGGAGGGAGTGGACATTTCCTCCTGAATGAGCTCATATAATTCAGCATAATTGACGGTACCGGTCAATTTGTCATCCAACATTGCCTTAGAAGCATCAAACAATACCTCAAGCGTAACATGAAATTGATTGCCGACAAGTGTCTCATGTGCCATAACTCCGTGTCGAGCATATACCACGACACGTTCGAGCCTAATCTTTGTTTCCTTGATATGCATAACCTTTAATATCTAACGGATTAACTTATAATTTCACTCTGCTGTTTTAGCGAAGCATCGTGAATAAGATCAAATATGTCTCTTGCGAGTTCAGGAGAAACTCCATAGCGCTCTGCTCGCCTCTCCCTATCACTCATCATGAACTCATAACGTTTGGACTGAAAAGCAGTTTTGGCATTGGTAGCCTTCCAATGACCTATTTCCTCGGATATGGCAGAACGTTCGCCAAGCAATCTGATTATTTCGTCATCTATCTCATCAATGCGTTGGCGCAACCTCTCAATATCTTCTCCAAGACATGGATCACAGTCGCCTATTTTAAGACCTTGAATAATCTCACTAAGCGTGTTGGGGGTAATTTGCTGAGCAGAATCACTCCATGCCTGATCCGGCCGGCAATGACACTCTATGAATAACCCGTCGTAACACCTGTCCATTGCCTCCTGAGAAACTTCTGCAATAAGGCTACGGTCTCCGGTTATATGGCTTGGATCACAAAAGAAAGGAAGTGAAGGATAAATTTGTCTCATCCGTGTCGGAATCTTCCATATAGGGAGATTCCGATAATGTGTCTTATGCCCGGGACCAAACCCTCTATGTATGGCAGCAAGACGTGTAATCCCATAAGAATTCAGACGTTGGATCGCGCCCAACCAAAGATGCATATCCGGAGCAATAGGATTTTTAACCATCACAGCTATGTCATGCCCTTTGAGCTCCTTTGCAATCTCATCCAATGTGAAGGGATTGGATGTAGTACGTGCTCCAATCCAGACCATATCTACACCATATGCCAAAGCGACCTTGACATGATATGGGCTTGCAACCTCAACGCCAATCTTCAGTCCGGTCAAATCTCGTGCTTCAACCAACCATGAAAGAGCGTCCTCACCAACCCCCTCAAAGCCTCCGGGATAAGTACGCGGTTTCCAGACACCGGCTCGGAATACTCGTACTCTCCCCGACGCTTCAAGCTCCTTTGCTGTGCTGATCACCTGTTCTCTGGTCTCGGCACTACAAGGACCGGAGATAATGAGAGGCTTTTCGCCTAGAAGATCAGGAAATAACGGAGTCAGATGCAAAGGTATATTCTTTACTTCCATGGGTATAAAATTTGGTCTTATTTATGGATGCATGACCTTAAGCGCCTTGAGCACAAGATCATACGTATTACTCAAAGAGTCATAGACCTCTGCACCGGAGGCATTCTTGTGCCCACCTCCATTAAAAAAGTTCCTTGCAAAAACATTGGTCGGGAATTCACCTTTGGACCGCAGGGATATCTTAGTCATGTTATTCACCTCAAAGATAAACACTGAGAATTCGATATCTTTTGCCTCAAGAGGGACATTCACAAGGCCTTCGGTATCTCCAACCTTGTAGTTATACTCCAGCTTTTCGCGATTAGTCAGTGTGATGATAGCAGTCTTATACTCAGGAAAGACCCTCATGTTATTCATTATAGCATGGGCATTAAGACGGATTCGATCTACCGAAAAACCACGTTGAACAGCCGCAGTGAGAAAGTCCTTGCGCATCCCCTTTTCGAGGAGGGCAGATATTGTTGTATATATATCCGGATCCTCGGAGTTGTAAGAAAAGTTCCCGGTATCTGTCATCATCCCCCAATAGATCGCCTCCGCAACATCCTGATCAACATATGACATCCACCCTAACTCCTCTAATAGATGGTAGAGAAGAAGACATGTCGAAGACATCTCCGGATATGAAAAGGTGATATCCGCAAATGGACTTGGATGAAGATGGTGATCAATCAAGACTTTAAAGGCTCTCGCTCTTTCAAGATGATCGCTGAGCCCTTCAACTCTTTTAGGCTCGTTGAAATCCATGCAAAAAATCATTTCTGCCGACTCTATGGCAGCGATAGCCTTCTCTGCCTCTGTACGTGCGATGATTGTATCATCTATACCATGTAAAACTACAAAACTATCAGGATAGTAACTGGGATAAACGACGCGGGTATCATGTCCTAATAAGCGTAGGACCTTGGAGAGAGCTAGAGTCGATCCGACGGCATCGCCGTCAGGTGACACGTGCGAAATAAGTGTAATCTTACGAGGAGCTAATAATTGATCTTTTAGTGCTTGTATATCTTTTGAGTCAAAAGTTGGTTTCATATGTTGGGTTTATCCTTTGGTTGATTAGGATTAGAATTGTTATTGTTTCTTTTCTTGTTTCGTCTGTATTTGCGATGTTGAGATTGTTGAGTATTTTCATCTGCGTTATCAGATGACGTATTAGCAGGTCGTGCAGACGGCTTTTTCTTACTGTTTCTTCGGGGATTTTTATCTTTACGTTTAATGAAAGTCCTGTCATCTACTAAAGCACGAATGCCTTCAGGCAATTCATTGCTCTTTACTCTGTAACCTAAAAATTTCTCAATGTCTATAAATCGACGTTTATCCTTGGAGGAGACTATGGTGATGGCAGCTCCACTGAGATTTGTTCCACGAGCTGTACGACCAATACGATGGACATAGTCCTCCGGATCGTGGGGAACATCATAGTTTACAACAAGTTCGATATCATCGACGTCTATACCTCGAGAGATAATATCTGTCGCGACAATTGTCTCGATCTTACCGGCCTTGAAGTCTCTCATCACGTCCTCTCTAACGCTTTGATCAAGATCAGAGTGCATCTCCATAACCTTAAGACCTCTCATTGAGAGTTCTCTCTTCATCTGCTTTACACGATCTTTTGAAGCAAAGAATGTAATGCATCGTTTTGGGCGGAGTTTAGTCAAAAGCTCTATGAGGAGCGCAGGCTTATCATCATCATGACAATAGTATACACTTTGATTGATACTTTCGGGGGGACGAGATACTGCGATATTCACCTCTACCGGATTTTTCATGATCTCTTTTGCCATCTTCCGGATATTGGAGGGCATCGTGGCAGAAAACATTATTGTCTGCACACTCTCCGGCAAATGGCGATATATCTCAATGATATCATCATAGAATCCCATATCTAACATACGGTCAGCCTCATCCAAGACAAAAAAGCTAACCTGGGAAAGATCAACAGTATTCAGATTAAGGTGTGAGATAAGACGGCCCGGAGTCGCAACCACAATATCTGTTCCAAGGCGCAGACCTCGTTTTTGTTGTTCCCATTCTATTCCCCCGGTTCCACCATAAATTGAAACAGCAGATATACCAACAAAATAAGAAAAGGCTTCGATCTGCTGGTCTATCTGTTGAGCTAACTCCCTTGTAGGAGCCATGATGATCACATTGACATGATCAGAACTATATTCTCCTGATGATAGCAGGCTGAGGATAGGCAAGACAAAAGCTGCAGTCTTACCTGTACCTGTCTGAGCACAAGCAATAACGTCATGCCCGTTGAGTATTGGAGGGATGCTTGCCTCTTGTATCGGAGAGGGCTTGACAAAATTCATTGCTTCAAGTCCATCCAATACTCTATCATCTAAATCAAAATCATAAAATGTCATTGATAGATTAACTATTTATTCATTCAACGAATAGGAAGACCATACCTTTTCAGCACAGAGTTCCAACTGTCCGTGCCTTGCATCGTCTCTATCTTTGAGTTGATCACTTGGCACAATTCAGACCTATGGTTATCTAAGAGCCATACCTGATATAAGTCAAAAGCTATACCTGACTCCACAACCAATCCTCCAATACGATCATTGATTGCACGAGCAGTATTTCGATCACATACAGCATAGTCTATTTCTCCATTTTTAACAGCCAGACAAAGACTCTCTGCCGTCTGGCCCGGTTGATCAATGATGACGATATTTGGATATGAAAACTCTTGAAGATTCTTAAGCAAGATACCTACGTCAAGAGCCGATTCAGGAATATGAATAGGGATTTCTTTCAGATCATGAAACGCGTCTGTCCAAGGCCTCTCCAATGAATCCGGTCTATGAACCAAAGCAAAACCAGATACATATAGAGGTTTCGTCGTAGTAACAGACTCCAATGCCTTATTTGTTGACCAAGCAAAAGATGTGGCGTAAATATCAATTTGACCTGAAGAAAGAGCCTCCAAAGCATCATTCCTGGATGCAAAAGGATGCCATTTGATCATTGTATCCGGCAACATCAGAGTCAATAGTTCATATTGAATCCCTGAAAAATTACCATCCATATCCAACCTGAAATCCATAGGAGACAAATCCACGCCCACCCTCAAGGCTACTGAATCTTCTTTTTGAGAAGACTGTGTTGATGTCTCACCACAAGATCGCACTGACAAGTAAAATAATGAACATATCAATAATGTCAAAATAATACTCAGCCAACGATATTGCTTTACTCTTGTCATTTTCTTAGTTTCTCAAATCAACCACAAGCCCTAATCTCACGATCGCCGGGTACTGTGGATAATGAACAGTCGAAAAATAATTTGGTTTAAAAAGTCGAGAAGAAACATTGTAATACTGCACAAAGAATCTAGTTCTCTTGAGGTGCACATTGGCATATATGCTCATCATCGGAGTATCCCCTCCTATGGATATCTCACTCTGAGGTTTGAACAACTGAGTGGTAGGATCATAATAAGGAGCATGATATGCTGTATGATACTTTGCATCAACGCCCAACTGGAGAGTCATAACTTTAGCTATCAAAGCCTTGATATAGAAATTAGAATAAATGGCGATATCAGGCAATGGAGCAACTACATGATCACTTGAGTTTTGCCATACGACACTATTTTCCCAATTAAGAAAGCCCAAACTCAATTTTTGATCTATGCCCAAAGCCAGGACCCTAAAGTTAGTTTTCAATTGATTGGGCTGTGCCTTTTCATCTACGTACAAAGGATTTTGTATTGTTTCAAAATTAGCATGCAGTTCAGTAGCTGTCGCAGGGATACGAAGCCGTCCTCCGGCACGAAGTCTCTGAGTCATCACAAGATCCCTATCCCACTCATGGAGAGTAGCCTTATATCTCTTCAGTAGATATGACGGAGGAGTATTAAACACATTACCATGCACATCAAGGAAGACATCTTTACCGAACAACTTCATGCGTGTATATGCTTCACCATCGATACGAAGTTCTCCCACCTGACTCCCCATAAAAGCAAACTCACCCTGTACATGGTAACCAAAGTTCTTGAGATTCTTGCTACTCAAACGCCCTCCGACATAAGTCGTATTTTCGATTCTATCCAAATTTTGATCGGAGACTCCATATAGAGGCACCCGGTACCTCTTGTGATCGAGAGAGACAAAAGCAGCCAAGCCAAACTTTGCCCACTTGTGAAATCCCTCAAGCAACTCAATACCCAATGTATTGGAGATCTTTACCAAAACCAAAGTATCGTTGGGATAATAAGTTGCATCTATGGGTCTAGGCAATATAGGTTCAGGAAAGTCCTTCAATAGCCCCTGATCCTGCCCTACAAATCTACGGCGTCCCTTCTCGTAATGAAAATCATGAAAGAAAGAGGTTACAGGCGTGAAGTTCTCTACGACACGGACACTATCTCCTCCCTTAATACTATCCGTACGGGTTATACCCAAGGAGAAACGATGATTCAACCTTACAGAGCCGAAGTGGATCCTATTCCACACACCCTTGTACTTCGTGGGGATGTCCTTCAGAAGTAATGACCGACGACCATCAGTAAACTCGTCAGGATTTGTGATGTATCGATCATCTGTAATCCCCCCATTTTCAAGATTTATAGTATTGGTATTGCCTACCGAGAGATAAGCTTGATAGCGATCCCCCTTGTACGAGAGAAAGGCTCTGTATGTAACATTTTTGGATTTTGTCGAAGCGTAGTAACCATTCGCATAGTCATAATCAAACTGTCCTCCAACATTAAGTTTCTTACCAAGGTTGGTCGAAAATAACGTATGAAAGTTTTCCTCAACATTATCCGATCCTCCATTCTTGATATAAGCCAAAGAAGTATAAGGCACTTTTGCATCGAAGAAGCGCATATCCTCCCCTCTATGTATAAGATGGTCGTAGGGATTGGTAAAGTAAAAGTCACCCCATTGATCTAGGGGGCGATCAAAATATATCTTGGACTGATAAGGAGAAGCATATGTACTTGTGTACGCCTCTGCAACGCTAAGTCCCTCTATCGATGAGCGGTGAAAATAGTTGAGCTTCAATGTGTCCAAAAAAGCAGTTTTCACATCTCCTGTCCGCCTAAAGATATATGTCGCATGGAGATTACCGATCCTGTCATTATCACTATCATCATGCTTCTCTATGGCATCACGCTTCCGGAATTGCTCCTCTATCTTATCACGTATCTGTGCCGACAGCATCACTTCACCCAACAGGATACAAGAAAAGATCAAAAGGATGTATCGAATCAGACTCAACTTATTACGCATAGTTTCTCTGTATATCAACGTTTACGATGCTCAAACTCCAATGCCTCAGCAGCATGCACTCCCTGCCACTGATGATCCCTAACGACAATCTGACCATTAAGTATTGTTGTCCTGACTCTATTGTGGAGGGTTGTTCCATTCAAGGGAGTCCACCCACACTTATAGTGCACTTTATCGTCCGTAATATTCCACTCTTCACCACGAGAAACCAAAACAATATCAGCGAAATATCCTTCACGAAGGAAACCTCTCTCCTTGATACCGAACAACTGAGCAGGTCTATGACACATCAAATCGACAACATCCGAAACAGTAAAGACTCCCTGATCTACCAACTCTAAACTCAGAGCCAAAGAATGCTCGACAAGAGGGCCACCGGATGCAGCTTTCAACGCGCCACCCTCCTTTTCGCTCATCAAATGTGGAGCATGATCCGTTGCTATGACATCCACCTGTCTTACCTTTGCGGCTTGTCTCAGAGCATCCCTGTCGTGTACAGTCTTTACGGCCGGGTTCCATTTGATCCGCGTCCCCAAGGTCTCGTACTGAGAGTCATCAAACCACAAGTGATGGACGCAGACTTCTGCGGTGATATGCTTCTCAGACAAAGGTCTATCAGCACTGAAAAACTCCAATTCTTTCGCTGTTGACAGATGCAAAACATGGAGGCGAGCCCCGGTTTCCTTAGCCAAGGCTACGGCCCGACGAGTAGACTCATAGCAAGCCTCTTCACTTCTTATCGAAGGGTGAAATCGCACCGGGATATCATCGCCATACTTTTCTATATATGTTTCTTTATTGCGACGAATCACATCCTCACTCTCACTGTGTATTGCGATGAGTACCGGTGATTCTGCAAATATCCGTCTGAGAGTTTCCTGTCTATCCACCAACATATTACCTGTTGAGGCACCCATAAAAACCTTGACTCCGGGAGTATGCACAAGGTCTAGTTGACCAAGGACATCTGCATTGTCATTGGTCGCCCCCATGTAAAAGGAATAATTGGCATACGAAGTCTTAGCAGCAAGAACCATTTTGTCTCTCCAAGCCTCGATAGAAGTAGTCTGAGGATTAGTATTAGGCATATCCATGAAAGAGGTTACTCCACCCATGAGAGCAGCCTTGCTCTCTGTCTCCAAAGAGCCCTTATGGGTAAGCCCCGGATCTCTGAAATGGACCTGATCATCTATGACACCGGGGATACACATCATACCCTTGGCTTCTATCACTTCGGAGATATCGCTCGGCATATCCACGCCCTCCCCTTCGATCACACGGCTAATCCTTTTGCCTGAGATTTCTATCGATCCGATGTACTCTGTGCCTTCATTGACAATGAGTGCATCTTTTATCCATATCTTATGCATAGATCATTTTGCTATTAAGTCATTGTTTTTCTTGCCTCACAAAGATATTATGTCCCTTCTGCGGAAATCTTTTAGTCATCCCCCACCACTTAAGTTTAAGAACCCCAAAAAGAGCCTCTCCAAAGATTGAAGTATTCATCTTGGAGGTTCCCTCCACTCTATTTACGAAGATGATGGGAACTTCTGTGATCGTAAAACCGCACAACATTGCAGTATACTTCATCTCTATCTGAAAAGCATAACCTTTGAAGTGTATCTTATCCAACTCTATGGTCTTCAGCACCTCTGCCCTATAGCAGACAAATCCTGCTGTTGCGTCTCTTACCAACATGCCTGTCACCATACGCACGTAGACAGATGCAAAGTATGACATAAGTACGCGACCAAGTGGCCAATTGACCACATTGACGCCATTACAATATCTGGAACCTATGGCAACATCCGCACCCGCATCAGTACATGCCCTATATAATTTTGGGAGATCATTTGGATTGTGACTGAAATCCGCATCCATCTCAATGATATAGTCATAGTCATGAATCAAAGCCCATTCAAACCCCGCAAGATAAGCAGTTCCCAAACCTTGCTTACCAGGGCGCTCCAGCAAAAAGACTCGCTCCGGGTACTCCACTATCAATTGTTTGACAACACCAGCTGTGCCATCAGGCGAATTGTCGTCTACAACAAGTACATCAAAAAACTCCTTTAACTCAATCACCGCGGTAACAATATTGCGGATATTTTCGATCTCGTTGTATGTAGGAATGATGACTAACTTTCTATCCATTGATTTTTAAAATATAAACGCATTCATTTGCACTGCAAGTTTCCTCCATCAATCTCGCTTTGCCAAGAGACTGTACATCACGTATATTGAGGCTATGGCAAAAAGGATTACCCAGACATTGGATCTCTCGTACATAAATCCACTCGATACGATATAAAAAAGAGAGCCTATAAACCCCATTCTATTAAGTCTTCGTTCACGCGCTACGCCTCCACGTACAGCGAGTGAAGAAAGAAGAAAATATGAAGTAAGGCCGATAGCTCCAATGATGAAGAGCCACACGGTCCATGTCAGAGCCAAGATGTACAAAGATGAACCAAGGATAATGAGCAGAAACGAAACATACAGAAGTATCGTAGCTATGGTAGGGGAAAAGCCTTTCATGACTCGTAATTGATTGAATATATTAGTCCTTCAAGATATAGAGATCCTCATCCTCAGCCTTCATGAGGAATCTCTCACGTGCATACTTCTCAAGTTTTTCTCTCTTGAACCTCAACTGATCGAGTTTTATATGATCTTCTTCTATCTTTTTCTTCAATCGATCTCGCTCCTTGATCATAGACTTCAGTTGTGAACTATACTCGATTTGGCTGAAAATGCTGTCATCACTGGGATACAACAGCAACAACAATCCTATTACAGCCATTACAACAAAAGGATTGAGAGCCTTTATCCTATTGAATATATTTATGATATTATCTTTTTTCATCTACATAAAGTACATCTGATTATGGTATTGTTCAAAGGTACGAAAAATCGATTAACTTGAGAGTGATATAACAAATTCCACAGGGCAACCGCATCAAAAATCTCGACAAAATACAAGTTGCTAATTTTCAAATGATTGCATTTTGAGGATTATATTCAAAGATAAAGAATGTACTCAAAACTATGATTGATAATCAGACACTTACATTTTGATGCGGTTGCCCTGCAAAGTCCAACCCACAAGTGCCCCATGATCCGCTTCCAGCTATTATGAAGGGTTGCTTTTCGAGAAAAAATGAAAAATCTGCCTTGATAAATCAGAGCAGACTTTTCACTTTAGACCAAGATCAAATAAAGAGACCTACCAGTCTACACATAATCGATATATTAGAGGAATAAAAAACACACAGAATCGCCAAAGATTTAGCATTAGCTGAGGAGGACTAAAAAAGTTGTCTAACTTGATCCGTCAAGTTAGACACATCGAATTCGACCTTTAGCCTCCCTTTTCTTCAGGCCCTATAAGAAGTCACAAAATAATTGCGTAAAATTTCATTCAAAGGGGTATTTTGAACGAGTCACATCGACTGCACCCTGACGCTTTCGTTTTCAACACAAATAGCTTGTGAATTGCTGATGGGGCACAAGTCCAATGCATCCTGATATTTAGACAGAATTTCCTCAACAACTCTGATAAAAGGAAAATTGGTATGATGCGGGACAGTATAAAAATCAACTACACCAAGTCCGGAAAAAGATGTAAGCTCCAACGCATACTCGGTACTATCCATAAGAGTGGCATATTCAAGATAGGGCGAAAGTATCATTGCTCCCGCAGACTCCCCGACATAGATCTTACCGCTTGAGATCTGCTCTTTGATGATTTTGTCTGCGCCCGATTTTTGCAGCTCTTGAAGCAGAAAAAAGGTATTGCCCCCTGTTATGTATATAAGATCGTTCGCCCTTAACTTAGCCTCGACATCCTCTCCTGTAGCCGTTGACACATCTAGTTCATCAATGACACATCCCATTTTTTCGAGAGCTTTCCTTCCGGCTTTGACGTAGAACCTCACTTTTTCAGTTAGACTGGCAGTTGGGATAAAAGTCACAACATTTCCCCTTAAATCCCCCATTACAAAATTGTTAAACAAAGGAGCCACATCGCTGAATGATGAACACAAAAATATCTTCCTCATCTTTGATTATTTTTGGGAATGCAAACCGAGTTTATTACCCTCAGAGTCAAGAAACAAAGCAAAAAAGCCCATTTCAGGATCGATCTCAGTTTTTGGCAGAAGAACTATTCCCCCACTCACTTCTATCTGATCCAGTATGGGTTGCAAGTCATCTTGTGCATCAAAGTAAACCAAAACACCTTGATCTGAAGGTAGGGTATTTTTATCTTTTATGATACAGATATTCATCTCCTCATCTTCATGTGAAAATACTCCCATCAGTGTATCGTCCATATCAACTTCATGTATATGCACCCCAAAAACAGCTTGATAAAATGCTACTGCCCTTGAGAAGTCCAGTACAGGGATTTCTACTATTGAAATAAGATTTTTCATAACCTCCAATTTTTGTTGTTATTATGACACAAAGTTAGAATATCCACTTCATACGAAATTGTACAGATGCGACGCTTATTCTTCAGAGTACATCAGCGAAGCCACTTCCATAGAAGCATCTTGTCCAAAAGAACGAGGTGTAGTTCCTACAAACTCCTTGAACTCTCGAATAAAATGAGCTTGATCATAATAATCAGCCTCATAAGCGATACGACAGAGCTTATCCGTCGGGTGGTTTAACAATATCCGCAAAGCTGTTTGCAACCGAATAACTCGACTCAATTGCTTGGGACTAAGGCCAACTTGTTGTGTGAATTTGCGTTCAAGTTGCCGTCGATTAGTACCACAATCTTCCAAAAGAGTGTGAATGGATCTATTTCCATTCGCCTGAACCAAGGCAGAGATAGTATTCTTTATGACATGATCAATCGTCTCCTGCGTGTTGATTTTCTCAATGAGAAGATGTTCTATCACTGCAATCCTCTCTTGAGTGGTCTCTGCTTGATTAATCTGTTGTATCACCTCACCTGAAAATGCCTCATCAAAAACATCTCGCAATGGGAGGACTTTATCAGTTAAATCTCGGAGAGGTCGCTTGATGAGATTAGAAAAACCGTAAGGCAGAAATCGTACAGCAAAAGTATCAACAACTCCCGTCGGCTCAAAGAAAAATGGCTTCACGGGATGCCCTAGTATCATCGCACGAGGCTGCAAACTATAACCAACCTCATCGGAGTATGATCGCACATCATCTGCAAGATGAAAGATCATCTCAATGTACCCGTCAACAATAGCTCTTTGCTTTTGCGGAGAAGGTTCTGCAGGCACCTCCAAGATCCAATAGCACTTTACAAAGTCCTGCAAATCGGGATGTGGTTGGAAAGTTTGATAGTTCATTTTGTGCGAAATCTTTTATTTCCATAAAGATAGACTTTTATCTTCTGCAGCAATACATATTACTAAACATTACAGTGCCAACGAAACGATGAACCTTAAAAGTGTTATATCAGAGATCGTCCTGGTCATCTATGCATATTTATATAGGAGAAATACGTATCTTTGCTTATCTATGCCCTATTGGCATAGTAAACCAACCATAGCACAATATAGAAACGGTTCTAAGCTATAGACGCGAGAAGCCGTGAATAGAGCAAAGACATAATATTGGCTTATGATATTACGAAGCAAGATCGAAACGTTTGGAGAATACACGCTGATCCTACGGGAAGTTTTCCGTAAACCGGGACGTTGGCGTATGTTTTTTCGTGAGTTGAGACGGGAAATGTACAGTCTTGGAGTGGACTCTCTTTGGATCGTCCTTGTAATATCATTTTTCATTGGTTCGGTCATCACAATACAGTTGGGGATAAATATGTCATCCCCCCTCATTCCAAAATTCACAATAGGATTTACTGCCCGGGAGGTCATACTCTTGGAATTCTCATCCACCATCATGGGGCTAATCCTTGCAGGGAAGGTCGGAAGTAGTATTGCTAGTGAAATCGGAACTATGAGAGTCACAGAGCAAATAGATGCAATGGATATCATGGGAGTGAACTCTGCTAACTACCTCATACTTCCCAAAATTATGGGATTGATGCTTATGATACCTTTCCTTGTTATCCTCAGCATGTTTATCGGGATAGGAGGAGGATATATTGCATGCACTCTTTCCGGAGATGTGCCGCCATCAGAGTTTGTGCGAGGGATACAGTTCAGCTTCAATGCATTCTATGTCTTCTACTCCATCATCAAAGCTGTGGTATACGCATTTCTCATCACAAGTATTGCAGCATACTACGGATATACCGTAAAAGGAGGAGCACTTCAGGTCGGTAAAGCGAGTACGAAAGCCGTGGTAAGTAGCAGTATATCGATCCTCGTGGCAGACTTGCTTTTGACCCAGATGTTGTTGGTCTAATACATAAGAAAGGACTATGATCGAAGTAAAATCGGTAGAAAAAAAATTTGACACCAAGGAAGTACTCAGAGGTATCTCTGCGACATTCAAGGAGGGCGAATGCTCCCTTGTCATCGGGAAAAGTGGGGCCGGTAAAACCGTACTTCTAAAAACTATAGTAGGGCTGATGCCCCCGGACAAGGGAGAGGTTATGTATGACAATACGTCCCTGTATGACTTGGGTTCGGAAGATCTTAAAGCCCTACGACAGCAGGTGGGGATGCTCTTTCAAGGTTCCGCACTTTTTGACAGCATGACAATATTTGAAAACATTATGTTCCCTCTTGATATGTTTTCTAACTACAAACCTGGGCAACGTGTCCAAATAGCCAAGGATTGCATTGAGCGCGTCAAACTTTATGATGCGAGATATAAATATCCTGCAGAAGTCAGTGGCGGTATGATGAAGCGTGCTGCGATTGCGAGGGCTATCGCACTCGAGCCAAAATACCTTTTTTGCGATGAGCCAAATTCAGGGTTGGACCCGGAAACATCAAGACACATAGATGAACTCATCAGCACCATAACCAAGGAATCCAACATCACAACGGTAATAAATACCCATGACATGAAGTCTGTAACAAACATAGGTGATCATGTGATCTTTGTGAACAAAGGTAAAATTTCCTGGGAGGGTAAGGGTGCTGATATACATAGGTCTGACAACGAAAAATTGAAACACTTCGTATTTGTCAGCGAATTGTAATCAACCTCGGGTAAAGAAAAAACGAAATATAAGATATATAGTTTTATGAGTATCGAAAAAGAAACAAAAGAGGTAATGGAAAAGTCTCTCAACTTCATCGAACAAATTGTCGAACAAGATCTGAAAAATGGTCTGAATAACGGACGTATCCAAACTCGGTTTCCACCGGAACCCAACGGGTATCTGCACATCGGACATGCCAAAGCCGTATGTATAGACTTTGGGATAGCTCAAAAATATGGTGGGATATGTAATTTACGCTTTGACGATACCAACCCTGTCAAAGAGGACGTAGAGTATGTAGATGCGATCAAGGAAGATATAAACTGGCTGGGCTTTCAGTGGGAAAATGTTTACTATGCCTCTGACTACTTCCATCAACTTTATGACTTTGCAGTAGACCTCATCAAAAAAGGGCACGCATATGTAGACGAACAATCATCGGAAGAGATCGCTCGACAAAAAGGGACACCTACAACTCCGGGGATCGCAAGTCCTTATCGTGATAGACCTGTGGAAGAAAATCTTGACCTGTTCCGACGCATGAAGGAAGGAGAGTTCCCTGAAGGAGCCATGACGTTGCGAGCAAAGATAGACATGGCAAGTTCAAACATGCATTTCAGAGATCCTATCATCTACCGCATCATTCATCATCCCCACCATCGCACGGGCAACGAGTGGTGTATTTACCCCATGTATGACTTTGCACATGGACAGAGTGACTATTTTGAAGGTGTGACTCACTCAATCTGTACATTGGAGTTTGTTGTCCACCGCCCTCTATATGATTATCTTGTGGATCTTCTCAAAAAAGATGATTACAGACCACATCAATATGAGTTCAATAGGCTTAACCTCACCTACACAATGATGAGTAAAAGAAAGCTACTTGAGCTTGTCCAACGTAATCTAGTACATGGATGGGATGACCCTCGTATGCCTACCCTATGCGGCCTCCGCCGTCGTGGCTATACCCCTCGATCAATCCGAAACTTTGTTGACAAGATTGGTTACACAAAGTACGATGGTACTATAGATATTGCATTACTTGAACACGCTGTACGAGATGATCTTAACGAAGTTGCAGAACGTGCAAGTGTAGTCATAGATCCTATCAAACTTATCATCACAAACTACCCCGACGGCAAGGTCGAATATATGCCAAGTGTCAACAACCCTCAGGATGAAAATAGTGGGACTCACGACATCGCATTTTCAAGAGAACTTTACATCGAACGCGAAGACTTCATGGAGGATGCTCCCAAGAAATACTTCCGCCTGACTCCGGGACAAGAAGTAAGGCTGCGTTGTGCCTACATCATCAAATGTACAGGATGCAAAAAGGATGCAGAAGGTAACATCATAGAGGTTTATGCTGAATACGACGAGCAGACTAGAAGTGGAATGCCAGAAAGCAACAAAAAAGTCAAAGGAACAATCCATTGGGTCTCTGTAGATCATGCTTTGCCGGTTGAGGTTAGACTGTATGATAGGCTCTTCACTGTAGAAGATCCGGCATCTGCAGACGTGAAAGATATCTCGGAACTTCTTAATCCCGATTCGGAAACAATCATCCCAAAAGCATATGCAGAGGAGTGGCTTGCTAAAGCTAAACCGGGAGAGCATTACCAATTCCAACGTGTGGGATATTTTACGGTGGACAAAGACTCGACTCCTGATCACATCATATTTAACCGTACAGTATCTCTAAAAGACTCTTGGAGTAAAGTTAAAGACAAACAAGTAATACAAAACAGACGATAAAGAAAGAATACTCTGATTATGGGATATTATAAATTAAAAGTATTGATAATCATTCTTTTCCTGTGTACAATGAGTATTTCCTCTTATGCACAGAAAAGAAATGTCATTGATCAAGTGGCATGGATCGTCGGGGACGAGCCAATACTCCTTTCTGACATAGAGAAGCAAAGGCTTTACTATGAATCTCAAGGAGAAAAGTTTGATTTGGATGCAAGATGTGTTATCTCTGAAAAGATTGCGATCCAGAAACTGTTTCTTAACCAAGCTAAGATTGATAGTATTCAACCCAATGAGACTGCAATAATACAAGATGTCAATAGATGGATAGAGCAAACTATCAATCAAATAGGAAGCCAAGAGAAACTCGAAGAGTATCTTGGAAGAAGCCTTTCTCAGATCAGAGAGGAACGCCGCAAGATTGTGCGTGAAGAATACACAGTGCAAGCAGTCCAACGAAAACTTGTATCAGACATCAAGCTATCTCCATCAGAAGTCACCAGATTTTACGAAAGCATCGAGAAAGACAGCCTGCCATTCATCCCCACAACCATTGAAACACAGATCATAACGGTAGAACCAAGGATTGCACCTAAGGAAATTGATGACATCAAAAGCAAACTTAGGGAATATAGTGAACAGATATCTTCGGGGTCAAGAGACTTCAGTATCATAGCACGCTTATACTCCCAAGATCAGGCGACCGCACTTTACGGTGGAGAAATGGGGTTTGTGAGTAAGGCGGAGCTTGAGCCGGAATTTGCACACGTTGCTTTCGGACTTGGAGATACTAAAAAAGTCTCTCGTATCGTTAAAACAGCAAAGGGCTACCATATCATGCAACTCATTGAAAAGAGAGGCGATCGAATCAACCTAAGGCACATCATGCTGAAACCCGAAGTTTCGGATGAAAATACCAGAAGAGCTGAAGCCCAGTTGGACTCTATTACCAATCTTATCCGTAAAGATTCTCTCTCATTTGAAATTGCCGCAAATTACTTCTCCTATGATGAAGACACAAGAAACAGCAATGGTTTGATGGTAAACACATCGGAAAAGAGTTCCTTTTACGGTACCTCAAAGTTCGAAATGGCTGATCTCCCAAGAGAAGTGTCCACACACATTGCAAAACTCAAAGAAGGGGAGATATCCTCACCTTTCATCATGAAAGATAAAAATAACAACACTGTAGTAGCAGTAGTCAAGCTCAAACGTCGTATAGAAGGACATAGAGCGAATATAACCGAAGACTACCAAATCATCAAAGACATTGTGCTACAGAAGAAGAGGGCCGAAGTCATAGATAAGTGGATCAAACAAAAACAAAAGGAAACTTTTGTCAAGATCAGCCCTGACTTCCAACAATGTCAATTTAACTATCCAGGATGGATAAAGCAGTAAAAATCTTCTCCGGCCTTTTTGTACTCGGAGCCTTTATCCTTTTATCCAGAGCAGGAATGCCGTCTTATGCTCACAAGCTACCGGCATATATCATCCGTTCTATTGATGAGACAAGGGACTCCACCGCTCAGAAAAAGGAAAAGGAGCGTATATTCATAGAAAATGTGGATATATGGTCTTTTGACAAAAGCATGAATCCCGATGCTCAAGTCCTAAAAGGTAATGTCATCTTCAAGCATAATAATGGGTATATGTACTGTGACAGTGCCCTACTCTATGAGATGAAAAACACCTTTGAAGCCTTTGGAGATGTCAGATTTACCCAAGGAGATAGTCTCAATATCTACTGCAGGTATATGAAATACGATGGTGCTACCATGATTGCGGAGTTACGTGAAAACGTGCGTATGGAGCACGGAGGCACGACATTATTTACCGACAGCTTCGACTACGACCGTGTCAAAGGAGTCGGTTATTATTTTGACAATGGGACTATCACCGACACTCTCAATACTCTTTACTCGGTCTATGGAGAATACCGAACAGCTACCAAAAAGGCGATTTTCAATGAAAAGGTCAAACTTGAAAATCCAAACTTTACGCTTTTCTCCGATACTCTCCATTACGACACCAACACAAAGATTGCAACCATCCTTAGTCCAACTACCATACAGGGAGACAGTGGTTATATAGAGACCAGTAGGGGTATTTATCATACAGAGCAGGATCAAGCCATCTTGCTTGATCGTTCCCGTCTATACTCGGGCTCACGATTCATGACTAGTGATTCGATTTACTATGATCGCAAAAAAGGTCTTGCAGAGATGTATAGGGGCGTTATCCTCAAAGACACGGCGGACAAAGTAGAGCTTAGAGGCGGATATGCGGAATATTACGAACAAAAAGAGTACGGAAAAGCAACAGATAAAGCTTATTTACTCGAATATTCATCGCAAGACACCCTTTACGCCCATGCTTTACTTATGGAGCTGATCAAAGTAGACTCTACCACCAAACTTATTAAAGGATTGGGCAACGTGCGCCTCTTCCGTCAGGATGTGCAGGCTGTCTGTGACACAATGATATACAACTCAAATGACTCCATCATGAAATGCCTCGGCAATCCATTTATGTGGAACGGCAAGACTCAGATTACCGGAGACTCCGTGACTATGTTTATGCGTGAGGGAGCACTTAGGGAAGCCATCATAGAAGAAAATGCTATTGTTGCTCAGGAACTTGATAGAGTCCACTATAATCAGATGAAAGGCAATTCTATCAAGGCTTACTTAAGCAATAGTAAGCTGGACTCTCTGCGTACAGAGGGTAATGCTGAGACAATCTACTATAGCATGGAGAAAGACAGTACTCTCAGTTCTCATATAAAAACACAAAGTAGTGCGATATTCATCAAATTCAAAAATGAGGAAATAGAGTATATCAAACTTCTTGAACAAACAAAGGGAATGATGAAACCTGTGCCTATGCTTGTTGAAATGGATAAATTCTTCCCGAACTTCATGTGGTTTGAAGAGGGAAGACCCAAAAACTTTGCTGATATTTTCAGGTCTACTCCTCGTCCAAAAAAATCCAACGCATCCCCGGAAAAAGAAGTTGCAGATCAAAAAATGAAGAATAATCTGCCAATGGAAGATCGCAGAGAAGAAAAAGACACATGATCGAGTAAAATATCTGTTTTTAAGATAAGACAAGGTCCGAGAGTATTATATCTCTCGGACCTTGTCAGCATAAATACCCTTGTGAATATCCAAAATCAGGGAGACTACATCGCTACAAGCTTATAGACCTTGATCTTATCGCTCTAAATCCATACCAAAAAGAGTTCTCATATAGGACATTGGTCTGACAGCAAATATCAGGTTCACATACCCACGAAAATCCTTCCTTATCAAGTAAACGATACAACCTTCAAAAACAAGGTGCCTACCTTAATGAATCAAGATAGAGACTTCGATTCAGGTAGTGTCCGAAAAAGTGTGTAAGGTTAGTTCTCCCTTTTTCCCCTGGGGC
>NZ_JAUMXC010000040.1 GCF_030529325.1 Porphyromonas sp. | reverse complement strand
CCACATCCGTTCGTATTTCGGGTACCTCCTTTTCGTATTGACGATGCAGTGTTAAAGTAGGAACTCCTTCGGGCGCAGGTTCTTCTTGGGACGTAAGACCGGCCGTAGGTGTTTGCTTTTCTTCTGTATTCTGTACCTCAGTTTTTCCCTCCTCTGTCTCTTCTCCAATCTCTTCTGATACATTCTCCATCGCGGGAGTAGCTTCCCTGGTATATCGTCCTCTGACAAGTTCCTCAAGTTCCGCGATCTCATGGAGCTTCTGAGGTTTGAAGTATAGGTCTCGCTCTATGCCTAAGCCGTGTACATTGACTTCCGCCATTTCTTCTAGAGACATAATACCAAGTTCCCATTCATACCCCATGGTTACCGCCCCGAAACCGATACGCTCTTTGGGGTCATATTCGAGCAAATAGGCTGTATAAGCCCCCATAGGAAAGAAGTAGCGAGCATAGGCGATTTTATCTCCGATAAGCTCCCCTTCGGTGCTGTAGAGTTTGGGTAATTGTTTCCTGATACTCTTAGGAAGGAGCGTGTAGGCATCGTTAATCTTGTCATCCTCCTCTGCTCCCTTGCTCTTTTCCTCTTTAGACTCAGACAAGCCTGCTGTTACACCCAATTGACGGAGATTCTTTTTAGCTTCAGCTTGTCGCTCTTCCTCTGTCATAGCGATGCCTGTATCGTACAACTTTCTGTCAAAACGCGTCTTTATATCCTCTGAAAGTTGAATGCGTAGACTGTCAGCCATCTTTTCAATACCGCCATCAAATTCATAGATCCAAGTAGGTTTCCCATAAGGGTCTGTACCCATCGTGCGACTCGTGGCGATGGTGTGCTGCATTACCTTCTGCCACTCGCCCTCAAAAAGAGAACTATGATTAAAGGCAATAGAGAAGCCATCGCCCTTGGGAACCGGGAAATTTCTGACAAAAGCTTGCTCCAATCCCTCGCCAATATCCTTGCCCGACTGCTTTTGCAGGATAATGAGGTCGCTTCCAACCTCTGTGCCGGCATTCTCACTGAACATACCCGAGGGTAGGCGAATAGCCGAGATAAGCCGACTGTTTTGCATCAGATAGCGACGGATAGGCTCGTTGCGTGGAGCATCAAGGACGCCTTGCGAAGTGATGAAGGCAAGTAGTCCACCCTCTTTGAGGGTATCCAATCCCTTAACGAAGAAATAATTGTGAATGGCTCTGGTAGATTCGCTCTTAAGTACATCCTTACTCTTGGTGTAACTGCGATCATAGACCATAAAGTCTCCAAAAGGGATGTTACTCGTCACAAGGTCGTATTTATCCTTGTCCTCCACTTCTCCAATGGCTTCAAAGGGTTGGTTCTGAGTGAAGATATTCCCTTCGCCATAGGGGTGCAGGGCTTGTGAGATACGAGCCGTCAGGAGGTCTTTTTCCATGGCATCGACAAGGCTTACTTTGGACGCAAAGGTCTCGGCAAAAGCCCCCATGCCTGCGGAAGGATCCAAACATCGCTTAATGGTAACCCCGGTTGTCGCAATGGAGTCGGCAATAGCTGAGACAATATGTGTGTCCGTGTAGAAGGAGGTGAGTACACTCGCCTTTATACTATCCCAATAGCGTTTGGCGGTATGGGTATCTATTGCTTCTCGATAAATGAGTTGCTTGAGTTGTTGCGTGGGGACAAATAGGTTTTGCTCTGAGCCGGACCAGTGTCGGATGTCCTCGGCTTGGTCACATCTGTTGAGGACACACTTGAGTCCTCCAAAACCTTGGTAACCCCTTAATATTGTTTTTTCAGCCTCGGTTGCCTCTCGACGCTCTTTCTCTAAGCGGAGTACGACACGAATAGCTTCGGTATTAGCCTCTAAAACAGCTTTCTTATTGTATGCCATGGTTGTAAATCAGATAAGGTTACACAGTCGATAGTGAAGAGCGCATCTTACACTACCGACTGTCGTTTTTTTTTGCGGTGAAAGAAAAAAGTTTTTATTTATTCTTTTTCTTGCCCTCAAACTCAAAGGTTGTAGTATTGTCGTTTTGGAGAACAAGTCGAGCATTGAACTTTTTACCGGCCTTGCTCACCAAGCCTTTGAGAATGGGTGTGCGTTTGGTATTGATCAGGTCTCGGAGATTATCCTCAGAGAGGAACGTGCCACAAACTTCTCGGAAGATGACGAAGCCACAACCCTCATGTCTACACTTGGCAATCTTTGCATAGATACCGACACTTTTGTTCCCGCACTTGGGACAGTGATAGCTGGGATAGCTCTTTTGTGGAGGCGATAGCTTCAAAAGCTCCCGACAGATTTGCTCGGTGTACTCTGCAATACGCTGATTAAACTGTTCGACGGCTGCCGAACCGGACTCAATCGCAGAAAGAGCAACTTCCCACGCTCCTGTCATTTCGGCATTGGAGATACGCCGGTCTTTGACAATATCATAGACCGAAAGTCCTTTTTCCGTGGGGACGATACTCTTCTTTTCTCGTCGGATGTACTCTCTCAAAATCAGGGTCTCGATGATGTTTGCTCGTGTGGCAGGTGTTCCGATACCGCATTCTGCCATCGCTTGACGGCTTTCCGTTTCCTCCACCTCTCTGCCCGCATGTTCCATAGCCGAGAGCAAAGTCGCCTCAGTATAGAGGGGTTTAGGCTTCGTTTTGTGTGTTGTGATTTCGGCAGAGCTGACCTGAAGGTTTTCACCCTCTGTAAGGTCGGGAAGAGATGTTAACAGTTCTTCTTCATCTTCTGCCTCTTCTCCTTTTCTCTTTTCTTTAATTTCTTGGGCAACAGCTTTCCAACCCGAATAGAGAATGTGGCATCCTTTCCAACTATAAGAATAGGTACCATCCGTGAAAATAACCTGCATACGCTCCTCTTCTGAGTTCGGTGAGAAGGCTTCGATAAAGCGAGTACAAATCATCTGATAGATGATGCTTTCATCTGCGCTGAGTCCCAATGCCCTTTCTCCGGTTGAGATAATGGCATGGTGATCGGTGACTTTATCGTTGTCCACGCTGTGGCGATTAAGAGGAGTCTGCAAGCCTTTACCGAGTGTACGAAGAGTAATCCCCACTTCTTCGAAGACATCTTCACTGATGTAACGACTGCCTGTACGTGGGTAAGTTATTACTTTCTTCTCATAGAGCGATTGGGCTATCGAGAGAGTTTTGTCGGCTGAAAAACCACACTTTCGATTCGCCTCCTTCTGAAGTGAGGTAAGGTCATACAAAAGAGGTGGCGGTGTAGTCCCCACCTTTCTTGTGAGCGATGATACGCTCAGTCGACCTTGACTGCGGAGGGCTGCGAGAGCACTCTGTGCCGAGCCCTCATTATCGAAGCTGTTTGTGCTAATGGCTTTGAGGAGGATGCCCTCTTTCTCCACTAAGGCATTCACTCTCCAATAAGGGACAGAAGAGAAGTTCTTGTTTTCAAGGTAACGACGGCATACCATCGCAAGCGTTGGTGTCTGTACACGTCCCAAAGAGTAACCTCCCTTACGAGCAATCGACAAGGCCCGACTGGCATTGATACCTACAAGCCAATCAGCCTCACTTCGAGCTTTAGCGGAATAGTAAAGGTTATCATAGTCTCTCCCTGCCCTCACCTGCGCTAAGCCCTCACGGATAGCTTTATCTGTAAGTGAACTAATCCAGAGTCTGTCGAATGGCTTGTGGCAGTCGAGGTATTGATAAATCATGCGAAATATCAATTCCCCTTCTCTTCCTGCATCGGTTGCTACGATGATGCGCTCCGCCAAACCAAAGCAATGACGAATGGCTTTCAGTTGTTTTAGAGCTGCAGGGTCATCACATGGTTCTTTATCCTTGCGGACTTGGCGGACGATGAGTCGGAAAGGATTGGGACGAATGGGCAGGTCTTCGGCTTTATAGGTGGAGTAACCATAAACCTCGGGCATGGCCAGCGTAATGAGATGTCCCATCGCCCAAGTCACGAGGTAGCCACCTCCTTCGAGGTATCCCTCCTGTTTCGTATTTGCCCCTACAATACGGGCAATATCACGAGCTACCGAGGGTTTCTCGGCAATAATACATGTTATCATGGTTGGTTAATCTTGTGTTATTGGGTTACATCTTGCGTCCACGACGCTGTTGTGTCTTTCTCTCTTGCTTCTCTTTTTGCTCTGCCGTGGGCTGTGTTTGGCCTGATTTGAGTGGTTCTTTTAAGTGCTTGGTGGCTTCGTTGGTCTTGCCTTGGTTATTGACTGCTACCTGCGTCTTGTGTTCTTCAGCCACGACTTCAACCTTGCCATTACCTTGTTTCTTGTCAGGATTGTATTTGAAGAAGCGTGGGCGGTTCTGCTCCTTATCCATACGTACGTAGGCGTTAAAGCTTTTACCTTCCTTATCTACCATATTCTTGAGATAGAGAGTGCTGCCACTGTTCAATGCTTCACGCTGTTTCTCGGTTAGCTCCAAGCCACAGAGTTTATGAGGCACTCCTCCTTGCTTCTGCTGTTGTCCCTGGCGCTCTTGGAGACTATTACTTTCACCAAAGATAAATTCGATACCTTTCTTCTCGGCATTTACCTGCAAGGTCGCATCAAAAGATTTGCCGTTCTTCGAGGTCATACCCTCTACTTTCACCGCCTTGCCTTCTACAAGGTCTTTGTACTGGATGTCAGAGAGTGTAACACCCTTAATCTCTTTGGGGATAGAGACACGGTCGGCACGCAGTGCAATAACCTCGTTAGTCTGCGGATCAATAGATACATAGGCGGCAAAAGACTCGCCATTCTTCGGAGTTACTTCAATGGTTTTTCCAAGGTTGCCTGTTTTGAGAAGCTGTTCCTTCTCCTCCGGTGTAAACTTATGTCCCATATAGGGGAAATTCAACTGCGGCTCTTTACGCATAGCATGAACGGCTAAGCCTATGTTGCCATCATCATCGGTACGGAAAGCGAGGCGAGCCTCTGTATAAATAGAACTGTTGCCATAGGGTACAGCGATGCCCACAAGGTCGCTCTTCTGCCAGTTGAGCATCTTCTCTAAAGTTCCACTCGCTTCGAGTTTCTCTCGGCTTAACCCGAGATCTTCGAGCATACGCCAATCAATCTTTTCCGGATCATATAGCTGTAGCATTTTTTTGCATGGGTAAAAAGTCCTCAAAGTGTACCTGACTTTCTTGGAGTTGTGCTTTCACTTCGGGGCTTTGTCTGTTTTGAAGAGCTGTGCGGAGGTGTTCTACACCTTGTTCCACGTTGTTGGCTACCACCTTGTACAGTCCGAAACGAGAAGGGTCATTGAACTGCTTGAGGAAATTGGTCATAAAGTTCTTGAAGAGCCCATCTTTGCTGTTGAACTTCAAGAAGGAAGCTTGATTGGCTTCCCGTGCTTCTGAGGTCTTGAGTTGACCACTTTCGTCAATACCTGAAACGACAGAAAGCGTACCGACCTCTTGGTCGTTTTTCACGGCTGTGCGGTCTTCCAAGACCAACACGTAATCATTGTTGTTCGATTCCATAATTTGTTCTTATTGAAAGAGTAATTTGTCATTGAATAGCAAATATATTAAACTTCTTTTTACAGATTTTTGTGGAATGGAAAAGAGGGGATTGATGGGTATTATTAGGAAGGAATGTATTCTTTTTTTACTGAGCAAATAAAATTGTGTTTTTTTTGCAAGTGCAGATTCAAGTATCAAGTGCAAATTTAGTGTAAGAGATCGAAGAATACTTTTGCAGGGGGGCTCACTATTGTTTAGTATAGAAAATATTTGTATATTGGCACACGGGGAGAGTTTTTTATTAATTTATAAATTTTTTATTATGGAGCAGAAGAAATTATCTTTGGAAAAAGAAGTCGTTTCAAGACTTCAAGATGAAGAGATGAGCCACATCGTTGGTGCTGAATCTCACTCTAACACCACCTCTTCTAAGGAGTTAACGGAAGAGCTTGATACGAAGGGTGAAGAAGATCAACGTCGTTCTTGCTGCCAAAAATCCTGCAGAAAGGATTGAGTCGTATTTTTAAATTGTAATTGGTACTGGGGATTCCAGTACCAATTATCTTTTTTCTAAACATTGCCAAACGCACTAAGCTATTAATAATATACCACTCTTCTAATGAGGCAATTATTTTTTTTTATTTATATTAGTTTCGCTTGCACCATAGTGTATGGTCAATCAATTAAAGGACGCTTGACTGATGAAAAAGGTGATCCAATAGAGTTTGCTTCAGTAGCATCTATCTCTCTATCGGATTCTACACATATTTATTCTTTTGCGATAAGTCAAGACAACGGGCATTTCGAATTGGATAATTCAAATTGTGTAGTTGATTCTGTTATATTGAAAATAGGGTTTATAGGGTTCAAGACGATGAGAATCGTTGTGCCTAAGAACTATTCATTTGTTATGCCTATAGTGCTCAAATCAACAAATCTGATGCTTGACGAAGTAGTCGTTTCTTCGTATAGAAAGGCTTTCTCGCTGGTTGATGGCAAGCTAGGGGTAGATGTGGGGAGTTTGAGTAACAATGCAGCGGACAATATGCTGGATGTACTCAAACGAATGCCGAGTGTGCAAGTCTCTAAAGATGGGATAACCGTTCAAGGGAATAATCCTTTGGTAGTAATTGATGGAGTAAAACAGAGGTTACCAATTGGGACTCTTGTGAATTATCTTAGGTCTATGCCTGCATCCAATGTGGAGAAGATTTATCTCCAAACTAATGCTTTGGCGGAAAATAGGCTTTCAGGAGAAGGCACGACCATTGAAATCATCACGAAAAAGAAACGGTTGGATGGGTATAGTATTGGAAACACTACCCACGGAACACTACTCCGAAACCAAGCGTATAGAGTGGGAACCTATATGGATTTGCTTGGTAAGTATGGCAATTTATCAGGTAACGCTTCACTTGGCTACAGTAGACCATCCTATATCTCTAATAAAATAGAGGCGTACTCTTCTAATCAGAGGGAAAGAGAGATAAAGAGAAAGGATTGTGATTTAAAGAATTCATACTTTGGGATATTAAACTTCACATGGACACCTAAAGTGCTCAATGGAAGCGTCAACTATTTTCTCTCTTACTATATTGATGATGTAAAAGATAGGTCGGAGGAGGAGTATTGGCTAGCAAAGACTCTAGAGAGAACTGCCGACAGAAAAGAGATGGATTGGATGGATTTACTCTCGACCAATATTGAGTATATCTCAGCAGACACTCTTAAGAACCAATTTAAAGTATCGTATGGCTACCTTACTGGTCTTAGTGACTACGAACAGTCGTATAGTAACAGCTTGGGAGGTGTTCACAGCACGACTAAAAACATGGGGGGGTATAGACATATTATTGAAGCAGAGTACAAACTCAAGTTACCGAAACTAGAATTTAAAGTGGGTACCGAGTCATTTTTCTCTCAGATGAAACAAACTACAGAGCAGAATACTGTCAACTCTGACTTTGTAGTAAATGAAACCATAGTCGGAGCCTATACATCTGGAAATCTCAAAATAACTCCTGATCTATCTTTGTACTTAGGTATGCGTGGTGAGTATTCACTTTACAACTATGAATTTCCAGAGAAACTAAAGACTGAAGAGTGGAGTATGTCACCTTTTGTATTGATTAATTGGGATGCAACTAATAACTATTCAACGACCTTTAATTTTACTATGAGAAATGACCGTGCAGGATATTTCTCATTGTTGCCTGGGCGAACTTATAATAGTGATGAAGAATATAGCGTAGGTAATCCACTTCTGAAGCCTTCAATGCGGTATAGCTTGAAAAGCCAGCATCTATTTTTTAAGTACTTCGTAGTTACTATTGGAGCCACTTTTGATAAAAATCTTTACGGATCAACCTATAATATTGATGAACATGGCATAAGATATATAATGCCAAGGAATTATGCGGACAGACTCTACTTTTTCGGTAGTATGTCTCTGCCATTTTCTTTCTTTAACAGCAAACTAAGAGGTACACTCTATTTATATGGTCAAAATGAGAGATACTCCAATATTATTCCTGAGTTAGATAATTCAATAATTAATTCTCAAAAAACGTGGAGGAGTAGTGGCAATTTATATATTAGCTATCAGCCTAATAATCGTTTTGGATTCTATATCAATCCGTATTATAGAACAGTTACAAAACACCTTCAAAAAACATTCAAAGGCCATTCGACTATGGATTTCGGTATGCAGTACTCATTTCTAAAGGATAAGAATCTTGTAATAGCAGTATCTGCTGAGGATATTTTTAATCAACAGGGTTCAGAGGTTATATATAACTACGGGGGCAATCTGGTAAAGTCCATAGAACTTCCAAATACTCAAAATATCCGGCTGGCTATCACCTATACTTTTAGCCGGAATACTAAATCTGTTCATGTGAATAGAAATGAAAATGACACATCTCGATTTAAGAGATAAATAATCTAAAATACTAATGGAGCTGAGGACTAATTTTTATCGGGCATTCATTGATAAAATCAATTCTGAATATAACGCAAACACATCAATTGTGAAGAATAGTCTTCATGAAGGGATGGGAAGTTACCTGTTCCTGAATTATTATATTGGGAAACTTTTACATGATGACTCATTGGTCAATTTCTCCAGTATTATTTTTGAGCAATCTCTCTTGAACACAATACAAGGACAAATTACTAATTTACATTCTTTTGCTGACGGGCTTCCTGGAATATGTTGGATGCTTTCATACTATTCTAGGTTGAGAGGAGATTCTTTTGAGATCGATGAAAATGTTGATGCTGCTATAATTTATGCAGCTAAACATGCTTTTAGAAGTCAAAATCCAGATCTTCTATATGGGGGCATGGGAGGATTATTTTACCTTTCTCAAAAATCAAATATTATCAGCTTAAATGAATTATTCAATATAGCTAAAGATTATATTGAAATTTGTCTCAAAGATTCTAAAGGAGCAAGATGTAAAAATTCTATTCTTCGTTATCAAAAAAACAAAGAATTCGATATTGGTTATGCTCATGGACTATCGGGTTTTGTTTCAGTCTTAGCCACGCTCACCCCTCTTAATAATGAAGAAATTAACAATATAATAAAACTTAATCTAAAGTATATTGAAGAACAGTTTCGAACTGGTTATAAATCATATTATCCAGCTACCGTGATTGAAGATCGGCCTCCCACTCAAAAAGAAATTAAAGATAAATATAATATTCGTCTAGGATGGTGCTATGGAGATTTAGCTATTGCAACGATGTATCTAACGCTTTTTGTCAAATCAAACAAAAAAGAATACTATGAAAAGTCAATTTCATTAGCTCGTGCAACTTTAGTACGACGAGAGAGAATTGACACTCATATTAACGATATTTTCTTTTGTCATGGTTCTAGCTATTTAACCTACATATATTATAAATTCTATCAATATACTAAAGACCCTTTTTTTTTAGAGGCAAGCCAGTTTTGGAGAAATGATGTTGTGGCAAATTTAGAACAAGCATTAAAGGGGAATGATTTAGTATCCTTTCTTAACAGCATAAGTGGTGCTATCTTTGTCCTATTATATATTGATGAGGGAATTATACATGATGATTTTTTTCAAGCATATTTATTAAATATCTAAACTACAAGAATATGTCAAACCTGTTACCTTTTGAAAATTTTGTTATAAGAGTCCCCAATAAAAGCATAGAAGCATTGGGCTCTAACGATATGAAATCTTTAAGCGATTATATTAATTGTGTAATGCAAAACAAAGATCTAATGCTTGGGATATATCTAGCATCTCCTCACCTTTATAATGAGATAATGAAGCTAGGAGTTTTTGAAAAAGGAATAGTATCTGCAAAAAAATTAAGAGCTGTTTCAGTTTCTTTATTTAACTACAACTCAAGGATGTCAATGAGAGCGACACCCTTCGGAAATTTTTCATCAGTTGGTCAAGGTCATATTGCATCTTCAAATAATCTCGAAGATCAATTTATTTATAAAAACGAACACTCGTTTTCATTAGAATATACTGAAGTTATTCTTAGAGAGATCGTAAATTTTATTCTGACGACTCCTCATCTTAAGAATATTGTAATTTATTATACTAACAACACAATGTATCAATATGGAAGGAATTTAAGATATATTGAATTTTTAGATACAGAGTCAACAAGGAAATACTCCATTTCAGAAATTAAATACAATTCATTTCTTGTAAAACTTCTCGAATATTGCAAGAATGGCAAAACATACAATTCAATCTGTCAGTATATCCAAAATAAAGGTTATTCTTTGGATGAAACGGAAAAATTTCTCAATCAACTTATAGATAACAAGGTATTATATTCTGAATTAGAACCAAGTACATCAACACAAACTTATCATCAACAAATTTACAATTTTCTCAAGAAGAACAAAATACATAAAAATTCAATATTGTTAAATCTTTTTGAAGAACTTCAAAATGTATCTATAGACAGTATATGTCCAGAACAACTAAATGACATAGCAGATAAATTTAAATCGATTAATGTTAAAAATATCAATTGTTGCTTTTCATACGACTCTCTTATATCCCAAGATGTAATAATCGATAAGGAAACATTTGATAAAGTCAGAGATGGGTTTAACTTATATTTGTCTTTCTGCGTTGAAAAGAAACCCTCAAGTAGAAATATTTCAAAATGGAAAAAAGCATTTGAATTTAGGTTTGGTTCTGAGTTTATTAATATTAAAGAAGCTTTTGACCAAGACTCAGGTGTCTATTTTAATGATAATATTCATACTGATGCATTTGATATAAATCCTTTTATTGATGACATATATATTCGAAAAGAAAATTCAATTAACTCAAATCTAGCATTAGACAATATAAACAAGTATATATTAAATGAAACGAAAAAAGTCTTTGCAGGCACGTGCGAATATATTAACTTACCTAGATCTCTCTTCGACAAAAAATTAAATGAGAGTTCATTACCTTTAACTCTAAATGCTTATTGTCAGATAGGAAAAAATTCAGACTCAAGAACAATAATTAATTTTTTAGAGAGTTTATCCGATAGCGCAACTTGTATGCTTAGTAGATTTGGAGCTAGAAACGAAAAGATTAATGAAATATGTAATAATCTTGCTAAGTGGGAGCAAGAAAAAATGAAGCATGGAACTGTTGCTGAACTGAATCATACACCAAATATTAATTCAGTTAATATACTAGGTAGACAAATCAATCGAGATTATACTATTTCTTTACTGACAAATCCAGATACTGGCAAGTCCGATAATGTAAGTTTAGACGATCTTTATATTGGAATATATGAGGATAGAATTGTACTCTATGATATTAAAAGACAAAGAGAGGTATTTCCTATTTTATCTCACACGCAAAATTATAATATTGAACTATTACCTATTTATAAATTCTTAGCAGAAGTACAATTAAATAATTGCAATAATAATAGGTATTTTCATAGATCCGCATCTTTCTTATTGGATTATTTTGAGTTTCAACCAAGAATAATGTGTGAAGATTATTGTTTTTCTTTAGCAAAATGGAAAATATCATGCGATGACTTACGACCTATATTCCAAATGGAATTTAAAGCACGTATTATATCCTTAGAAAAGTTTTTACGTGAGAAAGGCATTCCCTCGCAATTTTCTATAATAAAAGGGGATCAAAAATTATATATTGACGTTGACAAAACTCCTCATAAAGCGTTAATTACACTTGAGTATGAATGTCATAACAAAAGCTATATTCTTATTGAAGAAGTGTTCTATTCTCAATATGAATCAATATTAAAAGATTCCAGAAGTGAATCGTATGCAGCTGAATATCTTTTCCCATTCAAAAATGATGGGGTAATAAAAAATACAAATTCTATTATCGATAATAAATATATATATACTGCATTATGCTCGTCAAAACCTAGAACTTTCTTTCCCCTTCAAAGTGAGTGGCTATATATAAAACTATATGCAGGGGCAAATGTAATTGACAGAATTATTTCAAATGATTTAAATAATATTGAATCTGAAACAAAGAAATTGATTAACTCTTGGCATTTTATACGTTATAAAGATATGATTGGTTCACATATCAGATTAAGATATCATATAAAAGATGTTAGTCCCAAAAAAACAGAGAGTTTAATAGGAGTTATTCAAAAAAATATTTCGCATTATGCCACGAATGAAATATTTTTAATAACTTATGATACCTTTGAGAAGGAACTTGAAAGATATGGCATAGATAATATTCATACTATTGAAAAGATATTTTGCATTGACAGCAATTTACATTGTGTAATGCTATCTTCTCTCACAAACAATACTAAAAGATTTTATTTTGGCTTATGTGTTATCATTACGTATCTTAAAATATTTTTCGGCGGTAACATTTTAAATAAAATCAGTTTTATCTCAAGAAGAATTAATGATTTCAATAATGAATTTCCGACAACAAAAGAAACGAGAATTAAACTAAACAAAAAATTTCATTCAAACATCAAGGAATTTGATATTTATTGCGAAGAAGTCAAGGATAGATTTGATGATTTTGAAAATAGGGTTTTAAGTGCTATAACAAAGAATAACGCACTCCCTTCAGAAACATATTCGTCAATTATTCATATGAGTTTAGTTAGACTATACAAATCAAGAAATCGACTTAATGAGTATGTCGCATATCAAATGCTAGAACGCTATTTTAAAAGAGCAACTTTTATTGACAAATCAAATTTAGGAAGAGCTAATGAATAAATTAGAATCATATGAAGTTTTTAGGATATCGGATAATGAAATAACTTTTAAAACACAGTCAAATACGTTTTATGATGTGTACTTCCTTGACAGAAACGATTTTTTATCAAGTAAGGTTGTTGTTAATTTTCCCAGTTTAAGACTTTTAGAATTCGGGTTTGATCGGTTTATGTTTGAAAAGAACTGTTATGACCCAATCATTTCATCTACACTTATTCAAATACTTAATAATACAGACTGGGATAATACAATTATTTTTTCTCGGGTTTATAATCCTGTTGGTAATCATATAGCACTCAATAGAGTTTACATTAAGAATTTAAAACGATATAATACTAATTTTGATTCTTATTCAATTGAAATAAAAACAAATGATGAATACTTTATTTTGATTGTTTACTATTCAAAAAAATCCAACATTACAACCCAGAGCTTTTTTGAAATAATTAATGAAACAATCGCTAATGTCATTTGCAATAGTACAATTTTACACATCAACATTTTTTGCATAAACACAAACATGTCATACTAACATATGGCTAATGTAAATTGTTATGAATTGAGATTTTAAGAGACCTTTTTCTAAGCACTTAATTTTATGTTTCATATAAAACAAAATGATGCGATGGATTGTGGGCCAGCATGTTTAGGAATGGTGGTCAAATACTATGGTCAGAACCCTGATTTAAGAAAAATTCGTGAAGATTGCTCTTTGGGAAAAGAAGGTGTATCTCTATTAGGAATTAGCAAAGCTGCTGAGAAATACGGCTTCCACTCACTTGGAGGACGTGTATCTTTTCACTCTCTTACAACAGAAGTATCCCTTCCTTGCATAGCACACTGGAATCAAAATCATTTTATAGTTCTTTATAAGATAGAAAAATTTCGCAAGGGAGATTATCATATCTATGTGGCTGATCCAGGGAGAGGTTTACTCACGTACTCCAAGGATGAGTTTTGTGAGCACTGGATTAGTACCAAGAATAATGGACAAGAGAAAGGAATCGTTCTGTTACTAGAGCCAACTGAAGAGTTTTATAATAACGAATTATCTAAAGGAAGAAAGTTTGAAGGAAAAAACCGGTTATACTTTCTTTGGGGATATTTCAAAAAGTATAAAATGTTTTTTGGACAAATCATCTTAGGCTTATTGCTGGGATCTCTAATTCAGTTAGTATTGCCATTTCTGACACAAGCAGTAGTTGATGCAGGTATTGGGGGAAGAGATATAGGTTTTATTTGGCTTGTCTTATTTGCTCAGCTATTATTACTATTTAGCCGAACTATTATAGACTTTATTCGTTCCAAGTTACTTCTTCATATTTCTACAAGAATTAACATCTCGCTTATTAGTGACTTCTTCATTAAGCTGATGAAGTTACCTATGAAGTTCTTCGATACTAAACTCCTAGGTGATATTTTACAGCGAATTGAAGATCATAATAGAGTAAAGCAATTTCTGACCTCTAATACCTTGACATTACTGTTCTCTTTTTTTACGTTAGTAATTTTTAGCATTGTTCTCGCTTTCTATAATCTGTTGATATTTTTGGTATTTATTTTTGGAACTATTTTCTACGCTGGCTGGATAATACTATTTTTAAAAAAGCGAAGGATTCTCGATTACAAGTACTTTGAACAAGCAGGGAAGAATCGCAATGTAACTTACCAGCTAATCAATGGGATGCAAGAAATCAAACTACAAGGATGTGAACAAAGTAAACGATGGGAGTGGGAGGATGTGCAAGCAGATCTCTTTAAGGTCAATTTACAGAGTCTCAATCTTCAGCAAATTCAGCAAGCTGGTAGTATCACCATTAATGAAGTCAAAAACATTCTCATCACTGTTCTTGCAGCTACTGCGGTTATCAAGGGAGATATGACACTTGGTATGATGCTTGCAGTACAGTACATCATCGGACAGCTCAATAGTCCTGTGGAGCAATTGATCCAATTTATCTACTCTTGGCAGGATGTCAGCATCAGCCTAGACCGTATGAATGAAATCCATACAGAGGAGAATGAGGAGAATAGTAACCGACATGTTACTAATTTTGCACCAAACAACTTAGATATCAAGGTGGAGAACCTTTCCTTTAAGTACGACATCTATAGCCCAACTCCTATCTTGGATAATCTCAATCTCACTATTCCAAATGGGAAAGTAACAGCGATAGTGGGTGCTAGTGGAAGCGGAAAGACTACTTTGATTAAGCTACTGCTTGGTTACTATTCACCACTAGAGGGTGAGATAAAGGTCTCAGGAACCGACCTAGAGGAGTACAATCTCAGCTGGTGGAGAAATCACTGTGGAGCAGTGATGCAAGAGGGATATCTATTTAGCGATACAATAGCTCGGAATATTGCTATAAGCGATGACGCGCCAAACATTGAGCGAATAAGGGCTGCAGCTCGTATAGCTAATATAGCAGACCATATAGAGAGCCTTCCACTTGCCTACAACACAGTGATTGGGCAAGATGGTCAAGGGATTAGTCAGGGACAAAGACAGCGAATACTAATTGCTCGAATGGTCTATAAAAACCCTACATTTGTGTTCCTAGACGAAGCTACTAATGCTCTGGATGCTAATAATGAACGAGCGATTACTGAGAAGTTAGAGGACTTCTACAAGGGTAAAACTGTAGTAGTGGTGGCTCACCGTCTCTCTACTGTCCGAAATGCCGACCAAATTGTAGTTTTGGATGAAGGCAAAATAGTAGAGGTCGGTACACACGAGGAACTGACCACCAAACGTGGCAAATACTTTGCCTTAGTAAAGAATCAATTAGAACTCGGCAACTGATATGGAAGAGAAACAGAAACAAGAGCGAAGTTTTGAGCTTCGTAGCGAAAAAGTTCGCAGTATTGTCGGGGAAATCCCTTCTTCGTTAGTGCGCTATGGCATTACCGCCATTGGAGTTGTGTTGCTTTGTCTTTTTGTTATAGCTTATTTTTTGCCTTACAAACAAGTCTATTCCGGAACAGCGACTATCTATGAGATTCCCTTATCATCAGGTGATAGTGTAGAGATGAACATTTTGCTCAAGTTTGAAAATAAAAGACCGAACAACATAAACGGACAGGTTTTATTTCTTCAAACAGGTCAAAAAACAATAGAGGGAGAAATACTTGAGTTTTCTTCCGTACGAGATACTTTGGAACGACAGAAGATTGCATGCCGTTTCCGTATTGCAGCGATAAAACCAATGGAAAATCAGACTGTTGATTTTCAAGTAGTCAAATCGTCTGGGAATCTATTTCAAAAATTACTCTGGGATGTCAATATGTAGTTACATCTATTCTTTGATTAGATGTACAAGAGCAGGGGTTGCCTTGATACTTTTAATTTCACTATCTACAAGACTTAGCACCTCTTGTTTGACTCGCTTATAGTTGGCTTCGATAGACTCTTTGAGACTGTCGGAGCCATCTTTGTTTGTGAACTCGGCAATGACGGGGATAGGCTCGTAGGTTTTGGTTTCGGCTGAGACTTTGGCGACATCTACGACAATCTCAGCATGGAAGATTTTCTGCTCGATGCGTTCATCAAAGTTATCGGACACTGCTCCGACAAACATACCCTGAGTAAGATTGCTAATTTTTGATGCAGGGATAAGGCTATCCATCTGAGTAGAGATCGAGGTCGACTTGTCGTTGCGGTTGATAGTCATTGATTGACGCTGTTGTAGTACCTTGCCAAAGCGTTCGCTGAGCGTCTTGGCTGTTTCGCCTACGACTTGACCGCTAAACACATTACCCACAGTGTTCTGTATCACCTTGCTCTCTTTGTCGCCATAGTCACGAGTCAGCTGCGAAAAGTCCTGAAAACCAAGACATACGGCTACTTTATTGGAGCGAGCCGTAGCTATAAGGTTATCAAGTCCTCTGAAATAGATAGTCGGCAACTCGTCAATAATCACTGATGATTTAAGTTGCTTCTTCTTGTTGATGAGTTTCACGATACGGCTATTGTACAGCCCAAGAGCTGCCGAGTAAATATTCTGGCGGTCAGGGTTATTACCTACCACAAGCACTTTCGGTTCTTTGGGGTTATTGATGTCGAGCGAAAAATCATCCCCTGTCATGACCCAGTAGAGTGCCGGTGAAATCATACGAGAGAGTGGGATTTTAGCTGAAGCAATCTGTCCCTGTAATTGATCTTGTGCTCCGCCCTCCCAAGCGTCCATAAAAGGAGAGAGGTAGTTGGCCAGTTCATCATAGGAGGTCAGGATGGGGAATATTTGAGCATAGGGGCGATTGAGGAACTCAATAGCGTGGGGAAAAGTGCAATACCTACCGTTTTCGTAAATCTTGAGATACCAGATGATGGCAGCCAAGAGAATAATAGGCGACTCTACAAAGAAGTCCCCTTGTTTCTGTATCCACGTGCGGTTTAGGTTCAGCATGATGGTGTAAGCTGATTCGTAGGCATCGGAAATATCTGTCATGAAGGCTGGGTTGATGGGGTTGCAGCGATGCGACTTTCTTGGGTCATCAAAGTTGATGACATAGAACTGTGGCTTTACCTCGTAGGCATCGAGATGATGGCGCAGGTGGTTGTAGGCAATCTCACTCAGATCCGGAAACTTATAGTCGTAGATATACATTGCAAAGCCTTTCTCAATCTGCTGCTTGATATAGTTGTTTACAATCGCAAAGGACTTACCCGAGCCAGGCGTCCCGAGCACCATAGAGGCACGGAAAGGGTTCACGATGTTGATCCAGCCCTTGTTCCATCGCTTTTTGTAGTAAAAGCGTGTGGGCAGATTGACCGAGTATTCGTTGGTCATTAGCCGTGTCTCCTGCATAAAGCTCTCGTTCTCTACATTAAAGGCATCGTCCATCAGGTTATTCTTGAGCAAGCGATTCATCCATACCCCAGCCATCAAGAGACAGATATAGCCCACTGAGAGCGTAAAGATGTAGAGCGAGGCTGCTCCTATCTTACCAATTGGCAAAGCTAGTAACCACCAGTTAAGGAAGAATAGGACAAAGCCCACAGCGAGCACTGACCAAATCTTTGTCCAAGTAATTTTCTCCTCCTTTACGCCTTTTGTGCCGAGACAAGAGAGGGCGAGAAAAACCACACAGAATAGCTTCGTCCAAAGGATGGACGAGAATAAGCCTGTCGTTCGCTGAAAGTTCATCAGGATTTTGTCTACAATATCCTGCGTAAAGCCCCACGAATGGAAGGCTTCATAGCAGAACCAGTAGCAGTTGATAAGGAGGAATATCACGGATAGTCCTCTCATAAAATCCATAATCTTGCCGAGTGCTCTCAAGTCGTCTTCTTGTGCCATAATCTATATTGTCTTATTGTTTGAAAATTCTCGTGTGATGGTCGTCTAACGAACGGCTGTGTAATATTGCTTTCTCCCGTGACAAAGAAATCACCGACAGGTGATCGTTCGTGAAACCTTTGCCCTATAATCTTATCTCTTCACTCGTCTGATCTTGAGCTTGCTCTGTTTGCGGAGCTTTCGTTGCCAAGCAGCTTCTTTCCAATCATCATTGCCCGATGTAGGCAGCCCTTCTCCTATAAGGTCGTCCACCAATTCGTCGATGAGATTATCGCTCTCTTCTGTCCTCTCAATAGATGGAGTAAGCGTTGCTGTATTAGGCAAAGAGTTCTCCGCTTCTATTCCGCCATAGAGATTTTCATCTAAGACGCGATTGACTGATGTGTCGCTGAAGTAGACATGGAACTGATTCGCTGCATACCCCTTACCTAATCGTGAACCATTAAGGGCTACACCTCGATCGTCATCTATGAAAGTGATGCCGTAGATACGTCCGCTATCATTCAGGCGGACTGCCATACGCAAGTTCTGCCGTGATAGCCGTTCATGCAACTCCTCGATATTCTTGGGAGAAGTTCGCATAGCGGATAGCACCGCCTTACGCATAGGAGGAATGAAGGGCTTAATACTCTGTTTGGACTTCGTGATCTTATTCATCAGGGCTGAATAGCCAACTCCTCGTCCAATCTCAGAAGCGTGTATAGGTATGCTGATCTTGTTGCCTTTGTCATCTGTCACCAGATAGACGAGTCCATCGTAACGCTTACCACGAAACTCCGTCTTGACTTCCTCTACCGCCAGATTGTAGCGACTAAGGATGGCATTGTATTCGCCCAAAGAGCAGAAGGTATAGCGTTTGAGTGTAGTACGTGCTACCTCGCTAATCTGCCTTTTGATGTCGCCTTGGGTGGCATCTATCTTAGCGACTTCAGTCTTTGAGGTGACTGCTTTCTGTGAAGCTGGGATTAGTCCATACTTTCTCTCCAACTCCTCTGTTATCCGCTTGCTTCGTCTCCCCTCATACTTATCGTTAATCTTTCGCCCATTACTATCCACTCGAAGGGAAACGATATGGATATGCTCTCGGATAATGTCGTTGTGCTTGAATACGATGTAGGGTTGCTTGCCATAGCCGAGCTGATCCATATACTCCCGGGCGATTGCCACTAAGGTTTCATCGGACAGCTGCTCGTCCGGGTGCGGATTGAGCGAGCCGTGAAAGACCGTTTTCTTCGTTCGGCACTTGTCGGGGATTGCTTGCTCCATATCGGATAGGACTTCTGCCATAGAGTATGTACCCTCCATATTCTGATACAAGCCTTGGGCAAGAAGGACTGTTGCTTCCTCTTTGGCAACCTTCTTGAAGTTATAGCCCAATGCTCCTCTGAGGCTCTCGGTGGCAGAAATCTTCGCAATCATCTCTTCCGAAAGTCTATAGTGAGTGCCACCGCTTGTTCCTGCAAAGCGATAATTTGAGTTGCATAAAACTCCAATTTCTGCAATAATATTTGAGCAGTTTTGACCGAATGGTAGCTGTTGATGGACTTGACAGCTTGGTTGTACAGTACACCAATCTTATGAATTTGTGCCGAGATGTTTGAGAGTTTTCGGTAGTACTCGACGGCAGTTTTATCTACGGTAATGACCTTAAAACTCTCGTCCAAGAGGCGAGCACGTACGAAGTCTGACTTTGTTTCTGCTCCCGATTTATGGAAGAGGGCAATGACCTTTTGTTGGTCTTTGGGATTGGGTAGGCGAGTATCCC
>NZ_JAUMXC010000039.1 GCF_030529325.1 Porphyromonas sp. | reverse complement strand
TGCCCCAGGGGAAAAAGGGAGAACTAACCTTACACACTTTTTCGGACACTACCGAAGTTACCTACCTTGTGATTGGAGGTTGTCTGCCTTTTTTCTCCCTTCCTTAACCCTCGGTAAGGAAAGCCACTACATGACATATACCTCAGAAAAAAAGGGGCTGTATCGGAAAAGACTCCGATGCAGCCCCTTTTGGGATTTTATTGGTAGATGATACTTATCAGAAAGTATGAGTCCTACCGTAAGATGGTTGTGCTATGGCTTTGACCACGATCTCACGCTTCTTGGCACCATCCATGAGCTTCTTTCCGGCATTGATGACATCGTTGCGGGTAACGTTCTCGACATGCTCAGGAGAGAAATCCGCCTTGAGGTCAGGGAGAACACCGTCCTCCACATAGCTATTGAGGATCACGAGCCAGAGGAGAGGATTTTCCGAAGGCTCTACGGCATTGCCACGGCTGTGGAGTACCATTGGGATGTGAGCATTCTTGAACTCATCTTCGGTGAAGTCGCCCTGTAGGACAGACTCAAAGATCTCATAGGCCTTCTTCTTGAGCTGATCGACCTTTGCTCTCTGAGTGCTGAACTTGATGCTGAGCGATGCCGAAGATCGAGGCTGATGTACATACGAAGACTTGACCCCGATGCTGTACACACCACCTTCTTTCTCTCTGAGTTCTTTGAAGAAGCGGTTTTGCAAGATGCTTTCGAGGACAGTCAAAGCATTGGCCTCTACACGTGTGAAGTCCTTAGCGTTTGAGAACGATATCTCGACCTCGCCCGAGTCGCCCTCAAGTTCTGTGTGGAACTCCCTGATGATCTCTTTCTCAGGAGAAGAGAAGTCCATATAACGATACTTTTCAGGCTGAGCAAGAGGTGCTCCCGGTAGCGATGCCACGTAGCGGGTGATGAGGTCTTTCACCTTGTCTTCCGCAATGTCTCCGATGACGCAGAATATGAAGTCTCCTGCATTGCCGAAGCGTGAGTCGAAGAGGCGCTTGAGGTCGGCATGCTTCATCTTGTCGAAGTACTCGATGCTCTCGTGAGGATTGTATGGAGACTCAGGATAGAGGACAGCCATGATAGAGTCCTGGACGGCAGTCATACCGACAGTACTCTTGGAGTTGAAGAGATACTTCTTGCGCTCGACATGCTTGTCAAACTCGGACTTATCGAAGTTTTGCTTTGTGATCAAAAGGTGGACGTACTTGAAGAAGTCTTCGCTGTTGGCTACGGCTGCGTTACCTCCAAGTCCTTCAGTATAGTCGGATAAAGATAGCGATAGTTCAAAATCCTTACTCTTCAGCCAGTTGTGCAGCTGATTTCGGTTGTACTTGTAGATACCGGATCTCATCACAAGGGCCTGCATAGCCGAGTAAGATGGTAGATCCTTAGGCTCGATGACAGAGCGCCCACCCCGGCTCGAAGCAACGAAGTAGAAACGGCCGGAGATCTCGGGAACATTTTTGTAAAGTACACGAGCACCGTTGGAGAGAGTCCACTCCTTGACATCGATGTCCTTGAGGTGCTTCTCAGAGACGATCTTGCCGGCAGGGATCTCGTAATCTATGATATCTCCGCTGATAGGGCCTGCTGTAGCCAACTTCATGGTAGGCGCAGCCTTGACCTTAGCCAATGCCTTTTGGAAGTCCTCAAGAGAAATATTCATATCCTCGGACTTGGACGAGTATGTGATGAATGCGAGATTTTTGTCCTTGGTCCAGGAGGCAACCCACTTATTGAAGTCCTCTACTTCAAGCTCTGCAAGGGTCTCCATAGTCTCCGAGAGGGACTCCGTCATGCTCTTAATGGGGGTATTGTAGAGGTAGTTTTGCTTGAAGGCGTCCATGAGATTGTCGGGAGCTTCAAGCCCACCCTGCTGAAGGATACCCTGTATATCATCATACATGGTACTCTTGATCTCATTGAACTCTTCCTCCGAAAAGCCATCACGACGGATCCACTCCCTTACACTGAGCATCTGCTCCAGAGCCTCTATCTCACGTCCGGCATATGGCACTACATCCCAGGCATTTTGGTAATACGAGCGCACCAAAGCGTCATAGCTCACAGTAGACATGAGGGATGCTTCGGCACCCTCATTGCGGATCAGGGCAAATCTCCGAGGCGCAAGCCTGTTATATATCTGTATGCAGACACTCTCTTTGGTATAGTCTCTCCCTTCTTCGTCAGCAGGCAGATGTACTCTCTGATACAGCCCGAACGAATTATTGTCATTCTCCTTGTCCACAAATCTGAAGTAAAGGGGAATATCGTTATCTGCGATGATAGTCTCCTTCCGGGGTGTAGGCTTCTTGGGAGCTTTGATGGATCCGAAGAGATGTTTAACCTTCGCTTCGTACTGATCAAGGTCGATATCCCCTATGACCATGATACTCTGAAGATCAGGACGATACCATTGCTTATAGAATGCTTTGAGATCTTTTGCAGAGAAACGCCGGATAAGTTCGATAGGGCCGATCACATTGCGCTCGGCGTACTTGGCGCCATTGTATATCACCGGGGCAATGGCATCTGTGAGTCTACGATCAACACCGCTGCGCTGTCTCCACTCCTCAGTGATAATGTTGCGCTCCTTCTCGACGTCCTTCGAAAGTATGGTGATACCGCTGCACCAGTCCTTGAGGACAAGCATGACAG
This sequence comes from Porphyromonas sp., assembly GCF_030529325.1. GTDB lineage: Bacteria > Bacteroidota > Bacteroidia > Bacteroidales > Porphyromonadaceae > Porphyromonas_A. Next base: position 17,282 of record NZ_JAUMXC010000039.1, on the reverse strand, counting down.
AGTCCACAAGGAGCTTGTCAGAGATAGGGATGCCACTGATCTGGTATCTTGTCTCGTTGATCCCTGTCTTGGCATCGAAAGAGTTGAGCCCCCTTTCCAGGAAGAAACTCATCACTCCTCTCGGAAAGTGCTCCGTAGCATTGAATGCCATGTGTTCAAGGTAGTGAGCAAGACCTTGCTGTTTATCACCTTCGAGGATAGCTCCCACATTTTGATAGAGATAGAAGTTGACCTCATCAGGTGTATAGCTCGTCTTAGCGAGGTAGTAAGTAAGCCCATTGGGCAGGACTCCCTTACGTATCCATTTGGGCTGTGCGACGGCAGAGATTGAGCATAGCACAGTCACAAGGATAAATGAAATAATATTCAGTCGTCTCATATGATTTGTTTTGTTACTCAGATTAAGTAGAAAAGCGTCCTCCATGCCTGCCCTTATCCAAAATTCAGGCAGGCTCAAGAGGACACTTTACCGTAGACACAATACGCAGGGGATGTGCTTCATGACGAAGCAATCCACTCCGTAGTATCGTATGATGTGAGAGTTATTAGCGTTCAAGAAGTTCGATTTCTTGGAGCTTCATCCGGATAGCTCCATGAATCATTTGTTGAGCCATCATCATGTCTGCCATCTGAAGAGACTCAGCAAATGCCTGGTTGTAGTACTTTCGTGCCTCACCATACTGCTTCATGCTCTTATAAGAGTCACCGATCATAACCATGAAATTGACCCTGTCCATAACACTCTTTTCGGCATTGAGTGCGACCTGTACCCACTCTATTGCCTGTTTGTGGTGCTCAGATTTGAGTTTGTCTTCGGCAGCAGCATAGAGATCCTGAGCTGCACGACCGTAGTCCGCAGGAGTCGCAGCCTCTTTCAATCTGCCAAAATATTCTTTCATCAAGTTGATATAATCCTGAGGGTTACGGTTCTTGTAGAGGGTATACAATGCTTCGTAATAGATTTTGGACTTCTCATAAGGCGAAATGACCGAGCTGTCCAACACAGCATAGGCCTCCTTATAATCTGTCCTGACACGTTCAAGATAATCCTTGTAGCTTGTGCTCCCTTCCTTTGCCAAGCGACTCATCATTTCGTCGTTGCGCTCGATGATAAAGTATGCCGCAGCATCACCCACGACTTCTGACCACTTGGATAGATTGGTATTCATAAACTCTATCATATCGGCAAGACCATCCTCATCATCAGTCCCCAATGAGGTGATGATTATATAGTCTTGTGTATTGATCAGAGCAGGGCCCTTCTTGGCATCGATATAACCACGATACAACTTGCGCATACGCACAGCCCACTTGTTGGCATCTGTGCCCTCGAGAGAAGAGAGGAAGCTCGGAGTCTGGCGAAGGAGTTGTTGCTGAATATCAAGGTTATCTTTGTCCTTGCGGTGCATATTGTAGAGCTCTTCAAACCCAATAGCCTCACCCGAAGCCACCTTGGCCGCCTCTATCAAGGCATCGGCATCCATAGAGCCGGTAGTCACTGCCAATGGTGTACCATCAGCCTTGAAAAAGCCAAGCGTAGGGAAAGCCACGACCTTGTACTTCTCTGCGACAGCTTTGTTCTGTGGAGCCTCTGCGTCGAGCTTGAGGTTGATGAACTTTTCGTTGAAGTATTTACCCACCTTCTCTTGTGTAAAGACGGTATTAGCCATCCTCTTACAAGGACCGCACCACACAGCATAGAAGTCCACAAAGACGAGCTTATTTTCCTTCTTGGCAAGTTCCAAACCTTCTTCAAATGTACCATTGAAGAACTTGATGCCGGTCTCAGACTTTGGCTCTTGAGCTTGCACAACAAAGAGCGACAAAGCCATACCTACGATAAATAATAGCTTGTTTCTCATATCTCTTATTGGTATTTAGTTGTCATTCATTGTCAAAATGTACACATTATTCTTCAATGTTATCTCTCACAACAAACGTGATGATGTCTTTCAGAATATGTGAATGACCTTCGTTATATGCACGGAGGCTTAGTGTATAATTTCCATTGGGGATTATCTTGATCCCTTCTTGAAAAATCTTAACAACACCACCTTCGGCAGACACATGCCCGGCCTTGACAATTTCTTCAAACTTTGCAGCATCTCCGCCTTCACTCACCTTGACAGAGCTGAATTCATAGTTGATCGGATTGGTGCCCGAGATCCCTTGTATTTGTAGCGAGGTCCAAGGTGCTCCGTTCTTCGCACGAGGAGATTCCGGATCTATATTACGACTCACAAAGATGGAGTCAGGCGTAAACACTGCATCTTTCGTATTGAGGTACCCGACGGGGATCTTGTTGCATGAACTGAACAGTAGCACGAAAAGTGTAACTACCGCTGACAATGCATATATTCTCTTCATAGTCATGTCTATTTTTTAAATATCCTTTATTGTGAAACCGTTATAATCCAATGCGTGTATTACTCCACTGGTCGTCTGAATATTGGTGGAAACCACCCTAAACCTCTTCTGAGTTTCAGGAGCAACGATTTGGATGGTCTTTGGGCCGGACTTAGGCACTCCACCGAAAGGATCACGTATAGTATAGATCCAAATCTCCTTACCCGAGAGGGTAGTATACATCTTGCCTCCAGTTCCTATAAGTTCTTCAGGGTCTTTAGAAGGAGCTCCTTCGATAAAGTCATCAAGCAAGAAACGTCCCTTGATAACACACGACAAAACAATATCCCGGCACTCTTCGACGGGCATATCTTTCACTGTCGGAATGTCCTTATCCAACAAATACCTGCGGATACTGTGGTTTGTGATCCCCAGAAAAGTGATCTCCTTACCATGCTCACTTGTGCCATCAAAGACATTTTTCAATCCTGCGTGATTGATCATCACCATTACGGAGTCCCAGTCATACGGATTCGTCTTGAAATAATCCCACATGACCATATCATGATTGCCATCAGCTACTCCCGTATCTATGATATCAAACTTTGTGCATGACACAGAAAAAGCCGTCAGAATCAAAGTTACAACATATATCGATATATTTTTCATATCAAATCAATCTTCTAAATAAAGTTATGACACATACATATTCCAATAAATACTTTGGATAATAAGCGTATTGGTGATCTGTCCCGATTTATCCTGATATGCCGAAATTGGGATAGGCAAAAATAGCGCACCATTCTTCATATCCGTAGGAGTAAGCGTCTTGAACTTACCTTCAAGTTTTGTGGAAATATAGTTGTTACGGACAATATCAAAGTATCTGTGGTTACTCTCTCCGATGAGTTCACGCTCACGCTCGTTGAATATCGCAGCCTTGAGATCTTTATCATGAGGTGCAGGATATGGTTTAGCTCCGGCACGAACCCTGATCATATTCAAGTCTTTTTCAGCCTCTGCATTCCGACCCAACTTAGCCAAGCACTCTGCTCGGAGAAGAATAAGATCCGCCAACCGCCAATAGTTATAGTTTGCATTCAAAGATCTGAAATATCCCCCGTTTGGATCAAATTGGTCAACAACATAAACACCTTCACGATATTTATGTAGCAAAGCATACTCCTTATCATCTACCTCATGCTTGTCTTCCCATTTATAGAAGAACGCCTGACGTCTTTGATCCTCTTCATCGGGATACAGAGTCTCCGCAGTGGACTTATACAATCTAAAATTTGTCGAAGTCTCAATTTCACCAAGCACTTTAAACTTATCTATCGGCCACCCCACATACCCGGTGTATGGAGAGGGAGAAACAGAGTATTCAGACTGGAATCTGTCAAATGCAAAAAGGAATATGTCCTCGGAATTTACTTGTGTAGGATTAGAAATAGCCTTGCATAGCTCCTCCACCGATGACAACAAAGTATAGTTTCCGGCACTACCGTCCATAAGTTTCGATGCATACTCAATAGATTTTTGGTATGCAGTCTGAGCATCACCATCCAGATTCAACAGTTCTATCAAAGAGCCCTTCCAAGCATAAGCATGAGCCAACAGCGCAGCACAAGAACCTTTAGAAGCAAATTGCTTATTAGGGACAGGAGCTCCACTTATCGTACTGAGCTCCGAGTGTACAGGCAAGATATTGTATCCTTCCTCTGCCGCAGCTATCGAAGCGTCTATGACCTGAATAATCGAACTAAGAGGATATGCCGTAAGCCTCTTCGAGTCCTCAGTCACAACTGCAGTACCAAAGTGTTGAGAAAGGGAAAAATAACAAAATCCTTTGGCAAATAGGGCTTGTCCTCTGTGGTAGTTCCTTCTCTCATCCGAAATCCCCTCTGTCCTATAGATATTATCCAACAATAGATTTGCAGTATATATTGCATCATAGTGGGGCTTCCAATTCACATTTCTACGCGTCACCGCTATGGGACTCCACTCTCTAAAGTCTTTGCCTTCAGTAATCTCATCAGCAAGAGTGCCTACGTCATATGCTGTCGAAAGCTCAGGTAGCTTAGACAGGTGCAAATGAATATTTGTTGTTGTAGTATTGAGATCCCTTTCTGTCAGAAAAGCATTGGTATATGTCAAGGCATTTTCGGGGATCACATCCAAGCTGCATGAAGACAAAAGCGATGTAATGACAATCGGTATATATAATCTTTTCATATATCTATCTTCTACTATGTTTAGAATTTAAGTGTCATCCCTACTGTTATTTTTCTATTGAGGGGATAGCTCTTTCCATCATCCTTGCCACTATAAGGATCGATGATTTCTGGGTCTATGCCGGAGTAATTTGACAGGAGGAGCAAGTTTTCCCCGGACAAATACACTCGTGCATCCTTAAATCCGAATTTTTGGACGAAAGGCTTAGGCATAGCATATGACAGGACAAGTTGTTTGAGACGGACAAAGCTGACATTTTCAATATTGGATGCAATATCCCCATCAAACTGTCCGATATAACCACTGTCCGAAAACTCAAGAGACGGATAATCTGCACGATCCCCTTTTTGCTCCCAGAAAATATATCTTGAAGGATCATCCATAAGCGTACCAAAGCCTTTGTCAAAGTTGAATGCCGCGGCCTTGACCATGTTCATGACCTTTCTTGATAGAGAATAGTTAAAAAGGACACTCAACGTAAAGCCTTTCCATGAGAAGGTGTTGGTAATCCCCCCATAAGCAAGGGGTATGGTACTTCCGGCATAGAATATATCTTTGGCATTTATACGTCCATCTCCATTTTGATCCTTGATCTTACGACCACCTACTCTGAGGGGATGATTTTCGTCCGGAATCAGCAAAGGACGACGATTCCCCTGTTGATCGTAGTATTGTGGGATTTCTGATTCATCTTGTACGATACCTTCATCCTTGTACGTATAAATTCCGTGTATAGGGCGTCCCAGCACCTTGTCCGCCAGGTCGATATTGCCATAAGATTCTCTGAACATATTCCAGTTGCGAGAGATGTTGAAGTCTACAGTCCAATTGAAGGGCTTGTCTCTGAATATATCTCCACGAACTTCAAGCTCAATTCCCTCATTGGATATTGCCGAAGAGTTATCCCATTTTTCATCCAAAAGATACACATCCCCAGGCACCGGCACCTGCATAAGGAGAGCACTCGAATACTTATAGTAGTAATCGAGCTTGACCTTCAGTCGGTAGTTGAGCAAGTCAAGGTCGAGACCGAAGTCATACTGGTCACTCTTTTCCCAAGTGAGTCTACTATTTGCCAACGTCCCAGGCTGCAAGCCCACTTCTCCGAAGAAAGTATTGTGCTCCTGCATAATACCATGTGCAAGATAAGCACTCTGGAACTTCTGTCCGGATCTACCCCAAGAGGCTCTCAGCTTACCGAAACTCAACCACCAGAAATCCTTCATGAACGGCTCATAGCTGAAAGCCCATCCAAGAGCGGCAGCAGGAAATATCCCCCATCTGACATCGCTACCAAAGACAGACGAACCATCCGAACGCAGAGAGAGATCCAGCAAATATTTCTTCTTATAGTTATAAGACATACGTCCCAAGTAACTCATCATCTTTTGCTCCTCAAAGTCTGTTGTCACTTTTTGAAGAGCCTCAAAGTTTCCGGCTTCATCGATCCTTGACTGTGGCCATCCATCACCGATATAATAGATCCTGTTGGTAGGACCACCGTATGCAGAGCCGGAAAACTTCTCGAGCATCTCGGCATTAAAGGTGACACCTCCGAGGATATCAAAGTGATGGGTATCTCTGATATTGAGATTGTAGTTCAGGATGTTTTCATTCTGAATAGAAGTCATTCCGATCACACGCGCTTGAGAGCTTGTCAGACCATTTGCGTTCAGATAGTTTGGGGTGAACACATTGGAGCGAGTCAAGTAGTGGTTTACAGCTGCAGAAGAGCTTAATGTAAGTCCTCTGAGTATTTTGTATTGCCCTCCGATATTGAGGCGGACATTATAGTTTGCGTTCTTCTCTATCACATCACGAAGTTGGCGTACCGCAATCTCCTCGGCAATAGATCCTTTTCCGGGAAACAAGGTCGATGTCTGCTTAGGGTCTATCGTGAGCCCTTGAGCACGCCCTTGGTCTCCTCCTGCTTTCTTCATGTACGCAAGGTTTACACGAGCAAAAGCCTCGATCTTAGGTGTTAGTTTGACATCTATGTTGGAGCCGAAGGTCGCACGGCTGAACTTCGAATTGAGCATGATACCGGTCTCATCATAAAATCCGGCATTGAGCATATAGCGTAGATTTTCCGTTCCTCCCAGAGCCGTAAGGTCAGCCTTTGTCACCTTACCTACTTGGAACGCATAGTCGTACCAGTTGGTTCTATTGTTGTAGAAAGTGTTGAGAGAGTCTTGTGCAATCAGAGGTAGGCGATAGTCCTCGTTCAAAAGCGCGCCGTTGCGCCACAAGTAATCGTAATAGCCACCAAAGTTGGGATTAGGATCCCAACCATAGCTGTCGTTATGATTTTGAGGCACAGTGATGAGCTCAGTATCCCAGTCGTAGTTCGCCGTTCTGCTCCTTTTAGCCTGCAATAGACGGAAGTCTCTTTCGCCCTTACCTATCACCTGAAGAGGAGTCACGGGAAGCCATGAGTAAGACTGAGAGACATTGACATTGAACTCATTTTTTCCCACCTTTCCTTTCTTTGTGGTAATGAGGATAACCCCGTTACCGGCACGTGAGCCATAGAGAATGGCAGAAGCAGCATCTTTCAACACCTCAACCGACTCGATCGTAGTAGGGTCCAAACTTGCCAGGGGGTTGATTCCTGCTGTTTCGGACGAAGCATCGGAGCGTACAGGCACCCCATCGATGACAAAGAGAGGAGAGCCATTGTTCACACCTTGGACGTTAAGTGAGCTGTGTCCACGAATGACGATATTAGTACCTCCACCACCGGGAGAGCCGGAGAGGTTGCTGACCTCGACCCCGGACATCTGGCCTTGAAGCAAGGTTTCGATCGAAGGCGTCGGGACATCCTGGAGCTTTTCGCCCTTGACTGAGGATATCGATCCCACAATTTCTCTCGTGTTACGCTCACCATAGGCGATTACCGAGACCTCACCGAGGGTATTGACAGACTCCTTCATCACGATCTTGAGGGGAGTGCCGACCGAGTACTTCACGGTCTGAGCCTCAAATCCCACACTGGTGATGATGAGCTCACCTTTATCGGCAGTGACAGGTAGCTTGAAAACCCCATCTATGTTGGATCTACATCCCTGTTTTGTACCTTTGAGCTGGATCGTCACATAGGGGAGAGGATCTCCATTGACCTCTTTGATGACTCCGGACACCTCTTTTGTTGCCTTTCCCACGGCAGGTTGCCCGCTTTGGAGTCTGTAGACGGTGATCTTCTTTCCCTCTACCTTGTAGGTGAAAGGAGAGCCGGCAAGTATCTCCTGTACGGCTTTGACAGGAGCGACATTGTCGAAAGACACAGTCACAGTCTTAGGATATGACTTCACATCATTATCGTACATAATGGTGTGATCCGTCTGCGCTGAGATAAAATCCAGAATGGATGCGAGATCTTTCTCCTTGAAAGAGACGGACACGACCCTCTTCTTTACTTGTGCACGTACCTCATTGGGTAGAGCATAGCCCATCGCAAGGGTCAAGAAAACCCAAATAAGCGATCGTCCAACATTCACGAATACTCTGTTCATATATGAAATCGTCTCCCTTTTACTCTGTAAATAAAGTTTTCAATCAATCTGTTCATTACAGTTCTTCCAGGCAGTAAGGGAGAGCACAATGACCCACCTGAAAGACCTTGAAATTTTTACCGGGTACTCTTTCGGTGCTCCGAAGATACGCAAATCCAAGCATCTTACCAAGACCGGTTTTCAAAAAACACACTGAAAGCCAAACATTTAACAGATTTTCCACTACTTTCAAAATAGATAAAAGTCAGCGACTTCAACTATAAAAAACCAAAAGTAAGAATGAACAAACCCAAAAATAACCACATTCCACAAATACACCATGTAGACATATCAAATAGTACATGTTCTGAAAATAAAAGTCGAAAACCGCATTTTTGGAATATTTATCTAAATTCTTGTTGTTGCCGCGAACATTCAAAAGAGAATTTCACAATTAAGAAGAAAAGCATTGCAAAGAAAACAATCAGAGGGTAAAAACATCCCTCCAAACACCTCTCACTCCAAAAGACACCCAAAGCCACAAGAAATGAGAGATATATCTCCTTCATCAACCAACCTCAAAAAATAAGATATAGAACTGTCCAAAAAAGGTTGTCTAACTTGATGTGTCAAGGTAGGCATCTTGATTCATCAAGTTAGACAACCTTTTTTGGACAGTCAGACTCGAGAAAAAATTCACCCTAATTAATGATTCAAACAACAGCTTATATATGAGCTGTAAAACGGTGAAAAATATAGACATGACAAAAACGCTTACTCCAATAGACATTTATACAAAAAAATCAACTCCTTTCATTATATTCGCTTTTGTAAGATATCTCATACCGACAAAAGCACTTATAATTCAAAAACCATAGAGATCTATCATGAGACATCTCGCAGTCATATTGGCGATATTTATGATCATACCTCTCATAGAAGCGAGGGGACAAAAATCAAAAACGCAGGATCCCATCAAGATATCTATATCTTTAAAAGGGGATCTTACGGCTTCCCATGAAGAATGGGCCAAGACATCCGACTCTACCTTTGTGTATGAAATGGCAGAAGGGCTGACGGTGTATTTCCGCACCGAGAAAATCAAAAAAGAGCCCTCTCTGCATGAAAATCTGAACGTAATCAGGCTCGAAAAGTTGGTCGCGCTCAAGGACTTCTCAGAGCTTGTGACATACAAAGATGTACACAAAAAGTTCCCGACACTCTTACTTGAGATAGAAAACAGAAAAAAAGAGGCAGGCAACCTATATAAGGTCACAGACCGGAGCATAAGGCGCACAAAGAAACCGCATCCCCCTGTTTATATCCTTGTAAATACTCCTCCCATAAAAAGGGAGGCATATACCGAACAATGGAAACTTGAAAAAGAGGCATCAGGAGAGGAATATGGATTCGTTTTTGAAATGAATATACCAAAAGAGGACAGGGAAACTATAATTTTCAACTTCGACAGAAGACCTCATTCGACGATCACGATAAGCAAAGAGCAATACGAAGGGTATAAACTCACCCACCCTCACGAGCTGTGGAAGGTTATCAGAACCAAATGCAATAAATTTAATATACGTGCTTCATACTACTACCCTGAGATTTACCTCATAGAGCGTCGTGACGACAAGTTCTATCTTTCAGATGTAGAAGACTGGGACATCCTATGTTTCCCACCTATTCCACCTGAGGCGACGAAGCATATCTGCCCCCTCTTTGAGACCGATTCAATCCAATGAATATTTGATTTTTCGGAATCAAGCTGCCAAGCCCATGCCATAGCTTTATCTACGGCGTGGGCTTGCTCTTTGTTGATCCTTGATAGAATGACACAACCCACACCGAACACCTGTAAAGGATATTGAGAGATAAGGCCTTTGAGATTAAACCATATCCTGCACATAACCTGACAAAGTGGCAAAGAGATGATGTGGGCTTAAATAATAATAATTAGTGGAAAAGTTGTATTTTTGCGGAAAGCCTGAAATAGGGAAAATTTCGACACATTTTGGGCAGCGCGAAATAATCATAATCCACTCATACCAAGATGGCAGATAAGTACAAAGAATACAACCACTTGAACCTCTCGGAAATCAACAAGGAAATGTTGAAAATCTGGGAGGAGGAACAAGTCTTCGGACAGTCACTCAAGATACGTGAAGATGCTCCTAAGTTTATATTTTACGAAGGACCACCTTCGGCAAACGGTATGCCGGGTATTCATCACGTGATTGCTCGTACTCTGAAGGATATATTCTGCCGTTACAAGACGATGAAGGGATTCATGGTCGATCGCAAGGCGGGCTGGGACACTCATGGTCTGCCGGTAGAGCTCGGTGTGGAGAAAAAACTCGGTATCACCAAGGCAGATATCGGTACCAAGATCACAGTGGCAGAGTACAATGCCGCGTGCAAAGAGGAGGTCATGAAGTACACCAACGAGTGGCAGAGCCTCACCAACAAGATGGGATACTGGGTAGACATGGATCACCCATATATCACTTATGACAACAGATACATAGAGACCTTGTGGTATCTCCTCAAACAACTTTACAAAAAGGGGCTTCTCTACAAGGGATATACGATACAACCCTACTCGCCTGCGGCAGGAACGGGGCTTAGTTCGCACGAGTTGAACCAACCGGGATGCTATCGCGATGTCAAGGACACTACATGTACTGCACAGTTTGAAGTCGTAGAGCCCAAAGAGGAAATGAAGGGACACGGAGATGTGTTCTTCCTTGCATGGACAACAACGCCTTGGACTCTTCCATCCAACACCGCGCTCTGCGTAGGCCCAAACATCACTTACGTCGCTGTACGTACATTCAACCCATACACCAACCTCCCGATGACTGCGGTCATGGCTAAGGACCTCATGCCTACTTACTTCCCGGCAGCTGGAGCGGAAGTGCCTCTCTCGGCATACAAGGCAGGAGACAAAGTACTCCCCTACGAAATAGTTGCGGAGTACAAGGGTAGCGACCTCGTGGGCATGGCTTACAGACAGCTCATCCCTTGGGTCAATCCGGGCGAAGGCGCATTCAGAGTCATCTCGGGAGACTTCGTGACGACAGAAGATGGTACGGGTATCGTGCACATCGCGCCTACCTTCGGTGCTGATGACGACAAGGTGGCAAAGGCCAACGGTGTACCTCCGCTCATGATGAAAGATCGTGATGGTAAGGATCGTCCGATGGTAGACCTGTCAGGTAAGTACTACAAGATCGAAGATCTCGATGAAGAGTGGGCTCACAAGTATGTGGATATCCCTCTATATGATATATATGCAGGGCGCTATGTCAAGAATGCCTATGATGAGACCCTCACCGAGGCTGATCCTACCCTTGATGTAGACCTATGCGTGATGCTGAAGCAGCAAAATCAAGTCTTCCGCATAGAAAAACATGTACACAACTACCCACATTGTTGGCGTACAGACAAGCCTATCCTCTACTATCCGCTCGACAGCTGGTTCATCCGTTCGACTGCGGTGCGTGAGCGCATGATGGAACTCAACGAGACCATCTGTTGGAAACCTCAGTCTACGGGGACAGGTAGATTTGGCAAGTGGCTTGAAAACCTACAAGACTGGAACCTCTCCCGCTCTCGCTATTGGGGAACGCCTTTGCCTATATGGCGCACCGAGGACGGTAGCGAAGAGATATGTATAGGATCCATCAAGGAACTCTATGCGGAGATAGAGAAGTCTATCAAGGCGGGAGTGATGACAGGAAATCCGTTCAAGGGATTTGTCGTGGGAGAATACACGGACAAAAACTATGATCGTATAGATCTCCACCGCCCTTATGTGGATGAGATCGTCCTCGTAAGCCCTTCGGGCAAGCCTATGAATCGTGAGACAGACCTCATCGACGTGTGGTTTGACTCGGGAGCGATGCCTTATGCTCAGGTACACTATCCGTTTGAGCACGGAGCAGATATAGAGACGGGTAAGATGTTCCCTGCGGACTTCATCGCCGAGGGGGTAGACCAGACTCGTGGTTGGTTCTTTACCCTCCACGCTCTCGGCACCATGCTCTTCGATAGCGTGGCGTTCCGCACAGTGATCTCCAATGGCCTCGTACTCGACAAGAATGGCAACAAGATGTCAAAGCGTCTCGGCAATGGCGTCGATCCGTTTGAGACGATAGAGAAAAATGGCTCTGACCCTCTACGTTGGTACATGATCACCAATGCCTCTCCTTGGGACAACCTCAAGTTTGACCCCGACGGAGTGGAGGAAGTACAGAGGAAGTTCTTCGGCACACTGTACAACACTTACTCTTTCTTTGCTCTCTATGCGAATATCGATGGGTTTGATCACTCGGTGCCTATGTTGGACAACGCAGATCGTCCGGAGCTCGACAGATGGATACTCTCGATGCTCAACAGCCTCATCAAGGAGGTGGACAAGGATCTCAATGACTACGAGCCTACTCGTGCGGCAAGAGCGATATCGGACTTTGTCAACGACCACTTGAGTAACTGGTACGTGCGTCTGAGCCGTAAGAGATTTTGGGGTGGAGGTATGAGCGAAGACAAGTTGTCGGCTTATCAGACACTACACACCTGCCTCACCGTGGTATCTCGCCTGATCGCACCATTCGCACCGTTCTATGCGGATCATCTGTACAGAGACCTTTCTCGCATGGATGAGAGATATGACAGTTCGGTACACTTGGCAGACTTCCCTGTCTGTGATGAAAGTGTCATAGACAAGAAGCTCGAAGAGGAAATGCGCTATGCACAGACCATATCTTCGATGATCCTTGCCCTTCGCCGAAAGGTGAACATCAAGGTGCGCCAACCTCTGACAAAGATACTTGTGCTCACATCGGATGCCCACCAGATGAAGGCCATCGACAACGTAAAAGAGATCATCATCAATGAGGTGAACATAAAACAGCTTATCTTTGCAGATAATGCTTCGGGCATCGTCGTGAAGCGTATCAAACCAAACTTCAAGGCTTTGGGTCCAAAGTTTGGCAAGACAATGAAGAGCGTGGCTGCATATCTTACAGAGTTGCCACAGGAGGATATCCTGGCATTTGAGCGTAACGGCTCGATGACTTATGAAGGTCAGGAGATCAATATCGCCGATGTGGAAATCATCTCGGAAGATATACCGGGCTGGCTCGTACAGAACGAAGGTGCGCTCACAGTGGCTCTCGACGTGACAATCACGGATGAACTCCGCAATGAGGGACTTGCTCGCGAACTCGTAAACAGGATACAAAATATCCGAAAGTCCAAGAACTTCAACGTATCGGACAAGGTACGAGTACAGATACTCTCTCATGCTGAGATCAATCCTGCAGTGAAAGACTTTGAAGACTACATCTCTACTCAGGTGCAAGCCGTAGAGATGGCTGTAGTACAAAATATCAATGATGCCGAAATCCTCGATATGGACGGCATGGAAGTAAAAGTAAAGGTGGAGAAGGCTTAACAGCCCTCCACCAACTACAAAAAACAAGCAGAATAATAATCAAACAACAAATATGACTATCATGGAAAAGAACAGGTACACAGATGAGGAACTTGAAGAGTTCAAGGAGATTATCTTAAAGAAGCTCGAAAAAGCAATGAGCGACTACGATCTTCTCAGAGCTTCAATAGACAACTCTGACAGCAATGATGTGTCGGATACTTCGCCTACATTCAAGACCCTTAATGAGAGTGCCAACCTCCTCTCCAAGCAGGAGTCAAGCCTCTTGGCTGAGCGTCAGCAAAAATTCATCAAGAACCTACAGGCTGCTCTCGTACGAATCGAGAACAAAACCTATGGGATCTGTCGTGAAACAGGGAAACTCATACCAAAAGAGCGTCTCCGTGCAGTACCTCACGCCACACTTAGTATAGAAGCAAAAGAGGGAGGAGCACGCTAAACCTCCCTCTATACCCCATAAACAAAATATGAATCAAACATCCACCGTCCGTCGGAGAAGTATCCTCACAGTCGCATTTATCGTCCTCCTACTACTTATAGATCAGATCATCAAGTATAAGGTGAAGACGACTATGATGCTTGGGGAGAGCATAAGAGTGACCGACTGGTTTTACATCCACTTTACCGAAAATCCGGGAATGGCCTTTGGCTGGGAAGTCTTCAACAAAGCCTTCCTATCGGTGTTTCGCATCATTGCCTCGGGCTTTATCTTATGGATGATAGCCAGGATATGCAAGATGAAAGAGTACAGTATAGGCTTTCTTTTCTGCATTTCGGCAATCTTTGCCGGAGCGGTAGGCAATATCATCGACTCCATCTTTTACGGAGTGATCTTTGATCATAGCGTTGGTCAGGTTGCGACACTTTTCCCCGAGTCCGGAGGCTATGCAGGCTGGCTCCATGGCAAGGTGGTGGATATGTTTTATTTCCCGCTTATCGAGGGTCAATTTCCTGAGTGGGTACCTATATGGGGAGGAGACCACTTTGTCTTTTTTCGCCCTATCTTCAACTTTGCAGACGCTTGTATATCGGTAGGAGTTGTGGCACTTTTCCTCTTCTACCACAAGTCTTTTGCCCATCTCCTTGGTGAAAAGAAAACAACAAAGGACGAAGAAAACGTAATGCCTGACGAATGATGCGGAACCCCTTAGTCTTCATAGTTCTTGTACTTGTGCTCACCATCGGAGGGTGTCAGTTGAGGCCTTCCAACGTGCTCTCTCGCAGCAAGATGGTCAAGGTCACGAGATCGGTGCTCCTTGTCGATGCCTATCTGAACAACAACTATCTAAGCGACTCCGCATCGAGGCTTCTCTATGAGAGCGTTTTTGCAGAGTACAACATCACCCGTGAAGACTATGACTCCTCGCTCATCTGGTATGGAAAAAACACAGAGAAATTTGCCTCCGTCTACGAGGAGATAGAGCGCAACCTGAAAGAAGACATCCATAGGCTCGACTCTATCTATAACGACTCAGTCCGGGAGACACGCGTCCGCTACACTCCGGCTGCCGACTTGTGGGAAGAGAATAAACACCGTATCCTCATCTCGGGCAGCGACTATTACTTCACCATCAGCAGACTGCTCTACGAACCCGACAGCATAGCGGGCAAAGACACCATACGCTGGCAGATGGCATTCCTCCCACAGCTCTACAAAGGAGAGACAATCATCCTCTCCATGTACATCAAAGACGGAGCTAAGAAAAACATCTTCTACAAGGCAGCCGACACGATTACAAGAGCACGTCAGCACCACCTCTACGAAATCATTCTTCCCGACACTCTTCCATCGGCTTACTCGATGGATTTCCGCTTGTCTTATTTCAGAAATGACAGCGTCAGACGCACGTTACCGCTACTCATAGACAAGATCACTCTGAAGAGGCTCCAATATGTCACACCGGTGGCCGAAGAGCCCAAAGACTCGATTCCTAACGACACCCCCACGGACTCTATCGAGACTCCCATCCCCACAGACTCCCTATCCACAGCGGACGAAGGGATGACATTGGAGACTCCTACCGACTCTATCTCCTGAAGAGAACAGACGTCCCAAGGGTGCAACCGGATTTCTCTCTGACATACCATTATCACAATAAAATCTAAAGAATTATGACACGAAAGAACTCAAAGCCGGGCTTAGACACCCTTGCTATTCACGGCGCCTCTCATGAGAAAAATCCTTTCGGGGCACTCGCTTCACCCATCTATCAGACCTCTACGTTTGTCTTTGACAGTGCCGAACAAGGAGGAGCACGCTTCGCTCTCGAAGAGCCGGGTTACATCTACTCCCGCCTTGGTAATCCCACTTGTACCAAACTCGAAGAAAAAGTAGCTCTTCTCGAAGGAGCCGAAGCTGCCATTTCCTGTGCATCAGGCATCGGAGCCATCACCTCGGCGATCTGGGTACTCGTAGAGCGAGGTGACCATATCGTAGCTCATAAGACCCTCTACGGTTGTACTTACGCTTACTTCAGCCACGGGCTATCCCGCTACGGTATTACTGTGGACTTCGTCGATATGACCAAGCCCGAAGAAGTAGCCAAAGCTATGCGTCCCAACACCAAGATTGTCTACTTCGAAAGCCCCTCCAATCCCAATATGGAGATGATCGACATTGAGGTCGTCGCAGAGATTGCTCACCGTCAAGAGGGCGTTACTGTCATGATGGACAACACCTACTGTACCCCATACCTCTGTCGTCCACTCGAGCACGGAGCCGATGTTGTCGTTCACTCCGCAACCAAGTACCTCAATGGGCACGGAGACGTCATCGCGGGCTTTGTCGTGGGTTCGTCCGAATACATCACACAAGTGCGCCTCGTAGGGGTCAAGGACCTCACGGGAGCTTCCCTCAGTCCATTTGACGCCTACCTCATCGAAAGAGGCCTCAAGACCCTTGCCATCCGTATGGAAAAGCATTGTGCCAATGCCATCGAGGTCGCGAAGTTCCTCGAGTCTCATCCGAGAGTCAAGAGCATCAGCTATCCGGGGCTTGACTCCTTCCCTTACAGAGATTTGGCTAAGAAGTACATGAAGCTCCCCGGCGGCATGATATGTTTCGAACTCGAAGGAGGCATCGAAGCCGGTAAAAAGCTCATCAATAGCTGCAAGCTCTGCACTGTCGCCGTCAGTCTCGGTGACGCGGAGTCTCTCATCCAGCACCCTGCGAGCATGACACACTCTCCATATACTCCCGAAGAGCGTGCCGCAGCAGGCATCACCGATGGCATGATACGCCTTTCTGTCGGTCTTGAATGTCCCGAAGACATCATCGAAGACCTTCGTCAGGCTCTCGATCAATAAACACAAACACAGTCCTATAAAAAAGAAGGTGTGTCGGACTTTTGATGTCCGACACGCCTTCTTCTTTTTTTGCAGCACCTCATCACTGAAAAACATACAGAAGCCCTCTCCCATTCAAACTCCCATAAGCCGGCCAGCCCCAACTTCAGGTCCTTTAGCGGTAGTGTCCCAAAAAGTGTGTAAGGTTAGTTGTTCCTTTTATTCCCGGGGTAACCCCGGGGGTAAAAAACTTTGAGTTTTTCGGGTTATTACTCATTCTATTTGATACTCCGGTCTTGGAAATAGGGCAATCTCCTTGCGTAAGTCCTTTCGGTCATCTCTCGGGCAACAGATCCCAAGAGAAAGACGACGGCATCAGCCGAGGGAAGAGCCCCATGCATTCGCAACGTGTGCTTATAACTCCGATTGAGACGCTCCACCCGATTCGTCGAGTAAATCATACGACG
>NZ_JAUMXC010000038.1 GCF_030529325.1 Porphyromonas sp. | reverse complement strand
ATGAGGTATAAAAAAGGAGGCTGAGCCAAAAATGAATTTTGACACAGCCCCATCTTTTTATGGTTTCAATGCCGCTATAATTATTTAGCAAGTAAAGAGGCTTTCATTCTCGGATTGAAGTCTTCAGTAGAGTTATTAGTGTCTTTCAAGATACGGCGATCGTGGTTCATATTCTCCACCTTACGGATTATTGCAGTTCCTTTAGCATTCTTATCATCCTTATTCTCCAAACAGTAGGTATACCCTGCATCTAATGAGATATCCATCGCTGATTTTTTAAAGTCTGCTTTTGTGCTGATATTCACAGCATCAAGTATCCATTCGTTGGGAACTTTATATCCGTTACCTTTCATTTCAAATGAACCGGCATTTGTGACCAATGTATAAGTGTAGTCATACTTATAATCTTTCACAAAAAGTTCTTTATTTACCGGGATACGAACGATCGCAACACTCCTAAATCCCCTATTATGTATTGTGTAAATAGTTTTACTACTACTATAATATTTAACAAGATTTGGAACATCCGGGTTATCTACATCTTGAATCTTTGGGTTATCAAACTTATCAAACCATTCAAAGTTTGCTTTTGATAAGTCTGCAGAATTTTCATTTACCTTCGTATGATCTATTGCATCATTCGCAATAACAATGTGCTGCCCGGGTTGAATAGGATGATCATCCCCATCCCCTTCAATGACGTATACAGCCTCAACGGGTATGGCTTTATCTAAGATATTTGGCCTATACTCAGTATCATTTATAGTCATAAACTCAGATACCACAAATGCCAAGCTGTCAGCATAAAGCACTTCATTTGAATTGTTATAGATCTTGATATACTGATCCTTACTTCCGAAATATTGTTTTCCATCCTTGGTGTACGTAGATGTAAAGAATACTTCTTCGATCACAAAACCGGAAGTAGACTGACTGTAATTAGGCTGTATCTCAATCTGCAAAGGTGCTGTTGGAGATGGCACGACAGTAAAATCAAGAGTTGAAGAAACCGACCCTTCCTTCAATATCCCCTTCTCATCCTTAAACTTTATAGAGGCACTGAAACTTGCAGTGTAGTTACCGGGATATAGTTCCACAGTAATAACATTGTTTTTTAAATCGTTGTCTGAAAACTTTGTAGTGCTGTTGTCTGCGAGTCCTTTAATCTCAAGGCTACGATTGAGGTACTCTGCATGCTTCAGTCCCAAGGGAAGGACTGTCTTTAATTCTACCTTTTGCTTCTCGATAATTTCAGAATTATCCTTCTTACAAGAAGAAAATCCGATCAATAGAAGAAGCAAAAATGCAATCTTTGTAAACTTCATAATGTCTTCTTTTTTAGAGTTTAATAATTAAATGATATTGTCATAGTAAGAGCATGTGGATTGGCTCTCAATACATTTTTATAAGTATACTGAGAGTGGAAACCTACGCTATATTTGTCGCTGATAATATGCCGATACTCAAGCCCTATGGAAGCTTGCAGTTTGTTGTGAGAAAGATATTCCAGTGTATGATCAAGATAGTTGACAAGATATGTTGAAAGTGCACCCTTGAGGACTCTCGATTGATTATAGAGGTTGACCTCATAGAGCCCATTTATCTCGAACAAAACTGCACTTTTGCCCTTCTGCCATTTAATCATACCCAAGAGAGACGGAGTAATATTACTTGTCTTGAATAGATGATCAGGATAAATATTCCTCAGATGTAGTTGTCCATAACTTACTTCGGGGACAATACGCCAAGAAAAACCTTGATTTTGCTCATACCCTATAGGAAACTCTATCATAGAGGTAAGTCTGTTTGCCTCAAAGAGCTCTAATTTGGCTATGACATCATACTCCCCGGCTCCGGCATTTCCCAATACATTGTCGTAACCTATACGTTGTTCATAGTTTAGCTTAGTATTGATACCACAAGTCAATTTCCCTACGTTCGTCAAATATCCGACCTTTGAAAAAATTCTATGCTTTCCATAGCCGTTGATAGGAGCAACGTTTAGTTCAGAGACCAATCGTTGTATAGCACCATATCCATAAATAAAGTTGGCATATAAGCCTCTGTGAATGTTGGGGACTAGAGAGAGTTCGATCTGAGCTTCATGTCCGGTATAAATGAGCTCAGATTTACCCAATGTAATGCGTCTAAACTCTGTTCCAAGACCGGACATGAGCCATTCCGGAGATTGTTTGACCTCATTATAGTTCTCCACATTGGCCACTTGACTGTATCTGTCGTATGAAATCTCTCCACCCAAAGTATATTTCTCACCGATATTTTTAGCATATGATAAACTTATCTCAAAATCTGAGACAATATCACGGGGGCGAGGATCAACCGTTCTGAAACCTTGAGTAGCTCTATAAGCAACTTGAGCCCCGAGACTACCCCAGATAAAAGCTTTTGATAATCCTCCACTGAACACATATTTTTCGACAGTAAAATCCCCTCCCAAGCTATCAGCAACGATGTACGGATAAAGACGGTCAAAGTCAAGTGTGGAATTCCATTTTACTTTCTTTTCCTTTCCTTTGGAGTACGAAGCATTACCCCAAATAGAAAGAGCGTTCAGACCTTTGAGATACGTAGAAGCGGAAAATCTTCCAAGCCTGATGCCCAACCCTTCGTGATAGAGTCCATACTCTCGCTGCCATACTTCACTGTACGATAGATCAATCGAGGAAAGACTACTATCATACTTGAGGTGTTGAAGCGAAGACAGCCCCTTATATGAAGCGTATATCTTTCCGTAAAGTGACTCTCGACTGTCAATAGCTTTTGCAATGTCTTGTGCAAAGGCACTCATAGCTACGACATTCAAGAGTAGAAAAAAAAGTATTTGGAAACGAGACACTTTCATCATTTTTGAAGGCTTATGAGAGGAACAATGATAGGATCTTGTTGTCCCGTCAATATCACAGCATCAAGATGTCCGCGTACAACTAATGGTAGTGCACCACTCGGATGACCTAAAGGAACAAAATTTCCATTGGCTTGAATCCGATAAACTCCTTTAAGAAGCCTCTGTTGCACTTCTAATTGCCTGACATTACTTTTTTTGATGACTTCTTTGGTATTTATGTTGGTAAACTGGATTTCAAGGTTGAACACCCCTTCTCCTGCATCAGGAAATCGAAGTTTGAGCGATGCATCACACATGACATCATCCGTATCCAACGTCCTGCAGGCATTTAACCCGATCAGTAACATCGCTACGACAGCAAACAAACGTAATATATCTTTAACTCTAATCATAGCTAAAACTTCATATTTATTTCCATACCGAAATATGGCACCTGATGACGTCGGATCTTTATGCCTCTACTCTCAAAATCGGGACTATAATCGAATATTCGATTAACAAAAAGGGCAAGTTGCAACTTTTCGTCAAAAAGAAACTTTGTAGCCTTAAGATTTACATTGGTCAACATAGGCACAGTGTATCTATCAAAGAGACTATCTGTCACATTACGTATAAGCCACTGCAGTCGTGCATCCTTAGCTGATTCGTCTGTATAGGGATGGTATACGCCATCCAAGCCAATATATTTGTCCGGACGTTCAGATATAGGCAATCGCATAGACGAAGCATACCAATTTGTTTGAAATGATAACGACACCTCAAAGCCTATACGAGGAAAGTAGCCGTCTAATCTCAAATCTGTTGTGAGAGACTCTGTCTCAGTTCCTTCGGTATCATCATAAATACCTATATATTGCAACTCCTCCCCACCTAATATCACATTGGGGCGGTAGTATTGAGGGAGGCTGTTACGATGAATGCTCTTGATCCAAGCCCCTGTAAAAGTCAAACGAGTATTAAGATTTACATACCTGGGAGTAGATCCTATCCACTCGATGCCATACTTATAACTTTCACTGCCATTGGAGGTTTTAGGAGCCCCATAAAAGATTATACGTTCGGTAAAGGGAAGATCTTCCAGAGTTGGAGGTCCCGTCAAAGTTTCGTGGTCCAACCCTGAAGTATCGTATCTCTTGAAAGATAGAAAATGTAACTGAACATCAGGTCTAAAACCATTTCTCATCCTCTCATTAAAATAAGTTGCTGAAAAGCTATATCCATTCCAATCCATGTCCCCACGCACTTCCCATTTGAAATTGCGAGCAGGAGCAAGGTCAAAGTTTTCAGTACTTATAATATAAGTGAAAATATTGGCTCGTCTCCGAGTTTCATTAGATGGATCATAATTTAACTGCACCAAGTCCACATAGTCAAGCTCCGGAAATAGCTGCAAAATAGTAGGGAAACGAGAATGCCACCCTACTCCTCCATTAAGAGCCAGCTTCATGGGCTTTCCTTTAATAGGAATATCTGAGAAGGCCAAACGGACATTAAGCCTCGGATCGATATACCAATGCTCGGACAATTTGTATCTATCGTCTATTCCCAAAAGTTTATTTGCAGAAAGACCTCCCATCACTGTCAATGTATTCTGAGCGATAGATACCGAAGCCCTGTCCTCCAGATATATAGAAAGATTTTGCCTTGCAGGAATTTCATGAAATGCTCTAGCTCGAGCATTTGCGTGAGGGTAGACCGGCTTATGAGAGTCAAAAATAGCCCCTTTACCTTTATTGTGAAGATAGTCCCACGTCACCCCATATATAAGATTGTGTTTTGTTGCAAACAATCGGAGGTTAGACACCCCCTTCAACTTCAAAAATGCATGATGTGGACGCCCATCTACCTCATGATGAGCATCAAACTTATAAGGATAATACCTGGCATCATGGGCACCCTGCTCCTTTGTGTCTGTATAGATAAGTCCCCTCGAAAGCTCAACAAACCGATCGATAACGACCCGCTCAATACTTGCACTATATGAGCCATCCAAAGATAACTCTGATATCCATGAAGGGTCATTAAACTTGAATAATAATGACTGACTACCCATAAGTTTTTGGTATGAGGACTTGTAGTCATCAAGATTATTATTGTTGACATCCGGATCGACTTTATCATTGTCAAACGACCCGATATAATCAAGATTTAAGTCCCATGTCACCTTTGCCCAAGAGGTGTTCCACTTCTGTGTCCCCTTGGTTGAAAATCCCATCCGTTTATAAGTTTCCCTTATGTTGCGAGGATCTCTTTTAGAATGTATATAATCCACTCCGAGACTTAGATCAAAGCCTTTCCAAAGATTTTGAAAACCCTTGCTAAGATTGAAGAGATGGCTCTTCATATCTGCCTTAAATCGAATATTGAAGGTGTTGTAGCTTCGCTTTCTCTTTATTTTAATGAGCCCGCTTGTGAGATTGCTATATTCTACGGAAGGTATCCCTCTCACGATCTCAACCTCCTCTATATCATCCACTGATACGCTACGCATATCTACTCCCTTATTTACAAATTCACGCGAAGTCACCGTAGGATCCCATGCTCCATCAACCACCTGCATGGAGGCATCATTGACCAAAGGAATACCATCCACCAAAAATGTCACACCAAGAGAAAGAGTTGGATACTTATCAGTCGAAGCATAAGGCATGCCCGGCATACGACTGACAGCAGGGATGACTGGCTCCCGGAGTCTGATTGCATTGGGTGTGGTCAAGTTTGGATCTTTTGAAAATCCCCCGGGTAAAAGTTCAAGCAAATCAGAAAAACTCGAAGGTTGCAGGTGTCTCATAGCATCCTGACCTATCTTGGAGGCACTCGTAAGACCTCTGGATTCAGATGCAGTTACGACAAATTCTCTAAGTGTTTTATTGTGAGGAATGAGGAAAATTTTCAAGGAGTCTGATTTCAGTATATCTATACTCCTATGGTACTCCTCATAACCCACAAACGAGACTTTTAGTTGATACTTTCCTGATGGTATATCTTTCAGCCAAGCCATACCATTCATGTTGGTTCGCTTGATCTTAGTTGCTTCTGCGCCTGAGAGTCGCACGATTGCTCCAGGCAAAGGCTCAAGACTCTCTCCGTCTATTACCAACACCGAGAGACTTGAGGCCTCCTGAGCACAAACAAAAGCCCTCCCGAAAATAATCGGAGAGGTCATGTATAATATAAAAAGAAATAATAGCTTGACTACTGAGAAATTAAGTACCAAACGAGGAAAGCCTCTTTCTTCTCGCATATTCTGCTTGAGTTTGATTTTGCTACGAAGGTACATAGGATATCACGTCCCTGAAATCCCCAAGAATAAGCATTTTTCAATCGCCATATACCTAAATATATGTATTTTTCAATCCACTTATGAAAGGATCTTATCTCGTGAAATCAATGTAGCTACCTTGATGAATCAAGTTAACTATCTTGATAAATTAAGTTGGCTACCTTGATGAATTAAAGTAGATAAGTTTTTCAGTATACATCTCTTCTAGGAAAGATCAAAGATAAACATCCAAGGCAAGCGTATAGACAGACACACTCTCGACTTTACAGTCATCATATAAAGCCTTTGCAGCATGAACTACTGTCGCTCCGGATGTCAGGACATCATCCACAAGCAGTACTCTACGTCCTTCGAGAACACCACTCTTTCCTGAAAACACACCACCCATAGCCTCCCATCGAGAGACTTTATCTCTATTGGTCTGGGTAGATCCGGATGTACGCTTCAAAGCCTCTTCCACAATTGGAAGTCCATATGCATCGGCAATTCCCTGAGCGATAGCCTTGGATTGGTTGTACCCCCTACTCCACAGCCGTTGATAAGTGATGGGGACAGGGATAATAGCAGAAACATCCGAAAAATGTGCAAGCTCGAGATGTCTCATAGCAAAATGCTTTGCTATCCGGTAGCCAAGATCAGGATACCCCTCATATTTTATCCGGTGAATAAGCTTGCGAACCGTCGAATGCTCGGTAAAGATGAGATCAGAGCGAATCTCAGAAAAAGGAACAAATCCCTCGATACGATCATGAGGGTGATAAAAGGTTTCCATGCCTTCATAGCGAGGGAGCAACTCAAAACACGTGTCACAGATATGCGCATGCTCCTTGGACAGTCGATCATGACATCCGATACAGTAGCTTGGCAGGAGAAAAGATATGATTGAATCAATCCAATCCATCTATATCATCAAGGGAACTCAAAGCCCTATTAATGAGATCCGTAGTAAACCCTCGGCTATATGCAGCTCTGAACAACTTGTCTCGCAGTTGATAGGGATTTTCAGATTTTACAGAGGAAAGTTTCTTTCGGAGAAAATCGGAGAGCAATTCAAGCCATGTCTCAGAAGAAACACGGCTGATGGCCTCATCTATCACTCGATCTTCTATTCCTTTCTCTCGCAAGGCAAAACGAATTTTGACAGGCCCATGTTTGCTGAATCTTACCTTATCGGAAACAAAGGCTGAGACATACCTTTCGACATCAAGGTATCTATCCTCTGTCAAACGAGCAATGATTAAGTTTATACTTTGTTGGTCTATTTCTCCACCGCTCCAATCTCTCAGTTTGTAGATGACTTCCAGAGGAGATTTTTCCCCCTTGACACAATATGACTCAGCTTTGGAGATCAAACGCTTCAGCTCTTTTTCATCCATTATAAACTAATATTTTGGAGTTGCAAACACAAAGCGATCTCTGCCGTACTGATCTTGTTCGAGTATCGCATTAAGTCCATATTCCTCACAAAGAGCAACAGTCTCTTTCCCAAAGGATTGATTAATCTCAAAAGCCAGGAGTCCCTCCCGAGCAAGCCTCCTCGAAAAATATTGCAGTATGGACTTATAGAAAATCAAAGGATCATCATCCGAAACAAAAAGCGCCATGCTTGGCTCATAGTCTAATACATGAGGCAATATCTCAGTCCGTTCCCGATCCATAACATATGGAGGATTGGACACTACTATATCGTAAAAGTCATAATCAGGCTTATAAGAGCCGGAAAGGATATCTGCCCTGATAAGAGTCAACCGATGGCTCAGTTCCGGATATGACGAAAAGTTATCTTTTGCGACAGACAGAGCCTCATCGCTCCAGTCAAGAGCTTCAACTTTGGCTTGAGAAAATGAATTTGCTAAGGAGAGAGCTATGCATCCACTTCCCGTACAGATATCTATGGCTTTAATTTCTCTTTTATCTGAAGTAAAATGATCTCGGATACGTTGGCACAGCTCTTCGGTTTCCATACGGGGAATGAGGACACCGGGACGCACATTGATCGACAGGCCATCAAAGATCGTATAACTCAAGATGTACTGAAGGGGTTCTTTTCTCTTCAGACGTCCTATCCACAGCAGAATTGTTTCTTGCCCCTCACGAAATTGTGTATCTTTGGGAGGTGTGATCACAAGCATAGGATAAGGCTGCCCAAAAGCCTCTTCAAGCAAGCGTCGGGAAATAGCCTCCGCTTCTTCTTGAGGATAGTAAGGCATCAGCTGTCGAGTGATATCGTCTTTGAAACTCCTGATTGGGATCATATTGTCTATTTAGATAAAAAGTGAGCCCCCCACAATTAAAGGCAAATTTAAGATTTTATCCCCAATTATTTACAGACCTATGACAGCGAGCAGTGACATATTTATGAGACGAGCGATACAATTGGCAAGACAATCAGATCCACAATCTGTGAGTCCCAATCCTCATGTGGGGGCAGTGCTGGCCTATGAAGAAAAAGATGGTTCTACTCGCATCATCGGTGAAGGTTATCACAAAAAAAGAGGACAAGGACATGCGGAAGTAGAGTGTTTGAAAAGTGTCAAGCCGGAAGACAGAGAGCTTGTACCTCAATCTACTATGTACGTTACACTTGAGCCCTGTGCACACATCGGACGGACTCCATCCTGTGCTAAGATGATTGTAGAGAAAGGGATACCAAGAGTCATAATTGGGACAACAGATCCCAATCCACTCGTGGCCGGAAAAGGTATCGACATCCTGCGATCAAATAATGTCAAAGTAACGGTGGGAGTTCTTGAGTCAGAGTGCAGAGAGGTAGCAAAAGTCTTCATGACAAATCAGGAAAGACATCGTCCTTTCATCACTCTAAAGTGGGCACAAAGTAGAAATGGGTACATGGACAAAAAGAGGGAAGGAGGGGCTCCGATGATATTCTCGACGCCCTTCACTTCCGGGTTAGTCCACAGAGAAAGATCCCGTCACTCAGCGATACTAGTCGGTATAAAGACATTGGTACTGGATCAGGCAAAACTTTCCAACAGACTTTGGACAGGTCCATCTCCTCAACCTTTTGTAATCGACCCTGATGCTAAAAGTCTCAATATATTAGAGAATTACAGGGATGCGGAGAGATGGACAGTAGTAACAACCCAAACATCCATCGATCCTAATAAATACAAGTGTAAGATCCTCCAAGTAAGAGACAAATCAACAATACTTGATGAACTGATTTCATACTTGAACGATTCGGAAATAACCTCCTTGCTTGTTGAAGGAGGAAGTTATACCTTATTATCATTCATAGAAGTGGGACTATGGGATGAAGCCCGGATAGAAAAAGCCCCCTTCGATATTCTCGAAGAGGGCATCTCTGTTCCGTTATTGAAATCTGCCAAGCTGATCGACAGCTTTATCACCGATGATAGGATAATTGAGTATTATCGTCATGAAAGATAACATCTTACTTTTTCAACTCCTCAATCAGAGTTCTATTGATATAAAATAGATCTTTCTTATCCACATACACAGCGGGAGTTTTGGTCCTTATCACACGTTTGTTGATTTTAACTTCCGAGGAAAAGGCCTGTATAGTCATCGTTCTTCCCTTATACTTTACGACAAGTTGTTTCTCTTGAGGCTTGTTGCCATTGATCACGTATTTCAGCCCTTGAAATAGCTTATCATGAGGGACAAAATACTCATCTGTCAGATCCAACATACTTGGTTCTATATCAAGTAACTTTTTCATATATTCATGCAACTCAATATTGGTATTGAATCCCACAAGTCTATGAGTATCTTCGGGAGCATAAACTGCAAGGAGAACATCCTCTCCGGTATGTCCATGAGTTGTGAAGCCAAAGTACATATTCTTGCGGAAGATCTCTGCGACAAAAGAGGATAAGGAGCCGGAGTAAAGAGCCTCTTTCTCAAACTTACCTATGTTACGCTCCTTTTCAAGCAAGGGACTTTGTTTATAACCGTCCACATGTTTAAGCTTCTCCAAGTCCTCAACAGTAAGCTCGATCATCGCTTCATCTCGAAATACTTTCGCTGCCTGCTCAAAAGGCACTTGTTGTAATATCTCTGCTATACCATCTGCCGTTTTCTTAACCTTCGTGAGCAAACCGAAAAGTTGATCTTGTGAAGCTCCGGAATAATCATCAAGGCCTTGAACACCAATACTTAATCCACTGTTACCATGATCAGAAGTTATGATAACAACTGTATTCTTATCTTTTTTGGCAAAATCTATAGCAACTTTACAAGCCTTATCAAATGCAAGAAACTCAGTGGCAATACCAACCGGATCGTTGGCATGAGCAGCCCAATCTACCTTGCTACCCTCGATCATCAAGACAAAACCCTCTTCGTTGTCACGATCAAGATGTCTTATGGCAACCTCTGCCATCTCAGCAAGCGAAGGCACCTTCTTGGGATCCCTGTCAATATCATAAGGCATATCCATGTTGCTGTAAAGCCCCCACATCTTACCGGTTTCATGTGCTCTCATCCCCTCGATATCATTGAGATAAACAGAAGTCCCGTAATCCTCCAAAAAGCTTTTCAGTTCGGGTGTCATAAGGGCGACGCCACCACCAAGAACAACATCCAGACTACTGTGCACCATCTGAGGTACTATCCACTCTTTTCGCCTGCGGTTGTAGCTATGAGCAGTACAGTCTGCAGGAGTAGCGTGAGAAAATTCACAGGTGAAAACGAGTCCGGTCTTACGACTTTGAGTTATGCGGGCTGCTTCCATGAGTGTCATCACAGGGCTATATTCTCTCGAAGCCTCAAGGGGAACAAGATCATCTTTACCATCCGAATATGGATAGGTCGAGACGAAGCCTTTGATAGAAGGAATCCCAGTCATATAGCACGATGTGGTAGGAGCTGAGTCTCCTATGGGTGCATTGGAACAATATGTGAGAATAGTTCCCGAAATATAAGGGTCTATGTGCAGACGGATATTTGATGGATCCTGAGTACGCTGATACCAACGAGCCAAGGATATTGCAGGAAGGGAGGCCCCATCTGCAATCATCAAAATAACATTTTTTACAGGCTTTACTTCCTTATCAGATGTCGCTCCTACAGCTATACTGTCAAATAGTACATTTAGGAGTATTGCTATTATAAGAAAGCGTGAAAATAGTTTATTCATATACAACTAACTTTGGCATTCATATCAATGAATACTTTCATCAAAGATAAACAATCTCTTCTGGAAGAGGAGTAAGGTTTTCCACCCCATTTTCTGTAACGAGATAAGTGTTTTCAACACCAAGCGCGCCAGTGGGCGCAATGACAAATTTTGGTTCAAATGCCATAGTCATTCCAGGCTCGAATACGCCTTTCCATCTTGGTGTCATCACAGGCGGTTCATTGATCTCAATGCCTACCCCATGACCAACGAACTTAACCTGATGATCCTGTCCCATAAAATGTCGTGACAATCCCGCTTCTTCAGACATCTCTGCACAGTGGTTATATATCTCCGACAACTCCACTCCGGGTTTTGCATGAGATTGAAAGTAGCGGTGCATCTCTATGGAGAGATTGTGGGCACGCACAGCTTCAGGTTCTATCTGACCACAAGCATAAACACGCGTTATGTCTGTATTATACGGGCTATAGTTCCCGGCCATATCGAGCATTAGTGCCATTCCTTCTGTGATAGGCTGCCCACAGGCTCCCATCGGCATAGCCGGTGCCCCGGCTCCGCCCATAGTAAAGTCATAAGGAGCAGAGACGTTTGCATTAATACCGGCTGCTATATTGCCCATAAAGATCTCCATTCGAGAGCCAAAACACCTGAAGACACCAATTGATCCACGCTTACGCATCTCATACTCAATTGCAAACTGCCACTCAAGGTCTGTCATACCTTTTTTGAATAAGGAAGGTGCAATTTTATATATCTCCATATGAGGGATAGCAGCACTACGGATGATCTCTATCTCAGTAGGGGTCTTTATACTACGGACATTACGCATCAAAACTGAAGCATCTACAAAAGAAAATACTCCCTGTTTGGAGAGTTTACTCAAACGTTGGTACTCAGCAAAAGGTAAAGTGGAAGCTTCAATGCAAGTCTGTTCGGTAATTTCGTAACCATACTCTGCAAGTATTTCCGGCATTTGTTCCGGCTTCCTGATATTGTGGGTGCGATCATAGCCGTCAAGTACCTGAGATGGTTTTTCAGCAAAAAAAATGGGTTCATGTCCTACCTTGAGAAAAGTAAACCCTAAAAAAACACTACCTGTAAGGTAGATATGATTCGGAATACTACGAAGCAGAATGGAGTCGCATCCACTCTCCACCAATGCTTTACTTACCTTCTGACAACGAAGGAGTAACTCTTCTTTTGTGATGTTCATATGTGTGGTTTATTTTGATATATACTCGGAATTTTTATTATAAGTTGTACAAAGTTAGTCTTTTCTGTCTTTATACGGCATAGAAAATAATTTGGAACCCAAGCTTAAACCAGATATGAGATTGAAGCCTATAAGCATACCTCTTTATCTGAATCGCCTAATCAGATAAACTTTTCACTGTTAAATTTTTGATCTGAAATCCCCCTGAAAAGTTGCATAACCTGGTACGTCAAAGTAAGCACATCGATTGATCAAGGTAGACACATCGATTTAGAGAGATGTACATCCTTCATCCTTATTTTGATATCTATAACAGCAGAACAATTGAATAAGAAGGGGATGTATCAGTTTCAGTCAAGCCTAATCTAAAATTGACTTCCTAATAATAAGCATAATCTCTCTAAATGGAGCCTTACCTGTAACCTATATCAGCCATATATCCTCACTTATATTTTGACAAATAACAACAGAATTGCTAAAATAGCAACACTATATCATTATGATGATAAAAAAATGCGTAGCCCTTTTTAACAAGGACTACGCACCAATATTCTTCGTCTGATCTAAAGTTTAATCTTTGAACTTCGCTTTGAGGAACTCTCTATTGAGACGGGCGATGTTGCTCACAGAAATAGACTTAGGGCATGATACTTCGCACGCACGAGTATTTGTACAGTTACCAAAACCCAATTCGTCCATCTTAGCCACCATAGCCTTAGCACGGCGAGCAGCCTCTACACGACCTTGAGGAAGGAGGGCAAACTGACTGACTTTTGCAGAAACGAAAAGCATGGCCGAGCCATTTTTACATGCAGCTGCACATGCTCCACATCCGATACATGCAGCCGCGTCCATCGCCAAATCTGCATCGTGCTTAGGGATAGGTATGGCGTTAGCATCAGGAACACCTCCTGTATTGACAGAAACGAATCCTCCTGCTTGAATAATCTTGTCATATGCTGTACGATCTACCATAAGATCTCGTATGACAGGGAAACCTGCCGAACGCCAAGGCTCTACAGTGATTGTATCTCCATCATTAAACTTGCGCATATGCAATTGACAAGTTGTGATAGCAGAGTCAGGGCCATGGGCTACCCCATCTATATAGAGTGAGCACATACCACAAATACCTTCTCGACAGTCATGGTCAAAAGCAACAGGTGTACCGCCCTCCTTGATGATCTTTTCATTGAGGATATCCATCATCTCAAGGAACGAACTTCCTTGAGAGACATTTTGGAGCTCATGTGTCTCGAAGAATCCCTTTTCCTTGGCACTCCTCTGTCTCCAAACTTTCACTTTGATATTTATATTCTTATCCATAAAATCAATTCTTCTATTTGAAAATGTGACACACAAGTATTAGTTCTTATAGTTACGTTGCTGACGTACGATGAATTCATAATCAAGGGGCTCCTTGTACATCACAGGATCTTTATCTTCGCCTTGATATTCCCAACATGAAACATAAGCAAACGTCTCATCATGGCGAAGAGCTTCACCTTCTTCAGTCTGATGTTCGAGTCGGAAGTGTCCACCGCAAGATTCTTCTCTGTCAAGAGCGTCGTGAGCCATGAGTTCTCCAATCTCAATAAAATCAGCAAGACGAAGAGCCTTTTCGAGCTCCACATTGAGATCAGCAGATTCTCCGGGGATATAAACATTGCTCCAGAACTCTTTTTTCAATGCTTTAAGCTTGTCAATAGCTTGCTTAAGCCCATCAGCATCACGGCCCATACCTACAAAGTCCCACATGATATGACCAAGCTCTTTGTGGATATTATCTACAGATCTCTTACCCTTTATAGCCATCAACCTGTTGATACGATCTTGGAGAGCCTTTTCAGCAGCTGCAAACTCAGGAAGTTCTGTACTGAATCTTGGCACCTGTATCTGATCCGCAAGATAGTTTTGAATGGTATAAGGCAACACAAAATAACCGTCTGCAAGACCTTGCATCAAAGCAGAAGCACCGAGACGGTTAGCTCCGTGATCAGAGAAGTTAGCCTCACCGATAGCAAAGAGACCCGGTATAGTTGTCTGCAATTCGTAATCGACCCAGACTCCACCCATGGTATAGTGGATAGCAGGGAAGATCATCATTGGAGTCTCGTACGGATTATCGTTAGTGATCTTTTCATACATTTGGAAGAGGTTACCATAACGGGCTTCCACCACATCCTTACCAAGTCTGTTGATAGCATGTGCAAAATCAAGATACACTGCCTGACCTGTACCGACACCATAACCAGCATCGCAGCGTTCTTTCGCTGCACGAGATGCCACGTCACGAGGAACAAGGTTACCAAACGCAGGGTAGCGACGCTCCAAATAGTAGTCTCTGTCTTCCTCCTTAATCTGAGTAGGTTTTAGTTTGCCTTCACGGATCGCCACAGCATCTTCAATCTTCTTAGGGACCCAAATACGTCCATCATTTCGGAGAGACTCTGACATGAGGGTGAGTTTACTCTGAAAGTCTCCGTGAACAGGGATACACGTAGGGTGTATCTGCGCCATACATGGGTTACCAAACATTGCGCCTTTCTTATAGCACTGCCATGCAGCAGAGCCATTTGATGCCATAGCATTAGTGGAAAGGAAGAATGTATTACCATAACCACCTGTTGCGATAACAACTGCATGAGCTGCAAATCTCTTGATCTCTCCAGTCACAAGGTCACGCACAAGGATACCACGAGCACGACCATCTATTATAACAACATCAAGCATCTCATGACGAGTGTAAAGCTTTACAGTACCTTTACCAACTTGGCGAGAGAGAGCAGAGTAAGCACCGAGAAGAAGCTGTTGCCCGGTTTGACCTCGAGCATAGAACGTACGGGACACCTGTGCTCCACCAAAAGAACGGTTGTCAAGAAGACCGCCATACTCGCGTGCAAAAGGAACACCCTGAGCCACACACTGGTCAATGATAGAATTGGATACTTCGGCAAGACGATACACGTTAGCCTCTCTTGCACGGTAATCTCCACCTTTGATAGTATCATAAAAGAGACGATAGACAGAGTCTCCGTCATTTTGATAATTTTTAGCAGCATTGACACCACCTTGTGCAGCAATGGAGTGAGCTCGACGAGGTGAGTCTGAAATACAGAAATTAAACACGTTGAAGCCCATCTCTGCAAGCGATGCAGCCGCAGAAGCTCCCGCAAGACCTGTACCTACGACGATGACATCCAAACGGCGCTTGTTGGCCGGATTGACGAGTTTCTGATGACTTTTATAGTTATTCCACTTGTCCGCTAATGGACCTTGTGGTATTTTAGGATCTAATTTTGCCATGATTATATATGTCGTAATTGAGTAATCTTAGAAAGAAATATCACAAAAATCAGTGAGCTCCAATCGTCCAAAGGTGACCGACAGAATCCCATGCTCCAATACTATTCAGATAGAAAGCTACAGCAACAAATGTAAACATCAGACAGATGATGGTAGCGACTACAATACCGAGGTTCTTGAGTCTCTTGTACCAAATATCGTTGCTAAATCCTATAGATTGAAACATACTCCAAAATCCGTGTGTGAGGTGAAACCATATGGCTACGAACCATACAATATAGCACACAACAATGATAGGATCTGAGAAAGTCACTTGAATCAACGCAAAACCTTCTTCCGAGGGACGGCCTGTCCACTCATACAGCTGCATCTTTGCCCAAAAATGAGATAAGTGCCAACCTAGAGCGCCGAGTACGACAACACCAAGGACGAACATATTCTTAGATGCCCATTGCACTCCTACGTTCGCACTCTTTGCATAACGATCATTACCACGAGCTCTTCTGTTCTGTACAGTTAAAACTGTTGCATAAATAATGTGGATAACAAAGCCCAATGCAAGAATTGGCACCATAAGTGCTACAACCGGATTTGTACCGAGGAAGTGACCGATAGAATTGTATCCACTTTCAGAAAATACGGCAACAAGGTTCACAGAACTGTGGAACAATAAAAAGAAAACAAGAAAGAAGCCTGATAGACTCATGACAAACTTCCTTCCAATGGAGGAGTTAAATAACCACATAGTTTTTAAAACAACAAATAAGAGGTAAAAAAATAATGTATTGTACTATTATCAACGGGTTTAATTACTTTGACAAAGTTAAGAGAATATATTTGTTTCACAACATTTGGGTACAAACAATTTATAACACAATTTAATTGCTACCGATTAGTAGGTAGTATGACTGTTTATTCCAGACATTTTTTTTGACTTTATAAACAGCTGTAAATAAGATATGATAGGAATTCATTATATCCTTCTACTCACCTCTAAAATAGACCTTTTTACATCGTATCAACACTTCAGATATATTGTTCTGAATCAGTATAGCAATCTTAAAAAGTAAAGGCTCTCGTATATAACCATATTTTTGGGGGATATCAGGAGTAAAGACTGATCAAAAAGAGAATTTAACTTGATTGAATAAATTTAAATATATCATTTTATCAAACGCCTTGACTTTTGATGTTCTCTCTTCTCCTAAATCGAATCTCATTCCAAACTCAATTTATGTGTGAGATTATCATTGTTTTTGATCCTTTCAACGAACCTTTTGAGGACAAGAGCTGTTTTTAGAAAGGTGAGCGGACAGTTCATGTCTGAAAACTACAAGAGTCAGGTGCGAAATTTTATGCTTCTCAAGGTGAAAAGTCTTCGGACTCTCTCACAAATATTAACCATATAATTAGATTCTAAACAAAATACCTAAGAAGCTTATGATCCATAGAAAAATAACACTGACTATAGCTTTAGTTATCAGCTTCACATTCATGGCTTACTCCCAGACGGGAACTATAAAAGGACGACTCCTCAACGCACGCTCCAACGGACCGGTCGAATTTGCGACAATAATGGTACAGGGGTTCTCTGCAGGCTCAACCTCAGATATTGATGGCAAGTTTGTAATAAACAATGTAAAACCAGGCTTTTTCAAACTCATGGTCAGGGCTGTAGGATTTGAGCCTACGCTCTCTGAAGAGATTCAGGTACAAGGTAATCAGACAACCTATTTAGAAATTCCCGTTGAGGAGTTTACAACTTCCCTTCAAGAAGTCACTGTGCGTCCAAATCTTCTCCTAAAACGTGTTGACAGTCCTCTATCTGTACTCTCCTTAGGAGTACAGCAGATAGAAAAAAGTGCGGGAGCGAACAGGGATATTTCCAAACTTGTGCAGACGCTCCCGGGAGTAGGAGCGACTGATCCTAATCGTAATGACCTCATTGTCCGAGGTGGAGGGCCGGCAGAAAATGTCTTCTATCTCGATGGTATAGAGTTACCCGTGATCAATCACTTCTCGACACAAGGAGCATCTGGGGGAGTGGTTGGTATCATCAATCCTGATTTTATACGTGAGATAACATTCTATACCGGAGCATTTCCAGCAAATAAGGCCAACACATTGAGTTCCGTAATGGATATAAAACAAAGAGAGGGTAATAAAGATCGGATACATACCAAAGTATCCATAGGGGCATCAGATGCGGCTCTCACCATTGATGGGCCTTTGGGAAAAAACTCAACCTTCATTGTTTCTGCAAGACAATCATATCTTCAGTTCCTCTTCAAAGCCATAAAGCTCCCTTTCTTACCCACATACAATGACTTTCAGATTAAGTACAAACATCAAATCAATCCTAAAAATGAGATAAGCATCACAACCCTCGGAGCCATAGATCATATGACTCTTAATAGAAGCCTTGAGAAGACAGGAACAGAAAGCCAGAAGTATCTGCTAAGCTACCTACCCGAGTTCAAACAATGGAACTATACCATAGGA
Source organism: Porphyromonas sp. (assembly GCF_030529325.1). GTDB lineage: Bacteria > Bacteroidota > Bacteroidia > Bacteroidales > Porphyromonadaceae > Porphyromonas_A. Next base: position 2,004 of record NZ_JAUMXC010000038.1, on the reverse strand, counting down.
GCTATATACAAGCACTTCGGAGATCGACATATAGACACATGGGTACTGAGTAGAAATATGTTGCGAAACAGCAATTACAAATACATGGGCAACGATAAAAATCGACCTAAAATATCAGAGTACCTATCGGATGAGGTCGAAAACAAATTGAGATACGAACGAGCATTTACAGCCTTACCATTCAAACTACTGACAGGTGTTGGAATTGAATATGCAAATTACACCAACGAAACAGAACGTCTGACTTACACGGGAGGAAATCTCAAAAGAATAAACTACAATAGTACCCTATCTCTCTTTAGTTATCAGGCATTTGCACAGGTATCAAAGGATTTCTTCGATAACAGGCTGAAGTTATCCCTAGGAGCGAATTTAATGGGGAATACTTACAATAGAAATATGAAAAATCCTCTCAACCAACTTTCTCCTCGATTTTCTATATCCTATGCCATAACACCTAAACTTGACATGAACGGCAACATAGGCAGATATGCGATGCAACCTGCCTATACTACGCTCGGATTTAAGGATGAAAAGGGGGTACTTGTCAATCAACATGACGGTATCAAGTACATTAAATCAGATCAGACTGTTTTGGGACTTGATTATCGTCCAAACAAAATATTGCGCCTCAGTGTCGAAGGATTCTACAAGTATTACCATGACTATCCATTATCCTTGTCTGACAGTATCAGCCTTGCCAGTAAGGGAGTAGAATATGGTCAAGTCGGAGACGAAGCTATCTCATCCACCGAAGAGGGTCGTGCTTACGGCATAGAGTTTGTAGGACAAGTCAGATCTTGGCACAATCTAGATATCACTGCGACCTACACACTGTTTCGCAGCGAGTTTACAAATGGGAAAGGTCAGTTGATTCCCTCTTCGTGGGATACCAAACATATGCTCAACATTATGGCAAGTTATAAAATCGGAAAAGACTGGAACATCGCAACTCGATGGAGATACATCGGCGGAGCTCCCTACTCTCCTATAGATGTAGAAAAATCAACAGACAAAAAAGCCTGGAGTATAAACAATCAAGCATACATCGACTATAAAAAATTCAATCAACTGCGCCTACCTGCATCTCACCAATTGGACATACGCGTAGACAAAGAGTTTTACTTCAAGAAGTGGATGCTGAACCTCTATGTTGATATACAAAACGTGTATAACTTTAAGTCTACGAACGCTCCCATCTACACAAATAAAGATGAGGCCGGAAAAATAATGGAAGATCCCAAAGATCCAAGTAACAGACAGTTGATACGAGAGTTACATGTTTCCTATGGTACCATTTTACCGACAATTGGGATAATAACAAAGTTTTAATCTGTCTCCCATTAAAAGATTAAAGAATGATAGGATAACAAAGACTTGACGAAGATCTTTGAGGTGAAACAGGGTAACCGCATCAAATCTTTAGTATCTTTTTGAGATAGTCTATATTCAGAGCGGCTTTGAATAACCTCTTCCGTAAGGATAGTTTGTCTTTATACTGAGAAACAATGGCTAAAGCGAACTTTCTCAAGGTGTTTAAATTCGTGGCAGAGTAGTCCTTTCGGGCTCGGCAGGCATCTTCTCTAAAGATTGAATCCAAATGCCGGTGGAGCCTGTTCTCAATCCCCCAATGTCCTCGAATATATTGCCCAATTGATTGACAATCTTCGGGTGGTAAACTGCTGATATAATACTGCTTATCTATGCGTATTTCTCCCTCTGAACTACTAATCTCACGCTCCACTTGGATTAAACTTCTTAAGCCTCGCCATTGACTATATTCCTCCTCGTCAAAGATCTCTGACGCTGATAATGTGATACAGGTTCGTTTCTCAATACCACCATGATTTTTCTCCAAGATCTAATAACTATGGCACCTGTATTGTCCTGTGAAGCAATCCTGAACATCCTCATACAAATGTTTTTGATTGCCTTTGAGACTTAGGATGTAGTAAGCTTCCGATTGGATTATCTACTCTGCAATGTTGGTTTGAGGCCCCATAG
>NZ_JAUMXC010000037.1 GCF_030529325.1 Porphyromonas sp. | reverse complement strand
TGCCCCAGGGGAAAAAGGGAGAACTAACCTTACACACTTTTTCGGACACTACCTAGGGAACACGTTCTGATGTGCTGAAAAAAGGATCTTCCGTTACTGACCGATGCGGCATAAAAAGGAGTCCGTCCCAAAGTCATATCTAAAGGCTTTGGGACGGACTCCTTTTTAAGTATCTGTCTCTATTCTATTTCCTGCCGAAGTCTGCGGGGATCTCCCCTCTTGTCTCTGTGTCCCACTTGAGGATTGTGTAGGGCGAGAGATCATGGGTCTTGAGCCAGGCGAGGGCTCTGTCTATATGTTGCCAGAGGAGATCGGTTTTGGCATCACGAGCGAGAGTGGTCTTTACAGCCTTGTTTTTCACCCATGATATGGCTGTCCTGCTGTCGGAGTAGATCGGTACTATATACCTCCTTTGCTCCATGAGGGCAAGGGCATGGACAATGGCGAGAAATTCGCCGATGTTGTTGGTGCCCTTGGTATATTTTTGACTGTGAAAGATGACATCGCCGGTCTCTATCAACACCCCTCTGTACTCCATCACTCCCGGGTTGCCCGAGCAAGCCGCATCCACGGCTATGGCATCGGGATCTATGGGGGAGAGAACTTCAGAGGTGTCGGCAGATACTTTCTTCCTCGGTCGGGTGACTTTGGGTGCTCCGCCCAAGAGGATAGAGTTGGCTTCGGCACGAGAGATCCCTTTGAAGGACTTGTACCTTGCGCCCTTCTGCCCTATCACCTGTCGCTTACACTCGTCCCAACTCTCGTATATACCCGGCTCACGTCCCGACCAGACGACGTACCACTTCTTTTCGCTCTTACTCATCAAAATATATACGTGTAGGTCAGTCCGTCCTTGCTCACAGTGACCTCCGATGCTCCGATGACCTCGGCATAGGCGCGCATTTCGTGATCTGTGCCGGTCATCTTGTGGACAACGGCGTGACGACACATCTGTCCGCGCATCATCTTGGTATAGACAACGATCTGTTTGATCTTGCCGTCCTTGCGCACCTTGAAAAGTGGGTGTACGACACGTACCTCACGTTGTACCCTCTTCCAGTCAAAGAGCTGCTTCATCTCTTCGCTTGCGAGGAAAAGGAGAGTCCCTCCATGAGCTTTGACCTCTTCGATCAAGATATCCGTCAGTGTACCACGCCAATAAGCGAAGATGGTGTCGCCCTCGGTGGCTTCGAGGCGCACGTCTCCCTCCATACGATATGAGCGTATGGCATCGCAAGGCTTGAGGAGACCGTACATAAAGGAACAGATACGCAACTGATCGACTACCCTCTGTCGCTCTTCGTCTGTGAGGGTCTCGGGCGAAAGGTTTTTGAAGACTATACCGTCATAAGCCATAAAGGCGGGTGTCTCCGGAGCTTGGGCAAAACTTTGGTATGTCGTGTGGACTTCTTCTGCAAGTTTTGGTGTCAGTTTGAGTTCTCGCGAAAGATCGGAAATGCTCTTTCCGCTCATTTCAAAAGCAAAACGCTCGGCGATGTGTCCAAACTGTGGTTTTGTCGTCTCTACAAGGGCGTCCTCGACGGTACGCATGAGCTTGGCGGGGGAAATAAGTATCAGCATGGGGTAGTATTTTGAGGGTTCTTGCGCTCCTGCGCTATGTATATGAGTATGAGGCGATCGGCAGAGAGATGTACCTCTTCGACCACTGCCTCATTGAGAGTTGCCTGCCAAAGGGAGGCAAAGTTGGTTCGCTCGAATGGGTACTTGACCCCCGAGGCACTGAGATGAGCCCCTCCGAGGTTGAAGAGAGAGAGTTGTTGCCCCACCTCTACGGTGAGCGTACAGTCTCCCTCAAACGGCAAAAATGTCCCGTAGTCCGACATCATCCTCACCTCCATCCCGAGCATATGGTACTCACAGAGGAGCGAGATATTGCCCAGAGTATGGTCCTCGCGACGTCCTGTGCCACCGAGTATACAGACACGCATCCAACCATTGTCCTTACAGAGCATGATAGCCTTGGTGAGGTCGTTGGTATCCTGATTCTGTACGTGCACAAAGGGTATACCCAGTTCCTCAAGGCGTGCCATGGGCACCGAGTCTCCATCTCCGATGACACAATCGGGACGGCGGGACGAGTGTTCGAGCAAGCCCCTGACTGCTCCATCGCAGACGATGAGGTGAGGGACCTCTTCGATCATCTTCCTCAAGCCGGCGTCGGAGGGATAGTCTCCTTGAGCAAGTACTATGGCTTGGGGGGTATAGCTCAGTCGGTCTCTGAAGTCAAAAGTACAGGTATTCATCTCTCAGTAGCAAGCATGAGTCTGCGCCAGTTGAAAAATCCGACCAACGCCATGACGGTGTAAATGACAAAGAAACCGCAGGTGATGTAAAATCCCTGGAGAAGAAAGAGGATGCAGAAGATGGCATTGGAGACAAACCAGCAGTACCAGTTCTCCATATACTTCTTGGCGAGCAACCACATACCCACAAATGCAATGACAGTGGCAGTCACGTCCCAGAAAGGATAAGGACTGTCCGTGTAGTGCTTAAAGACGGGTGTCAGGATAGCTATACCCGGTATCGCAATACCCAGCAGATACAGGATTATATGCCGAGGAGCAAAGGCTATCTTGTCCTCCTGCGGGGCTTCATTGCGCCGATGGTGCCACAGCCACCAGCCCCATATCGCTGCGATGAGGTAGTAGATATTGACGAAGATATTGCCGTACATCTCTCCGACAAAAGATATGTATATGTAGAAAAACGGCAAGATGACACCTACCGGCCATAGCCAGATGCTTGCCTTGATCTCCAACAGCACGTACAATATACCGATGACGGCTGCCACGATCTCTATGATCTGTATCGTATCCATATATAGGTCTTGTGATTAAGTACCCCAAATTTAAGATTTTTGGATGTGGTATGGAAGTCCTTGCGGAGTATTGGCTCTGAGACGAGGTAAAGAAGGGTCATCATCAAGGTAAGGAACTTGTGATAAACAGGTAAGGAACTTCCGACCGAAAGTTCCTTACCTGTTTTGCGACCACTCCGGATCTTGATGAAATATATCGACTGAGGGACTTTGGATGCCTGCCCTCCGAGTGCCTTTGATCAGAAGACAAACTGCAACTGGGTCATGATGGCGTGCACGCTGCTGACGCCCTTTCCGAACGCTATCGGGTTGTCGATGAATCGGTACTGTACCTGAGCGCGACATCTGCCATAAAACCAGTACTGAGCCCCCAGGGTGAAGGCATTTTGGAGCTCGAAGTCTGAGGTGTCGAGAGTGAGACCATCGTATGCCGCGATGAGTTCGACCTTCGGAGCTACCTGATAAGCTCCTGTGAGGTAAAAGCCCGTGCTCTTCATGTCCTCATCCTTGCCCCACAACCATTCGCCGACAAAGCGCAGATCCTTGTATTCGCCCGAAAGCGCAAGGCCGGTACGTGTACGGTGGTACTTCTCTCCTGCCTTGAGGCTGAAAGCATCGCTCTGAGCCAGACGAGTCCCTGTCATGTATGAGCCGTAGAGGAAGAGGTTGTCGTTGAGGTGTATCTTGAGAGATGCTGCATGAGTGGTCGGGCGGGTGTCGATCTTGGCATTCATCCCTTGACCGTTCATGAGCATGATGCGGTAGCTGAGTTTGTTGTCTACGATATCTCCTTTGAATTCCAATCCTATGTCTCTACCCGCAATGCCATAGCAGCGAGGGTCGATACCTATGCCGTTGAAGAATATCCCCGAGTGGCTCGCTCCCGGGATGAGATTGGAGAGGAACGGAGCGATCTGATTTTCGAGAGAGTAAGGGGTCTTGAACTGCCCTAACTTGATGCGCAAAGCATTGGAGATCTTGTACTCCATGTAGAGGTCTTTGAGGATGACGGGGTTATTGAACTGTGATGTGATACCGAAGCTCCATCTGTCTGTGATCCGTCCGTCGACAATTATCTCCGAGAGGCGGATGTGGAAGCCACCCATATCATTTCCATCGGTGAAGTGATGATCATAACCCAGCATACCGAATCCTCTTACCGTAATGCGATCAAGCATGGACTTCGCAGACTCCTGCTGCTGTGCATTGGCGCCGAAGCATAGGATACTTGCGAGTGCCAGAAATGCGTAAATTCTTGTTTTCATACTTATTTGATTTTGTGTTGATTATATACTCTGTGATCGGAAATTACCCGTTGCGCCATCTGCAGAAGTAGGCTTCGGCAATGTCGGTGAGAAAAAAGAGGATGAAGCCCACAATACTCAGTACGACTATACCTCCGTACATCTCGACGTAAGACAGGCGCATCCAGGCATCTATGATGAAGTAACCCATCCCTCTGTCCGTGCCGTAAGTCTCCGTGACAAAAAGTACAGAGATCGCTGTACCGATGGCTACGCGGAGGGTGGAGAGGACCTCGGGCAAAGTAGCAGGCATGAGGATATGCCTCAATATCTGCAATGTCGAAGCCCCGAGAGAGGTGGCGACGAGGAAACTCTCCTTGGGGATGTTGTTGATACTGTCTCGTACGTTGACGATGATCTGAAAGAGGAGGATGAGGACGATCATCACTATCTTGCCTGCGTCCCCGAGGCCCGCAAGTATCATCACGATAGGCAGGAGGGCGAGCTTGGGGATAGGATAGCACAGGTAGACAAAGGAGCCGAGCAGTAGCCTTACCTTGCGAAATCTGTACATTGCCCATGCCACAAAGACGCCCATCACAAGAGCTATGGGGATCCCGATAAAGAGCCTGTACAGACTGGCAAATATATGTGGGGTGAGTTTGTCGCTGAGGAGTCGTGGGAGAGCAGCATAGACCTCGGCAGGAGAGGATAGGGCGGAAGTACCGAGCGTCAAGGCTGCAATCGCCCAAAGTATATTGATGAGCGCAGCACCGATGATGATTTGATATATGGTACGTCTGATGCGCTTCATGATTCGTTGCCTGATAAGTGGGTACGTATGGTCTGAGCATCGGGGGTGTCGTAGCTTGCCACTATACGCCCGGGGTTTTCTCCCATGACGATGATATGATCGCACATGGAGATCGCTTCATCGATGTTGTGCGTCACCATGACGGTGGTCACACCGGTGAGACTTTGGAGGTTGGCAAAGAGGCGACGACTCTTCTCTGCGGTATTGATGTCAAGAGCGGAGAAGGCTTCGTCGAGCAGGAGGATGTCAGGCTTTTGGACAAAGGCCCTTGCGAGGGCTACGCGCTGACACTGTCCTCCGCTGAGTTCGTGCGGAAAGCGTGACATGAGAGTGTCTATCTCAAGCTCTTCGGCAACTTTATCAAAGAAGTCCCTATCGGCTTCTTGTCGTCTCAACTGCAAAGGGAAGAGGATATTGTCTCCCGCCGTTTTCCAAGGCAAAAGCCCGTAGTGTTGAGGTACAAGCCCTATCGAAAGACGTCGGGGATCGGGCTTTTCGCCTCCTATGAGTACCCTTCCGTCATAATCCGTCAAGATCCCCGCCAATAGGTGAAGTAGAGTAGACTTGCCACAGCCCGAAGGTCCTGTGATGCCACAGACGATGCCCTCGGGGATATTGCACGTGATCTCCGAGAGGGCTTGTGTCTCCTTGCCCGCGCGTCGGTAAGTGACCGACAGATGCTCAATAAGGACGGGACTACTCATATATCTTTTCTCGATCTTCGATGAGGATCATCAGGGGATGAAGGACTTGTCTACCAAGCCCTCACTGTCATAATCGGCAGGGACAAGCGCTTTTTCTTTGAGCCATGCTATGGTCGCCTGCATATCAGCAGCATCAGGGAGTTGGGCATAGGTAAAGTCCGGTAGTTGGACAAGCTCTGCCACCTCTTGAGGGAATCCTGCATCCTCAGTCAGGATATGTATCCACTCGGTACGAGGATGATATCTCATGTAGTCCACAGCAAGGTTGTATGCCTTCAATAGGGTACGGATGCTTTCGCCCTTGGTTTTGATGGCCTCGGCTGTAAACATCGTTCCCGTCACATGAAAACCGAGCGAGCCCGTAGACACAAGAGAGACTGCGCCCCTCTCTTTGGCTATCAGAGCAAAAGGATCGGGGAAGACAGAAGCATCTATCCCGCCGGAGAGGAGCATCTCCATACGCAATGGGATCTTATTGATCTCTACCTTGGTGATGTCGGCTCGGGACACTCCGGCTTCGGAAAGTATACGGTCGGTAGCGTACTCGATGACAGTGTTGCGAGATACGGCTATCTTCTTTCCCTTGAGCGACGAGAGGTCTTGCCCCTCTTTGACAATGAGTTCGAAGAGTCCGTCATGCTTCATCACGAGAGACAAAGGTACACCGTTGGCGTGCTGGAGAGCCGCTCCGGTAAAGTCGATGACCGTGCCGTCGATGATCCCTGTCCTGAATGCTGCATCTCTGTCGTTGGCGGAGAAAAACTTCACGATCTCCACGTCCAAGCCCAGTGAGTCGTTGATCCCCATACGTTCCGCCACGGCGAACGGGATATAGTCTACCGAGGACATCGCTCCGAGTTTGAGCTTAGGAAGATCCGAAGTCCCCTTCTGTCCTTGCTTACCTGCGCATCCCACGAAGATAAACAGCGATAAAATCAGAGTAATATATTTCATAATATCTCTTTCTGTTGAGTATAAGCTCCTGCTAATTATAAACAAATTTACGGATTATAATCATTCCCCCAAAGCAGGGACGGAGCGACAGACATCTCCGCTACTTCAAGAAGGATTTGACAATCAGTTCATCAACAGTCATACATCGACACAGACCTCCCGCAATTTTTATCTACTGCGACGAACGAGACAATCCCAAGCTGATATGGAGTAGAGCACTCGTGTCTCGACTTGTCCGGTAGGGGTGTTTTGGACAAGGTGTGAGGAGAAGATGTAGAACCTTCAAAATTCAGGTGTCTAACTTGATGAATGAAGTTGTCTAACTTGATGACGAAGGTTAGACGACTTTTTTTCAGCCCTTCGATGAGGCTCATCAGAAGAGTGGTTTTGAACCCCGATTTCGGAGATCCCGCATGGTGGAGGATGAGGGTGTGTCGATCGGAGCGGAGCGGTGTGCAGGTGACAAAATGTCACACCGCCTTCAGCCCTACTGTTTAGAGCCTTTTGGGGGGGCTCGGGTGTGTGCCAAATCGGGTATGGTATGAGCCATATGACGGTCTTATCTCCTTTTTTGTGTGGAGATTATCTTGATTGTTCCAACTTTTCTTCGCTCTTCCCCTGATTCTCAATGTGTAATCAGATGCTTTTTTGTAATTTTGCTCGATAATTGAGATCGAACCCTATTTAGCAACGACGCAATGGAATACAGATTTAACGAGATAGAGAAGAAGTGGCAGTCCTACTGGAAGGAAAATAATGTCTACAGAGTAACTGAAGATCCCTCTAAACCAAAGTTTTATGTCCTCGATATGTTCCCCTACCCATCGGGAGCGGGTCTCCATGTCGGGCATCCGCTGGGGTATATCGCTTCGGATATCATTTCTCGTTATATGCGTCACAAGGGGTTCAATGTCTTGCACCCCATGGGCTTCGATGCTTATGGCTTGCCTGCCGAGCAGTATGCCATCCTCACGGGACAGCATCCCGAGGTGACGACTCAGGTGAATACCGAGCGTTACCGCAAGCAGTTGGACAACATCGGCTTCTCCTACGATTGGGAGCGCGAGATACGCACGTGTGATCCCGGGTATTACAAGTGGACACAGTGGGCGTTTGTCAAGATGTTCAACTCCTACTACGACAACAAGGCTGACAAGGCTCTTTCGATAGACGACCTTGTGGCACACTTCGAGGCCAAGGGCACTGAGGGTTTGGATGTTGCTTGTGGCGAGATGCTCAACTTCTCCGCTCAGGATTGGCAGGCGATGGACGAAAAAGAGCGTCGCCGCACGCTGATGAACTACCGTCTGGCCTATCTCGGTGAGACGATGGTGAATTGGTGTCCTGCGTTGGGGACAGTCCTTGCCAATGACGAAGTGAGCGAGGGGCTCTCTGTGCGTGGAGGACATCCTGTGGAGCAAAAGCGTATGATGCAGTGGTGTCTCCGTGTCTCTGCTTATGCCGATCGTCTGCTCAAGAGTTTGGAACAGCTCGAGTGGAGCGATGCCCTCAAGGAGACCCAACGCAACTGGATCGGTCGCTCCGAGGGTGCTGAGGTCAACTTTGCCATCAAGGGTAGAGACGAAGTGATGACGGTCTTCACGACTCGTGCCGATACACTTTTCGGCGTGTCCTTTATGGTCCTTGCTCCTGAGAGCGAGTATGTGAGTCTTGTGACTTCGCCCGAACAGCGTGAGGCTGTCGAGGCTTATCTCGAGCGTACAAAAAAACGCACCGAACGTGAGCGTATGATGGACAAGTCTGTGACGGGTGTCTTCAGCGGTGGCTATGCCGTGCATCCTGTTACCGGTGCCGATGTGCCTGTCTGGATAAGCGACTATGTCCTTGCCGGCTATGGTACGGGTGCAGTGATGGCTGTCCCCGGGCACGACACAAGAGACTTCGCCTTTGCGCGTAAGTTTGATCTGCCTGTGATTCCTGTGGTCAAGGGTGGGGAGGACTTCGATGAAAATACATCCAATTGGGAGAACGCGATTGACAGTCACGAAGGGGTAATGATCAATTCCGACTTCCTCAACGGTTTGAGCGTAGATGAGGCTATCGAGCGTATGCGTGCCCATCTCGAAGAGAAAGGTTTCGGCAGACGTCGTGTGAACTATCGTCTGCGCGATGCTATCTTCAGCCGTCAACGTTATTGGGGAGAACCATTCCCCGTATATTATAAGGAGGGTATGCCCTATACCCTTCCGGAGGACAAACTACCGCTTCTCCTACCTGAGATAGATAAGTTCTTGCCGACAGAGACTGGCGAGCCCCCTCTCGGACGTGCCGAAGGCTGGCACACCGAGGAAGGCTATCCTCTCGAATTATCGACCATGCCCGGTTTTGCAGGGTCTTCGGCATACTTCCTCCGCTATATGGATCCGCACAACGATGAAGCCCTCGTAGGCCGTGACAAAAATGAGTACTGGAGATCGGTGGATCTCTACCTCGGTGGTACGGAGCATGCTACGGGGCACTTGATATACAGTAGATTCTGGAACAAGTTTTTGTTTGACCTTGGCTACATCTGTGAAGATGAGCCTTTCAAGAGGTTGATCAATCAGGGTATGATACAGGGGCGCTCAAACTTCGTCTACCGTATCAAGGATACCAATACTTATGTTTCCCTCGGATTCAAAGACAAGTACGATGTGATGCCTATACACGTGGATGTCAATATCGTATACAATGATAAATTGGATATAGAGGCATTCCGCAACTCTCAACCTGATCGCAAAGACGCAGAGTTTGTATACGAAGCTGATGGTTCGTACGTCTGTGGTTGGGCGGTAGAGAAGATGAGTAAGTCGTACTACAATGTCGTCAATCCTGATGATATCATAGAGCGATACGGTGCAGATACCTTGAGACTCTATGAGATGTTCCTCGGGCCTCTCGAGCAGTCCAAGCCTTGGGATACCAACGGTATAGACGGTGTACACAGATTTTTGAAAAAACTCAATGGGTTGTTCTTTGACGGGGACACGTTCTCTGTCACCGAAGAGGCTCCTACGGCAGAAGAACTGAAGACATTGCACAAGACGATCAAGAAGATCAGTAGCGATATCGAGGGTATCTCCTTCAATACAAGTGTCAGTGCCTTTATGATCTGTGTCAATGAATTGCAGGCTCTCAAGTGCAATAAACGCGCTATCCTTGAGCCTCTTACTATCCTCATCTCTCCTTTTGCTCCACACTTGGCAGAGGAGTTGTGGCATTTGCTCGGACACGAAAGCACCGTGACGGCAGAGCCTTACCCCGTGTGCTGTGAGGAGTACCTGGTGGAAAACTCCGTGAAGTACCCGATCTCCTTCAACGGTAAGGTGCGCTTCACACTCGAGCTTGCAGCTTCCCTCTCTCCTAAGGAGGTCGAGGAGACTGTCCTTGCCAACGAACAAACTCTCAAAGCCCTTGGAGACAAGACGCCCAAGAAGGTGATCGTCGTGCCGGGACGTATCGTCAATATCGTCATCTGAAATAATTTAAAGGCTTAAAATACACAACTTTATTAGGAAAAATGAATACCAAAAGAAATCTTTTTAATGCGATCAAGGACTACGCGTTTATATTCGTCAGTATCCTTCTCTATGGCTTTGCGTGGCAAGGTCTGATCTTCTCTCATAAGATCACTACGGGTGGTCTTGCGGGTATCTCTTCTGTCATCAGTTGGGCTTTTGAGATCCCTGCATCTTACCCATACAACATCATCAACGTAGGTCTGGTGATCCTGGCTCTCTTCATCTTGGGTTGGAGATTTTCTCTCAAGACCGTGTACAGCGTGGCTGTATTGGCTCTCACCATTCCTTTCTACGAAAGTTTCTTCGCCAAGCACGGTCCTCTATTGGCTGATCAGCCCGTGCTTGCGGTTGTTCTCGGGGCTATCCTCTGCGGTCTGTCTCTCGGTATGGTCTTCTCTGTCAATGGATCGACAGGGGGTACGGATATCGTCGCAGCCATCATCAATAAGTACCGCAATGTCACTATCGGCCGTGCTCTCATGCTCATAGACTTTGTGATCCTCGGTGTATCTTACTACTTGTTCAGAGACGCAGACAAGATCATCCTTTCTCTCGTGGAAGTCATCGTTGTGAACCTCACTGTGGACTACTACCTCAACGGTTATCGTCAGAGCGTGCAGTTCTTCATCAACACAAAGAAGCACAAAGAAGTGGCTGATACCATCATGAGCGAACTCAACAGAGGTTGTACTTTCATCGAAGCTGAGGGAGCATTTACAGGTGAGAAGCAAAAACTTGTGATGGTCATAGCTAAGAAGTCTGAGTCTACTATGATCTTCCGTGCTATCAAGTCTGTCGACCCCGAAGCATTTATCTCTCAGAGTCTCGTCAGAGGCGCTTATGGCCGTGGATTTGAACCTCTACAAAGCATCAAGGATAAATGATGAAACTTGTCTTTGCAACACATAACGATCACAAACTGAATGAGGTGAGAGCTATCCTCGGCACTCTTGTGGACGTCGTGTCTCTCAAGGATCTCCAAGACTTCGAAGAGATCGAGGAAAACGGAACAACCCTTGAGGAAAACGCATCTATCAAAGCCCGTACCGTGTATGCACGGCACGGGCTTGCTTGTTTTGCTGATGATACCGGGCTTGAGGTAGAGGCTCTCGATGGAGCCCCCGGAGTTTACTCCGCGCGTTATGCAGGGCCGGGTCACGATGCCAAAGCCAATATGGCAAAACTCCTCGAAGAGATGAAAGACAAGTCTGACCGTTGTGCGCGCTTTCGCACTGTTGTCTCGCTTATCATAGACGGCAAAGAACATCTGTTTGACGGTTCGGTGGCAGGGGAGATAATGTACGAACCTTCAGGCGTAGAGGGGTTCGGCTATGATCCTGTCTTCCGTCCCGAAGGTTGTTCGGAGAGCTTTGCGGAGATGTCCGCGGAGAAGAAAAACAGCATGAGTCACCGAGGCAGAGCCATCCAAGCCCTTGCGGCATACCTTAAAGACCTCACTACCGGCTATTGATAAGACGACAGAAAAAAGTATAGAGCTGTCGATATCGAAGTGCCTATTTTGGTGAATCTAAGTGCTTACTTTGATATGCCGGGTTAGACGACTTTTTGAGTGACCTTTACGGCACCTCTCAAGGAGGCATCAGTGTTTGTATCGAAACTGTTTGCAGTCATTTTCCTTCCCTATATAAGTACCCACCCGATAACCCCCACAACTATTTCATGGGACTACCTCTCATTCAGTCCGAAGCGCCACAAGCCTACCGGCTTTCCGATCTGCTGAGCCACGTGCAACAGTTGGTCAGGAGCACCTATGGTGGGGTGTATTGGATCATCGCTGAGGTCATCGAGATCAGCCACAGTAGAGTAGGGCATTACTACTTTACCCTTGGGGAGATGAGGGATGGCAAGATGGTTGCCAGGGTGCAGGGCAACCTCTGGGCGGGGACGGCCAGGTCTGTCATGGCTGATTTTGAGCGGACTACGGGAAGTAAGGTCGATAAGGGGATGCAACTCATGTTACAAGTCAAGGTCGAGTTTACCTCACTTTACGGGCTTTCACTTACGATCCTCGGCATCAATGCGGAGTATACACTCGGCAATCTCGAAGTCCTCAAGAGGCTTGCCATAGAGAGACTGCAGAGTGAAGGCGTTTTTGATATGAACCGCTCCCTCTCCTTGCCCCTCCTTCCTCTTCGGCTTGCCGTCATTTCATCAGATACAGCGGCAGGGTGGGGCGACTTCTGCCGGCAGATAGAGCAGAGCGCTATCAGCGACTACCTTCATATCACACTCTTTCCTGCTATCATGCAGGGCACTCAGACTACACCCTCGATCCTCTCTGCTTTGGATGAGATCATGGAGCATCCTAAGGATTTTGATGCCGTCCTTGTCCTCCGTGGAGGAGGTAGCAGACTTGATCTCAGTGCTTTTGACGATTACGAACTGTGTGCGCACCTTGCCCAATTTCCCTTACCCGTCCTCACCGGTATAGGTCATGAGAGAGACGAGTCCGTGGCAGACCTTGTCGCTCACACGAGACTCAAAACACCCACGGCACTGGCAGAGTATATCATCCGTCGTGTGGAGGAGGCTCTCGGACGGCTTACGGATGTCGAGGCTCGCCTGCAGACACTACTCAAGAACTCCGTTGATGGGGTGGAGCGCTCGATCTCCTTTCTCCGGACCCGTCTGCGCCAACACCTCTATCGTCTCACGCTTGACGAAGCACAACGGCTTCAAGCCCTTTCCAACAACCTCTTTCTCCCTCTCCGCAGGCTTGTCTCTCAGTCCGAAAATCGTATCCATACTCTTGTGCATACGCTCAATAGAGGGCTCCACCGACATCTTGCCAACGAGACAAACACGCTCCACAACAAGCGACATCGTCTGTCTCTCTCCTTGAGGCAACTCCTTGACAAAACCTCTCATTATCCCGAGCAACACAAGCTCCGACTCATGACTCTTCTGCGACCTCTTCCTGCCAATGAGCTGCGCCACATCGATAGTCTCGACAAGGTCATCAGGACATACGATCCGACACATATCATGCAGAGGGGATTTCTTCCTGTACTTCGAGAGGGCAGGCCTGTGACCTCCACTGCCGACCTTTCGCAGGGCGCAGAGGTTTCTATCTTACTTCCCGATGGTGTGGCAACAGCAGAGATCCAAGATATAAGCAAAGAAAAATAACCAACAGATATATAAGTAATTATGGCTAAGAAAGACAAGTCTCGAGACATCTCCACTCTTACCTATGATGAGGCTCTTCAGGAATCCGAAGCGATCCTCAACAGGCTCGAAAACGAAAAACTCCCCATCGACCAAATCATCGCAGAGAGTCGCCGTGCAGCTGCTCTCATCAAGCACTGCAAGTCCAAGATCGTCGAAGTGAGCAAAGAAGTCGGAGACATCATCGATGATCTCCAAGATGATGGACTGTCAGCCCTCTGATATACGGACCGGGGGAAAAAGATGAGGGCAATCTCAAGATCATTGAGACTGCCCTACGTGTCTGTCTTTGGTTAACCCTACGATTAAAGGATGTCTCACGACATCCCTTAACCCATTTTGTTTAACCTTAAATCTAATACTATTATGAAAAAACCACATGACAAATATAAACACTATTTTTTACTTGTGAAAGTTTTTGTGTCAAAAAAGTGTCTTTTTTAATTTGTTATGGTTTTAGATTGTGTCATAATGAGAGTTTTTTGGCTTAAT
The DNA here is from genome assembly GCF_030529325.1 of Porphyromonas sp. Classification (GTDB taxonomy): domain Bacteria; phylum Bacteroidota; class Bacteroidia; order Bacteroidales; family Porphyromonadaceae; genus Porphyromonas_A. The sequence goes on along the minus strand of NZ_JAUMXC010000037.1, from coordinate 7,220 downwards.
TTTATGTCTATTTGTTATTGGTTGTGTGTCTTTTCTTATCTCTTTTTATTCCTGTGAAATCTCTCTGTTAGAGAGGATTTGGGAGGCTTTTATATCCTTCTCTAACCATGTCGATTTGGGTGGATATTATGAATAATTTTGATATTCCCGAGAAAAAAACTTTTTTCTGCTCAAATTCTCTTTTTATCCATATTTTCAGCTCATTTCTTTCCGTTTTGCATCTGAAGAGGGCCTGATTTTCCCATTTACCACATCAAATATCCCCCCCAATCATGAGGCCTTTTTCTTCCCGATGAGATTCGCTTTAGGAGGCCGCAGAGAAAAAGATGTACATCTCTCGAAATTCAGGAGTCTAACTTGATGAATTAAGTTGTCTAACTTGCGATGTCAAGTTAGACAACCTTTTTTTGCCCCTTCCCGATCCTTTGACAGAGAAGCCTTGCTACCATGTGCGATCTGTGGAAGATTGGGGCTGTTTTGGGGATTACGACCACAAAATACTTTATCTTTGTTATATAGTAAAATATAGAAATTGTCTGCTATGAACCGAAAACCTATACTTACCGTGCTCACAGGTGCCGGGATGAGTGCCGAGAGTGGTCTGGCTACATTCAGAGACTCCGACGGCTTGTGGGCTAAGTACAAGATCGAAGAGGTCTGTACTCCGGAAGCCTTGCGTGCCAACCCTCAGCTTGTCATAGACTTCTACAATATGAGACGAAGAGAGTGTGCCAAGGCGCAGCCCAACGAAGGGCACCGTCTCCTTGCCGAGCTCGAAAAGGACTATGACGTGCGTATCGTGACTCAAAATGTCGATGACTTGCATGAGCGTGCCGGATCGACAAATATCATCCACCTGCATGGGGAGTTGTTCAAGTGTGCTTCGGTAGCCAATCCTTATCGTCCGCTCCCTCTTCCTGAGGGTCGTATGGAGATGACGATGGAGGATAAGGACGAAAATGGCCATATGCTCAGACCTTTTATCGTCTTCTTTGGCGAACAAGTGCCTCGTCTCAAGGATGGAGCAAGAGAGGTCCAACGCGCCGATATCTTCCTCATCATAGGGACTTCGCTCAATGTCTATCCGGCTTCGGGGCTGATCCACTATACACAGAGTAATACGCCTGTCTTCCTCATCGATCCCAAAGATGTCAATGCAGGGTCGAGGGTGCATTATATCAAAGCGGGAGCTTCGGAGGGTATGAAGATTTTTGTCCAACAGCTCAAGGAAATGGGACTATGAGCGGAGTAAAGATGGATTGGCACAAGCTCATCAGTGACAGAAGGTTCGGCTTGGAGCACTATGAGAGCAAAGAAAGCACACGCACCGACTTCCAGAGGGACTACGACAGGTTGATCTTCTCTGCACCGTTCAGGAGACTGCAAAACAAAACACAAGTCTTTCCTCTACCCGGGACGATATTCGTTCACAACAGGCTCACGCATAGCCTTGAGGTGTCATGCATCGGGCGTTCGCTTGGGACGCAGGTCGGTCGTTCGGTCAAGGAGAGGCATCCCGACCTGGAGGCCGACTTCTCCGACTTCGGAGCGATAGTGTCTGCGGCTTGTCTGGCACATGATATGGGTAATCCCCCTTTCGGTCATGCCGGAGAGAGAGCCATAACCGCGTACTTCACAGAGGGTAAGGGGCGGAAGTGGGAAGCTGCAGTGCGTGCCGAGGGTTGTCGATGGGAAGACTTCGCACAGTTTGAGGGAAATGCCAATGCCATCCGCCTGCTGACCCATGCTTTCAAGGGACGTCGAGACGGAGGTTTTGTGCTCACATACAGCACGCTGGCCTCTATCGTCAAGTATCCCTATACTTCGCTCTACAACGGAAAGAAGTTCGGATTTTTCGAGACCGAAGAGGAGTCTTATGCCAAGATCGCCGATCATTTGGGTTTGCTGAAACTCTCTGCCGAAGGTGAGCCTCCCGTGTATGCCCGTCATCCGCTCGTCTACCTCGTGGAGGCAGCTGATGATATATGCTATCAGATCATGGACATCGAGGATGCTTTCAAGTTGAAGATCCTTAGTTATGACGAGACGACGGGACTTTTGTTCGGGTTCTTTGATGCCGAGCGCAGGGCTGCCCTCGATAAGATCCTTGCCAAGGTGCAGGATATCAACGAGCGGATCGCTTACCTCCGATCATCGGCAATAGGTGTCCTCGTCGATGCTTGTGTGGACTGTTTCCTTGATCATGAAGACGAGATACTCTCGGGGACATTTGACGGAACACTCGTGGGCAACCTGCCCGATCCGCTGTGCTTTGCTTATGAGGATTGTCGGACGGTCGCCTTCGGGCGTATATACAACGCCAAGGAGGTGTTGGATATAGAGTTGGCCGGATTTAGGATATTCGAGTACCTCTTGGAGACCCTTATCGATGCACAACTCAATCCCGATCACGCCTACTCCAAGCTGTGGTTCAATAGGATACCTCCTCAATATGAGCTTGAGCGCACTTCACTGTATGGCAAGATACAGACTGCTCTCGACTATATCTCGGGTATGACGGACGTGTATGCTTTGGATGTCTACCGGAAGTTCACAGGTATGAGTTTGCCGGCAGTTTAACCCTCGTCTGTAACATAAAAGGATACCATGAAATTTGGAACAAATGCAATCCTTGTGTTGCTCCTGCTTGTCCTTTTTTCTGAGGTGCAAGGCTTGGCCTATGCACAGACCGTTGCCGGTTGGTATGGTGATGTGAGTTCTTTTGTACTGCACGGTGATCGCCTCAGTATAGCGGAGGGAGCTCAAGGCTCTTCGGCGATGCTTTACCGGGGCTATGAGGAGCAGGGGGAGGAGGCAGAGTATACTATCGAGACATACTTCGACAAGCCTCCTACAAGTCGAAATACGTTCAAGTGGGAAGTCATCTCCTACCGTGTCGGGGGAGAGGAGTACGGGCTGTATGTGACCCCTTCGCCCAAAGGTGGAGAGGTCTCTCTGTATGCCGAATTGCCCTCAGGAACGGATCGCAGGCTGTCCCAACTGTCTGTGCCCGAGCCTTTCGGAGACTGGAAAAGGCTCAAGATCTATGTGGATCGGAAAGGTAGAGAATTCAGACTCAGACTTGTATCTCCCAAGAAAAGTGTCTCGGGCACGTGGCTGACGCCTCCTATTGAGGGTGAGACCATCAGGCGGATGATCTTCACCGCCAAGTTTACCAAGAATGAGAAGAAAGGTCTGAGTTGGCGTTTGCCGAGAGTAGGAGGACCATCGACAGAGACGGAGACAACGGATGTGACACTTCTTTCTGTCGAGCCCGATGCGTCCGGTAGAGTCGTTGTCACCGTAGACAAGGAGGTGGTGACCACTGATGCTGTTGCAGAGTGTGATGGCTTTGCTCCGACGATAAGGTCTTTACCTGACGATGCGAAAAAGTTTGAGATCAACCTGCATCAAGCCTTTGCTGAGGGGCGAGTGTACACCATGCGTGTCAAGGGATTACGCACGACAGAGGGTGTCCTTGTCAATGATCTGTCGTTCGAGATATCGACCGGTGGTGATGGCGAAGAGCCTCCGGCATCGGACTTTGGAGATTGGACCGGAGACTTGTCTTTGTTTGTCCTGAAAGACGGAGAGCTGTCGTTGCGAAAGGATGCTCCTCCCGGTCAGGCAACATTGGCACTTCGTTACGGTGATGCAGACAGACCTCGTACTTTCCATATGGAGAGCCGTATGCAGCGACCTCCCACGAGTCGCAACACCTTCTACTGGCAACTCTTTTCCTTTAGGGCAGGAAATACTACCGAAGCCTTGGTCGTCAGACCCGACAATGACGCTGCCGCCGTTCAACTTTACCGTGAGGCCACCAAGGGGAATAAAGTCACCAAGCGGGTCTTGCTTGGTTCGGTACCTGTGCATTCTTCCAAAGATTCGTGGAAAAGGCTCGGTATCACCGTTCTGCGTAATGGAGACGGTCTGCAGATAAGGACAAGAGAGAGTGACGGAACTGAACAAGGTTCGGCACTCATTCCGTTGTCTGCGAGCGAAGGTTTTACCGGTGAGATGCTATTTACGGCCAAGTTTACCAAGGGAGAAAAAGACAAACTAAGCTGGATCCTGCCAACGGTCGTAGAAGAAGAGGGCGACATACCTCCCGCTCCTCCTGCTCCCACTCCTCCCGTGCCTGAGCCTCCCTCAGAAGATAAAGAAGTGCATATCTCTTCTGTGTCAGCAACGGAAGACGGCATCATCACGGTTGTTTTCGACAGAGAGGTAGATCTTTCCAAAGCAAAAGCTACCAGCCGAGGGTTTTCTCCTATCCTCACCTCAGACCCCGATGACCCTAAGCGTGCCACTATCGATATGGGTAAGAAGCTCCGTACAGACCACACATATAAGTTGTGGCTGAGAGGAGTCCGGACGAGGGCAGGCAACGAGGTCAAAGCTATTGCTTTCGAGGTGAGAGTGCATAAGGATGCTCAACCTCCGGTACCTCCTTCGCCTCCTGATGAACTTACCGGTTGGGAGGGCCAAGTCTCTCATTTCGAGTATCGAGGAGGACGTCTGTCTATAAATAAGGGTGCTGTCGGCCCTCAGAGTACTATTTCCCATACGTACGGAGATGAGCCTACGGCATGGCGGTACACACTCTCCTGCCTTTTCGAGCGTATCCCGTCCCGATACAATACTTTTCGTTGGGAACTGTTCTCCTACACTCAAGAGCAACAAACACTTAGTTACTTCGTCCGTCCCAATTCGACCGGATCGACCATTCAGTTGTGCAAGGAGTTCACAAAAGGTTCATCCCCTGCCAAAATTTCAGTCCTTCAAGAGATAGCCCTTTGTGATCCTTCGACAGCCTGGTCTACGCTTGCGATTACTCTCAATCATACGCGTAAGGGTTTGTTGATGAGTGTTGTAGAAGGAGAGTCTACGCATACTGCTGAGACCCTCGAAGTAGAGCGTCTCGGTGTGTTTTCGGGTAAGATGAAGTTCACCGCTGTGTACACCAAGGATGAGAAAAAGAAACTCCACTGGCGACTACCCGAAGTGGTACAGATAGAGGATGATCCGGACGAAGGTACTCCACCTGTCACCCCTTCTCCTCCCGATGAGATAAAGGGTTGGGATGGGCAAGCGTCTCATTTTGAGTACAGAGAGGGGCGTTTGTCCATAAGCAAAAATGCTGTCGGCCCTCAGAGTGCTATTTCTCACAAATACGGAGATGAGCCTACGGCATGGCAGTACGATCTCACCTGCCTCTTTGATCGTGTGCCGTCCCGATACAATACTTTCCGTTGGGAACTATTCTCTTACACTCAAGAGCAACAATCGGTTAACTATTTTGTCCGTCCCAATTCGACCGGTTCGACCATTCAGTTGTGTAAGGAGCTCACTAAAGGTTCATCTCCTGCCAAGATCTCTGTCCTCCAAGAGATTGCTCTTCGTGATCCATCCTCTACGTGGGGAAATATCGCTATTACTATCACAAATACTCGAAAGGGACTCTCTCTGACAATCCGAGAGGGAGAGACGAGCCACGTTGCGGAGCCTATAGGCATCGACCGTAGGGGCGTATTTTCCGGCACGATGAAGTTCACGGCGATATATACCAAAGATGAGAAAAAGAAACTGCACTGGCGATTGCCCGAGGTCAAGCAGATAGAAGACAATCCCGAAGTCCCCACAGAGCCTACTCCCGCTCCGATATCGGGGCAACTCCTATTCTCCGAGATCATGGCATCGCCCCCTGAGGATGGGCTGTTGGAGGGTGTCAGATACATCGAACTGTACAATCCGACAGATCGGACACTACCACTCGAAGCCTTTTCTTTGAGTTACAAAAATACCGCCTATACCCTTCCCGAGGCAGAACTGCTTCCCAAGGCCTACATGACCCTTTTTGCGGCTGACAATCAGCCTGCAGAGCCGTTGGAGGGCATGATAGCCATGGAGAAATTCCCTGCTTTGTCGGGTACATTCACGCTCGTCCTTACCAACAAAACCACGGAAGAAGAGTCCGATCGGATAAAATATTCGAACGCTCTCTATGGAAAGGGCTTTGACAAGGGTAAGGCTTCTGTCGAACGCCTATCTTTTACCGGAAAAGGGGATCAGTGGAGGCGATCGGATGCCCCTGAGGGAGGCACGCCCTCACGGCCAACGAAGATGAAGCCTTCCCTATCTGTGTCTTCGGCTTCGGTCGTCATCAACGAAATCCTCTTATCTCCTTCAGGCACAGGCGAAAAGTATATAGAGCTCCACAACCCCTCAGATCATGACGTCCGGCTCCAAGATCTTTATCTCCGATACCGCAACAAGCCTAATGCCGATCATACCGAGTGGCTCATCGTGACTGCTCCGCAGACATTGCCGGCCAAGGGCTATGTTGTACTCACGCCTTATCCCGATGCCTTGGTGCGTCTTTATCCTGATGTCGATCCGAAAACTCTCATAGAGCGCATCGACTTCCCCGGAGTCAGTCCGACCTACACCGAGATCGAACTTGTCAGCCATGCTGAGGATGAGATCATTGACAGCATTATTTATCGCCGTCAATACCTTGGCGACACATCGAAAGATCGCATCGGTTCGTCCCTCGAGAGGAGAGCTCCTCACCTCGACGGCACCAAGGCCGAGACCTGGCGAAAGGCTCTCAAGGAGAGTAGGGGCGGCACCCCGGGACGGGTCAATTCGGTACATGGCTTGCCTCCTACCGATGAGGAAGAGGAGAGCCTCGAGTGGCCGGATTCGCCTCGATTGGACTACGAGGCGTTGCAAACTTTTGGCGAAAGGTATGCTGACCGCCTGACTCTCGATGTCTATACTCTCAAAGGTCAAAGAGTTATCGTAGAGCAGGGTAAGGCCTGCCTGACTTTCATCGAGAACTTCCGGCAAGGTGTGCTTCAATGGGATACAGCTCTCTATGTCATCTCCGTACGCATCAAAGGAGAGGGCGATCAACAAGATCTCTTCTACAAATCCAAGTGGTTGTACCGGAGTCTGTAAGCAACACTACTTATCTCAGCGAAAAAAGATGCCTACCTTGATAAATCAACGTGCCTACCTTTCAACATCAAGGTAGGCACGTTGATTTCTTGCTTTCTACTTCTTCATCCGGCTACGATGGGCTAAAAGGAGCTGAAGTTGGGGCCGGCCGGCTTATGGGAGTTTGAATGGGAGGATACTGTCCTAAAAAAGTGTGTACGCCCCATTAGTCCTTAACTTTGAGATAAGAAAAAATAAAACCAAGAACAATGGAG
>NZ_JAUMXC010000091.1 GCF_030529325.1 Porphyromonas sp. | reverse complement strand
CTCCAGCACGCAAATCTACGCTCAAATCACAGACCAAAAGATTGCAAGGGACATGGAGAGGCTGATACAATAGTAATATACCCATCAAATAGGTGTCGATATAGATTTACAGCATCATTATAACAAATGATAGGTATTCTGCAGTATGTATTCTCACAGCATCAATTTTATAATTACATTTGCGAACAGTAGCAAGAGATGTTCTCTTGTTGCGTGGAATTTCACTAATTAAAATTATGTAGTATCAGGTTATGAAGAAACCTTTTAAAAGCAACTTGCTATTAATCTTAATCGCTGTTCTTCTATTTGGCTGTCATGGTCAAAAAGAAGAATTTTTAGTATCTGCCGTATCCTCTGGCATTGAGGAGAAGATGCCTTCAGAGAGTTTAACATTACGCTCAGGGAACGAATTTCTCACTCTTTCTGAAGCTGATAAATCTATTATTAAAAACTATTGTAATGACTTAAAAACATTGGCTTTTGAGTCAAGTGCAATGACCGCAAAGGCACTGAATTACGACTCATATAAGGATGTCCCTGTAGAAGAAATTCTACGTAATCCAATGGTAGCACATCTCCAATTTTTAGATATAAAAGAAGAGGGAACAAATAACCCAATCCATTTTTATGATCTTTCTTTAGAGGATAGAGAGGAGTTTCTAAATGCATACCTAAAAGAAGAACAGAAAAGTATCGAAGAGAAGGTGGCTCTCATTCCAGAACTCTTAACAGAGATAGAAAAGTACGATCTTGCTTGTGAGAAAATATTCTCCTCCCAAAATATTGAACGCTTAGACTATGAAAACATGGACTTTAGTAAATTCTCTATAGCGAAAACACAATCTTCTAAAACCCTCAAAAGATATTCAACCTCAACTAAGGAAGTAGATCTTTTCGACTTAATAGAGGAAGAACTGAACTCTCAGAATAATATTCAAAACCAAGTTGATATGTCCGATGGTTTAAATCCAGCGATGCTAAGAAGTAGCAGTAGTAGTGGAGGGGGTGGAAATACTTCTGTTAGAAATAAAATTATTTCTAAACACTTAGAGTCAGGAGTACGCCGAGGGGATATATTAATACGAAAGAAGAATTGGTAGGCTATAGGTAAAAATTTTTCTATTGCAGGGCATGTTGCTATTATCAACACTCCCCTAAATTGGGATTCAAAGCCACGGAACAATTTATCTATTGATTCAACACCTAAAGATAAGAAGGAAGGACATTCTGACGGTGTTCAATATATGAATTTTGATACTTGGTGTCGTCCTCATGCGGTTCTCGGAATACGGAAAGCCACAACAAGTAGGAGTAAGGTGAAAATAAGAGGTCGTTATCGTTACTATCGTTCTTATGTTCGAATAGAAGATCTCTCAAGGATGGCAGATAGAGCAAAAACATATATTGGGAGACCTTATGGCAATGTGTTTAAAACGATGAAAGAGGTTCCAAATAAATTTATTTGCAGTTCTCTTGTTTGGTATTGTGCCAAGATGGAATATGGTGTTGATATATCAAATGGGTCGCGAAAGTATGTTTGGCCAAGTGACATTCTTAAAGATTCTAATACATACATAAAGACAGAATACGAAAAGTAATTATGAGGAATGTTTATTATACCGTTTTAAAACTCACGATTGTTGTAATAGCTGTATGTTATAGCCTAACTTCTTGTCAAATAGGTACTGTAGAAATGAAGCGCTATCGTGATAAACCTAAAGATCCTGCACTTATTGGAGAGTGGCTATTTTTGAAAGATTTGGCTAAGATAAAATCTAATCCCAAAATTATTGAGGATAATCTTGATGGTGCTGGTTTTTTGGCAGGAGTCGTGTTTCACAGCAATGGAGATGCACAAGTGATTAGATTACACTATTCCAAAGACAGTTCTGAGCCCAGATTGGTAAGAGAAGCTCCAGACTATATATTTTATACGAAAGATGAGATCATCTATTATATACAAATCCATCCTAAGAAAGGGGACTACCCTAATCGCTTTCAAGAAAAGTATATGATTAAGGGTAATTTATTGTACACGGATTATGTTGAAGGGGAATCAACTCCAGACTATGAGCGAAAAACTGTGACTACAGATATTTTTCCAAATAGAATTGTGAAGTAAAAATGAATTGAAATTCACTTTTTGATTTGCACCCGAAAAGTTCGGTATCCAACTTTTCGGGTGTTTTTATTTTCTATCTTATTTTAACCCGATATCAATCCGTATTATAAAATATCTAATTCGTATTTTTATAGTTTTCTTGGAGTAATTGATTGATGTCGGAGAGTCGATAGAGGATTTTCCCTGCGATTTGGGTGTAGGGAAT
>NZ_JAUMXC010000090.1 GCF_030529325.1 Porphyromonas sp. | reverse complement strand
CACCAGGCTTGAAAGACCTATTTTTCTATCTTGAAAACTTTATCGGACAGAAATGGTTTTTTATAGAAGTCAAATGCTTGTTTGAGGGCCGAGATACAACCCTCCACTTCAAGTGTCGGGTGCAGACAGTGCCCCACGATACAACGGCTGTATGCGTCTGTAAGGAGGGATAAACAGGCGAAACCGCCACGATAGGAGATGTAAGTGATGTCAGCCACAAGGAGATCTCCCGGCTTCTTGGACTCATATTTCGATTCGGTATTGAGCAGATCTTCGTATTTGTGGAAGTGATGGTCGGAGTTGGTTGTATGGGGGCGATAACGTCGCTTACGAAGTATTAACTCATTGGCTCTCATCAGGGCACAGAAGCGATCTCTGCCGATGAGGAACTTTTCCCCGAAGTATTCTTTGCACAGCAGGAACAACTCCCTGAAGCCGGCTTTGGGAAGGTGTTCTCTCCTTCGCAAATGCCTGAAGTAGAGGATGATGCTTGTCTCCAAGATCTCTGATTCGTAGGGACTTGGAGTCCTGAGGTTGCGTTTATAGTAAGCCTGACGGCTGAAGCCGGGCAGTTCGCAGAGAAGAGTGACAGGATGATGAGGCCGATTGTCCTCTGACAAACGCTGAACTACTTGGCTTCGGAGTTTTTTCTTATCTCGATGCCGTGGGTTTCTTCTGCCAATTCAACGAGCAACTTGTAGGCTTTGTGTCCCGGCTCCTCGTGTTTGAGTTTTGCTCTGAGCTGACGGATCTCCTTGCGAAGACGTGCTAATTCCTTTTGTTCGCTCATGCTGAGCGCATTATCATCTGTCGGAGTTTTCATGACTTCTGTTTTAAGCTTGTCTGATAACCCGAATTTACGAAGCCAAAAGTAAATACTCCCCCGATTCAAGCCATATTTCTTCTCGATGGCATACTTGCTGAGGTCCGAGCCGAGATATTCTTCGAGAATGTGAAGGCGCTCCGGAATACTGAAATGTTTGGTTAGTGGGTTCTTGATTTTTTCTCCTCCGCTACTGTCAACTTTTTTCAGTACACCACAGTTTTTTGACTCTTTGTCGATAGAGAAAGAGGCAGCCTCATAAATATCGAGTTATGAGGCTGCCTCTCTTTTTTCCTTCTCATGTTGATGACACCAACATGTTTCTTTTTGTAAGATTTACCTCTGTATCTTTTTGAGGCTTGGATGGCAACCATCGAAGGCTCTGTTGCCAACTTCTTTGATTGATTTTGAAAGATACACTGTGCGTAGGTTAGGGCAATTTTCCACCGCAAAATTGTCTATGATTTCAGTCCCTTCTGCAAAGTGCAATACCTCTACTCCAAGGTGTCCGTATATTACATTTTTACCAACTTGTTTGATTGGTTTGAGGTATATGTGCTTGAGTTTGGCAGGGATCAGGATCGGAGTGTCAGGGCTGTTTTTTCTGTCATAGATTGCACCCTTGTAACTTTCGAGATGAGGATTCTTAGGGTCGACTGCGATCTTTTCAAGATTTTTTCCTGAGATCAGGAGTTGACGGTGGTCTGATGGCCCTAAAAGTTTGATATTGCTACCGAGATAGATTTCCCTCACCGACTTTGATATTGTGTTCGGGTTGAAGTTGCTGATGCGGAAGCCTCCCACACTGTAAGGGACAGTCAGCTTGCTATCAGAGTAAGAGTCGCGTACCGCGCTTATGGTGAGTTCTCTATTTTGATAGGTGTAAACCATCTTATCATCTTCCCATAGTGCGAAGTCTATGTGTTCGGGAAGGAGGTAATTGAACTTCTTTTTGTCATTGGCATCATAGAAGATTCCGTTGGTAGCATCCGAGACGTACCACTTGCCGTCCAAGAGTACGTAGTTCCACGCATGTCCGCCGGGGTTGCCGAGGGTATTGAACCTCGCCAATCCGTTTACGACAGGAGCATTGATCCCCTGGGTATAGCAGAAGACTTTCAGCAGATTGGAGTAGCCTTGGCAGATCGCATTTTTGTACTTGAATGTGGTGTAAGCGCTGTTGTAGTCCGGAATAGAAGGATCGACAACATGTCCGTATTTGACATGCTTTCGAATCCAACGAAATAGGACGTCATGCTTTTCCTTTTGATTTTTTGCACTACTTGAAGCTATAAGTTGGTCGGTAAACGCTTTTATCTCTGCCAACTGTTCTTTTGATATATGAGTTCCACCGAGGGGTAGGACTTGATCAAATTTTTTGCTTGTGAGGATTGCGTAAAGACGCTCGGCGGGATATCCGGTTAGTTCGCGAGCATTGTCCGGTTGAGGAAAGAGAAGTCCCGGAATATCCTCCTCTTTGTGGTCTTCCTCAGGCTTTTGATCATCCTTAGGCTTATCCCCGTCTTCGGGCTTTTGATCATCCTT
>NZ_JAUMXC010000036.1:16932-21395 GCF_030529325.1 Porphyromonas sp. | reverse complement strand
TAATGAAGTTGGTGAGATAGTTTCATTCATCGTTTGCTTACGTCGAACTGACGTTAGGTATAATAAAAGAAGGGTTCGGAACTAAAAGTTTTTATGAGTATATTGCACTAACAAGGCTATTCCAAACAGTTAAGTACAATTATGGAACTCAAAAAGATATTTAAGATCGTCGGGATCATCATCCTGCTTTTACTTATTACTCTGACCGGTATCGGATGGTTTTTGCTCGACTTTTCACTCAAGCCCCCACATAGAGGAAAGGACATACCGGCCTCCTATATCGAAATGAGAAAGAAGTACCCTACTCTTTCGACTTGGCTTGATAGCCTCAATAACATCTCGGCACTGAAAGACACATTCATCACAGCCGATGATGGGACAACACTTCACGGCTATTATGTCCATGCTGCAGCTCCGACAGCCAAGACTGCGGTAATCATCCACGGCTATACAGACAATGCCGTGCGCATGATGATGATCGGTGAAGTATATCACCGTCATCTGCACTACAACGTCTTACTCCCTGACCTGCGCAATGCAGGCTACTCTGACGGCAAATATATCCAGATGGGTTGGAAAGACAGGCTTGACATCGTAAAATGGATGGATATAGTACCGACACTCTTTGGAGACTCTGCAAGAGTGGTTGTTCACGGTATATCCATGGGAGCAGCCACCACAATGATGTACTCCGGCGAGGAGTTACCCGAAAGGGTCAAAGTATTTGTACCCGACTGTGGTTATACAACCGTATGGGATCAGTTTGCCTATCGTCTCAAGATAGAGTTTGGACTACCGACATTCCCGATACTCTATGCTGCCGACATCGTCTGTCGGTGGAGATACGGTTGGAATTTCAAAGAGGCTTCCGCCCTCTCCCAAGTAGCCAAATGTGACCGCCCTATGTTCTTCATACACGGAGATGCCGATGACTATGTGCCTACGGCAATGGTCTACGATCTTTACAAAGCCAAACAAGGAATCAAAGACCTTTGGATCGCTCCGGGGTCAGCGCACGCAGTGGCTTATCTGAATCACCCTCAAGAATACACAGCTCGCCTCAAAGCCTTTATCGAACCTCACATGAAGTAATTGAAAAAGGAAAATAGATATCCACATAAAAACAGTCAAGAGAAAGTATTCTTCTGAGAGTAAGCAGTGGGGAGGCTGTGCTATGGGTCTGTTTTGCGGTTGTTCGAGTTATTTTGCTATTTTCGATGTAGTATTCTTAGGATATGAATATTTATGAATTTGGGAGCGAAAACTCCAAGACGCTGCTTTTCTTCCAAGGTTCTTGTACTTGTTGGAGAGATTATATGCCGTCCATTAAGTTATTGGCTAGGAGGTTACATGTCATTGTCCCCGTTATTGAGGGGCACGATCCTATGGAAAAAGGAGATTTCATTTCTGTCGAGAAGACGGTGAGTGAAGTGTCCGACTATCTGCTCAAAAAAGGATATAAAGAGCTTGCTGGAGTTTACGGACTGAGCTTTGGAGGCTCAATGGCACTACGGATGTTGGCCGAACAGCGTATCACTATCCACAAGGCCATTCTTGACGGGGCAATTACTCCTTATGAACTTCCTCGTTGCATCACACGCCTCATCCTTCTCAGGGACTATTGCATGGTTCGAGTTATTCAGAGCAGTATGTTTATCTTCAAGTTGTTGGCTACTCCTGATCGTTGGACCCCGAAGGGGAGCGATGGCAAAGCCAGATATAGGGGAATGTATCCTTTTCTTAGGGGATTGTCTCGAAAGACGATTTGGAATGTTTTTGATTCGGCCAACAACTACAAAATGCCTCAATCCATACCCCCATTGGCTACGGAGATTCAGTTTTGGTATGGCTCTCTCGAAAAAAGGTCTCGAAAGAAAGATTTTCGATGGCTTTCGAAGCATTTACACAAGGTACACACAAGAGAATTTCCGAAGATGGAACATGGAGAGTTGGTAATGATGCACCCTGAAGAATTTAGTCAAGAGGTCAGTCGCTTTTTGCTCTCTGACGCTCTTTCATAATACAACGCCGGTCCGTTCTAAGCGCAAGTAGGCAGTTTAGGTTTTCAGACACCAATAGACAAACGACTCACCACTTTTTCAACTGTAATACCAACAATATTATACAGTTAATATAGACATTGAGATGATTTATTGATCGTTTTCTTACGTCGAACCGACGTTAATTACATCTGTTAATCGGCGATATTGCATTTTCTCACATCCACTTGCCCTTAACTCCCATACTTTCCGCATAACAAGAGACCTCGCCTACTTGATGCACTATCAGTAGGCGAGGTCTCTCTATTGTATAATGTATTGACTATGCTTGTGATTTATCAGATGTGAGCAACAAAATCAAAGGTGACCCCCTCAATTGCCACGTCATTTGCAGCATACATACGAACCTTTACGCTCAGTTTTCCCTCTCTGATGACTGCCGAAACAAGCTCAAATCGAGGATCCTCGAGATATAGGTCTGCCTCCTTTTGGCTCACACCATTTTGGAGCGCAATGACATTAGGAGTACCTTCCACAAAGTCCACATCCTGATCCTTGTAAACAAACCTTGCCTTCATGATCCACACACTGATGTTGTGCTTGAATCTGTCTGTGAAATCCCTACCCTCAGAGACTCCTTTGAGACGCTCTCTAAAGTACTCATTGAGTTCGTATGTCGGAGCCAACGCAAGATCATTTTGCAGCTCGGAAAGAGGCTTGAATCCCTTAATCTCTTTGTTTATGATCGCCAGTTCTTTCTGAGTGCTCTTGTGAGTAAGGGTAAATGCCAAAGATATCTTATTGACATTGTCTTCCTTATCTCTATTGTTGTCCTTTACAAGTTCGGCCGCATATTTATCGGTATCATACTTGAGCAGATATCCGAAATAGAACGATAGATACTGATATACCCCACGCATATACTTACCCGAAGTAAAGTGTTCATCCACGCTGACCTTATGGCCATAGTATTGGGACAACTTAAGAGGCAGGGATGCAGGAGTTGTGCTCGAGAAGCCCTTGTATCTGATCTTGAAAACAAGGTGTTGTGTCGAGGGTTCATACTTAACCCCTTCGATCTTGACATATTTCAAATCCTCTTCCGTAAGGGTATATTTTTTCCCCTTCATATCCGAGGAGAAAAAAGACACAAAACGCGAGAGGTATTCCGTATTGTACAGAGATACGTCAGAATAGACATAGAGCGGATCAAGGTCAAAGTCCTTAAATAAGTCTGCATCGGAGACTTTCCATCTCGCGTATGCTCTCATACCGATGACAGAGTCAGATGGGCGGACAGAAAAACCGGTAAAACGGAGTGTCTGACTGTACTTTTTCCCATCAACCTCTGCATCTCTGATATCCAAAGTGAAAGTTCCTTCTTCTGCATCACGCTCAGAGAGGACAGCCTCCTTGATTTCGATAGTCCTGTCACCTATTTTCTTTGCCCCTCGGACAGTGTTGACGAGGGTTTCAACAGCATCTAAAGTCATCCCATTGTCCCAGCCGTAGTACCAGGCCAGATCTTCAGCAGTAAATGTGTACGGCTCAGGATCCTGGATAGGCACGACAGGTTCGGCGGGCTTTTCAATGGGTATGATGGGTTTTTCAGACTTTGGGAGCTCCGGCTTATCACCGTGATCACATGCTGAAAGTGTTACCATGAGTAAAGTAAGGTGTACAAAAAGCTTATTCATTATTGATGTTTTCGATCTAATGTTTGATGGAGTTGTTTACTTAATCTTCTTTCTTAACCCTGCAAATATAGTAATTATTTTTAGAAACAAGAGGGTATTATTATAACATGTAGATAGCAAAATCCTAATCCTTCGCTTTTTTGTTGTATCTTTGGGATGCATTTAATGACTTTAACACTAAAAAACAACAATGAAAGTAGATAAAAATCTTTTGATCAAAGCCCAGTACACCCTATACACAGTAGGTGCTGACGGTAAGGAAGAAATGGTAGAGCAGACTTCACCTGAGATGCCATTGACATATATCCAAGGTATGGGCTTGATGCTCGCAGATTTTGAAAATAACCTCCTCGGCCTTGATGAAGGTGAGAAGTTTGACTTTGTCCTCACTCCTGAGCAAGCATACGGTCACGTATCCGAAGACTACATCACAACTCTACCAAAGGAAGTTTTCCTTGTGGAAGGTGAGTTTGACGAAGAAGTAGTATTTGTGGGTGGACAAGTGCCTATGTTGGACTCTGAAGGTAACCAACTTCTCGGCAAGGTACTCGAAATCTCTGAAGAAGGCGTAAAGATGGACTTCAACCCACTCCTTGCAGGTGAGACTCTTCACTTTGTCGGAGAGATCCAAGAAGTGACTGAGCCTACTCCGGACGAAGTACAAGCTATCCTCAATCCACATACAGGTGGCGGTTGCTGCGGCTGCGGACACGAAGAACAAGGAGGCGGTTGCGGAGTTTTCCTCTCTGGTGAATCCGGGGTGTCC
>NZ_JAUMXC010000036.1:0-16922 GCF_030529325.1 Porphyromonas sp. | reverse complement strand
AGGAAGCTGCGGCTGCTAAGGCGCAACTTTGAAATAAGCACAAAAAAGGCTGTATCGGGATTTGTTGCCAAATCCCGATACAGCCTTTTTTATGTCCCGACATTGGATGTCAAAGTATCTTGGAGGCTCACTGAAAGTCCACCTCAAGGATCGACATGAATTTGGGATATAAGCGCCATAAAAAGGTTGTCTAACCTGACGCATCAAGTTAGGCAACTTCATTCATCAAGTTAGACACATTGATTTCGACCCTTCTTTACCTTGTGACAGACTTTGTCTCGGAGGGATTTTCCGAGAGGCTTTCTTGAGGATCATATTCACTTCTTATAGGGGCGGAATCCCATAGGTGTAGGCAATGATATTTTTCGTACCTTTGACACAAAGAAGATAAACATTTGAATCATAATCTAAAAAAATAATATTCCAAAAACTTAAATATCAGACATGGAAACCCTACAAAAGCAGATTGCAGAAAAGCTCCTCGAAGTAAAGGCTGTAAGATTGCAACCCAACAATCCTTTCACATGGGCATCGGGCTGGAAGGCTCCTATATACTGCGACAACAGAAAGACGTTGTCTTACCCTGCCGTGCGCACCTACATCAAGTTGCAGCTTGCAAGGGTGATCAGTGAGATGTTTCCGGGTGTAGAGGCCATCGCGGGTGTTGCCACAGGTGCTATCGCACAGGGAGCTCTCGTAGCCGACCTACTCGGATTACCGTTTTCATACATACGATCTACCCCCAAAGATCATGGACTCGAAAATCTTATCGAAGGGGAGATCAAACCGGGTGCAAAAGTTGTGGTGATCGAGGACCTTATCTCGACAGGCGGTAGCAGCCTCAAGGCTGTAGAGGCCGTTCGCAAGTTCGGTTGCGAGGTCATCGGTATGGCTGCAATATACACTCATGGCTTCCCTCAGGCAGAGGAGGCATTCAAGGCTGCGGATGTCAAACTCATAACACTCAGCAACTATGATGCTGTGATCGAGGAAGCCCTCCGCACCAACTATGTCAGCAGGGAGGACGTCGAAGCTCTCAGAGAGTGGCGTAAGTCTCCTGAGACATGGAAGCAGAAGTAAGCCTCGAGGCTTAGTTGAAACTCTGAATCAAAAACGAAAAGAATGGAAATTATCAATAGTAGATCATTCACACTCAAGAAGGATGTGCAGACCGTGTATGGTATAGCATCCAAACCAAGTATTCTTTCGGGGGTGTTGGCTAAGATTGGTGACAAGCTACCTCTCAAAGACGTATCTCTCACGGATGACAGCTTTGCCTTTGATGCACCTATGGTAGGGCAGGTTAAGTTTGTACGTTCGGCAGACTCCACACCCAGTATGATACGCTACAAGGCTGAGAATGCAGCAATCCCCTTGAGTCTCCTCATACATATGAAGGAGACCGGTGAGCATACAGATATGCAACTCAGCATAGAAGCTGATATCCCGTCATTCCTCAAAGGTATGGTGATGAGTAAGTTGTCTCCTGCTCTTGAAAAAGCGGCAGATACACTGGAAAAAGTAGACTTCGACAGGCTTAAATTCTGAAGCTCGTCATAGTTTTGTCCTATGATACAAGTAAAGAAGAGGCTCCTACACTGCATTGTCGTGTGGAGTCTCTTTTTTGTTTCTTGTAAGTCCTCTGTCGAGCCGCATCCTCTACCGGACGCGCCTGTGAGATTGACATTGGATCTGTCCGGTGCCGATTTTGCCCTGCGTGAACCTTTGGCCACTGTCGAAATACACTCACCACGCATGGCAGATGAGTACGTAGGGCTCGGAGGGGTGGTTGTCGTACATGGTCTGCAGGCATCAACCGGTTCGCAATACTATGCTTATGATCTTGCCTGTCCTGTCGAGGTCCCCGGCATCTCGGTAGTCAGGCATACCACAGATCCTGCATACGAGGGATTGGTGCTTTATCGCTGTCCGTCCTGCGGTTCTGTGTATGAGCTTGCCTTGGGTATCGGCAATCCCATTACCGGAGCCGCACGACATCCTCTGAAGCAGTATGGTACGGCCTTGGCGGGAGATATGCTTAGGGTCTTCAATCGTTGAAAAATCGCCAAATAAAAAGTCAGCGACCTGAATTACATGATTTCAGGTCGCTGACTTTTTATTGTTTTGTTTGGGGAGATGTCGGTCTGACTTTTCAGAGCTTTACTTTGAGCTGCTATTTGTGCTGCGCCATAAAGTCTGGTTAAGATGTGTGCAAAAGTTCAGTACTACCGACTTACAACCCCTTTACCCTTTGTGGGTCATGATGTGTAGGACGTGCTTATCCGTCTCTATCATGGCATCTCTACCGATGCTGGTGAGATTGTCGATACTGCGATCAACATCGTCATCAACGACGCCTTCGTTGCTTGTGACCACTTTCTGTTCCATCGCAAGAAGAGACGAAAGCATCGCAGAGCTGACACCGCTTGTTACCTTGAGACTGCAACTTGGCTTAGCCCCATCACAGATCATCCCTGTGAGGTTTCCGACCATGTTTTTTATGGCAAAGCCTATCTGTTCGCGCGAACCTCCCATGAGATAAGTGATACCGCTCGCACTACCTGTCGAAGCCACGACACATCCGCATAGAGCCGACAGTCGACCAAGCTTCTGCTTGATGTAGATCACCATGAGGTTGCTGAGCATGAGGGCACGTATTTTCTTTTCTTCCGATACCTTTTCGTGTTCGGCAAAGCTAAGAACCGGCAATGTTGCTGTGATACCTTGATTACCACTTCCCGAATTACTCATAACAGTCACCGGAGCACCATCCATACGCGCGTCGCAGGCCGCACTTGTGTAGGTGAGCAAGTGAGTATAAGCTGTATTGCCAAGGTACTTCTGTCCGAGAGGACCCTGTATCATCCGTCCCACGCTGTGACCGAAGTTGCCCTTGAGCGAATATTCTGCAGCACCACGGTTGAGGCGTGCGGCTTCGAGGATGAAGTCTATTTCCTCAATCGGCATTTCGGTCGCAAAGTCATACACCATATCGAAAGTCAAAGGCACATCTTCCCCTTCGGTTGTCGCAGCCTCTTCTGTGCAAGCCGATTGATCTGTCGATGTTGTGGCAGCAGGTGCTGTAAAAGGGTTTCCGTCCAACGTGAGCGACTTGAGATGAGTGTGTACTTTCTCGATGATGGCATTGGCAGTATGACCATCAGCAGATACGAGACTTGCCTCGATGTACAACTTATCGACATCACCCTCTTTGAGAGAGATATCGATGATGTTTTGATCAAGCATTTGGCGTGCCTGCTCAAATTCCTCGGGCGAAAATCCGTCAAGCACTTTCAGTTCCTTTTCAGGTGTAGCGATGACAGCCCCCAAAGCGATGGCGATAGGCAGACCTATCATTCCGGTCCCCGGGATACCTACCCCCATGGCGTTTTTGAGGACGTTAGCACTGAGATAGAGTTTGATCTGTACGGGTTTTGAACCCAAGGCTTTCGCTGCATGAGCGACAGTGAGAGCAACAGCAACAGGCTCGGTGCATCCCGTAGCAGGGATCACCTCTCTCTGTATCATCTTGATGATATCCAGCTGTATTTGTCTTTCCATAAACGTGTATATAGTATTTTAGTATATGCTATGGTAAATGGTCTACAAAGATACACACATCTGCATAAATACCTCCCCTAAGTCGAAGCCAAACTTATACGAATCGGAGAAAATATATCCCTTTGATGTTCAATGCATAAGGCCATAGAGCTACGTGTGACCTCGAAGTCCCCGTGGGCAGGGCAAAAAAGATATTCTCGTTGTTATCGGCAAACTTCTCAAAAGGGGGATAAAAAAGGTTGTCTAACTTGCGACATCAAGTTAGACAACCTTTTTCATCAAGTTAGACAACTTGATTTTGACAGATGTACATCTTGTCTTTTATTGTTTGTCGTAAGCTCACCGAACGATAGGACCAAGCCCGGGCAGAAAACGTGAGGCCGACAGAAAATTATGTCGGCCTCACGTTAAATCCAAGATCAGGGAGTATTAAGTCCTTTGTCTAACATCCTAGTTAATGGGATGATAGCGGACAAAGGCTTCTATGGCTTCGTA
Source organism: Porphyromonas sp. (assembly GCF_030529325.1). Taxonomy (GTDB): domain Bacteria; phylum Bacteroidota; class Bacteroidia; order Bacteroidales; family Porphyromonadaceae; genus Porphyromonas_A. The sequence continues at coordinate 12,866 of NZ_JAUMXC010000036.1, read as the reverse complement.
CGATGCGAGCCCGAGGTGGTCGTAAAGCTGTGCCGTAGCCCGATTGCGGTCCTCTGCGCGTTGCCAAAACAGCCGCTCATCCGAGCCTAAGAAGGGTGCGCTCTCCATCTGGGATTGGTGTTTGAGGATGGAGTTGCGTTTGAAGCGTAGTTCCTCGGGACTCATGGGGACGGCCATTTCGATGTGATCGATTTCCCACTCAGCCCATGCGCCTCTATACATCCATATCCAACAGTCTGCAAACCAGTCCTCCGACTTGATGACATCTATGGCAGCCAATACTGCATCAAGGCAGACCTTGTGTGTGCCATGGGGATCGGCGAGATCTCCGGCAACAAAGATCTGATGAGGCTTGATCTGTCTCAGCAGATCAATGATGATATGTATATCGACGTCTGTAAGGTCTCCTTTTTTGATCGTGCCTGTCTCATAGAATGGTAGATCAAGGAAGTGAACATGGTCGTCTTTCAAGCCGACAAAGCGACAAGCGGTACGGGCCTCTTCACGGCGGATCGTTCCCTTCATAAAACGAACTTCGGGGAGTTCGACCATCCCCTCTTGCTTCTCGTAGAGGAGATAGTGCTTCATCTTTTGGGCATGTCCCATCATTGGAGAGTCTTCCATGCCCAGTTCCTCGCAGACATTGGAGAGGTAGGAGAGGTAGCGTACGACTTCTTCATCTCCGACTGCGATATTGCCTGATGTCTGGTAAGCAACGTGGACATCATGTCCCTGCACCACAAGGCGTCGGAAAGTGCCGCCCATGGAGATCACATCATCATCGGGATGTGGGCTGAAGACGAGGACCCTCTTGGGGTGAGGCTGTGCCCTCTCCGGTCTGTTGGAGTCATCGGCATTGGGTTTTCCGCCCGGCCAACCGGTGATGGTGTGTTGCATATCATTGAAGACCTTGATATTTACTTCATAAGCCGACCCATAGGTAGCGAGAAGTTCTCCGAGATGATTGTCGGAGTAGTCTTTGTTGGTGAGCTTGAGTATGGGTTTTCCTGTTCGCATACATAGCCAGACGATCGCCCGCCTTATGAGTTTGGAGTCCCATATGCAGGTGGTTACAAGCCAAGGGTGATTGATGCGTGTGAGAAGTGCTGCCGACTGGAGATCCGCATAGACCTGTACGTTGTTGTGATGCTGGAGGAGAGATGCCGGTAAGGCTTCTGTGGCAGGCTCTTCGACAACTTTTTGGAGTATGTTGGCCTTGTGCTCTCCCCAGGCAAAGAGAAGGACTCTGTGGGCCGCCATGATCTCTCGCATACCGATGGTGATGACTGCTGTGGGGACATCCTCAATATTGCTGAATGTGGCAAGGGCTTCGTTGCGTGAAGCTCTATCCATAATCATAAGGCGTATACCGGAGTTGGGCATTGTCCCGGGCAGGTTCATGGCGATAGTACCTAAGGCTCCGACTCCGAGGAGAACGAGGTCAAATCCCCCCAAACTCTCGAGCTTTTGGTGATAGGCCATGCATTCTTCGTTGATCTCCTCTTTGCCGACTTGTCCGTTGAAGCTGATTACATGATCCGAAGGGATGTCTATGTGTCGGACAAACTCCTCCTGGAGAAGCGAAACGCATCCGCTGTGCTCGCTGTGGAGAGGGTAAAACTCGTAGGCAATGAAGAGGTATACATTGGCAAAGGAGAGCCCTTCCTCTGTATGTAGACGGATGAGCTCCTTCAATATGGAGGATGGACTATTGCCTCCGACAATGCCGAGGGTAAAGTGTCTCCCTTGGGCGTAGTGTTGCCTGATGGACTCTGCTACTTGTCGAGCTATTTGTTCTGATGCTTCAGAGACACTCTCACATATGGTGGTAGGCATCTTTTCTCGTATGGTGAGGAGTCTGTGTTCGAAGGCATTGCTCGGTCTGTAGAGGGATTCCGGCGTGTGTGTCAAGGCGATCTTGGAACTAAGATTGTATCTCATTGTGTCATGGTAAAAGTCAAGAGGGTGTATCAAAGCTGAAATATCTTTGACACACCCTCGTTGTTGTTCATATTTGGTTCGTTATTTATATACGTTCGAGGACAAGTTCGATGAGTCCGTCAAGGCTGTCTTTGTAGTCGGTATTCATCTTTTTGGCCTTGCGACCTGCGATGATACAGCATACCGTGAGGACTTCGTGGTTGAGTACCGCACCTATACCTGCAAGTGCCGATGACTCCATCTCGAAGTTGGTGATCTTGCGACCGTTATAGTTGAAGTTCTGGATCTTCTGATTGAGTTCAGGGTCTGCGAGATCCCAACGTAAACGACGACCTTGGGGTGCATAGAATCCATTGCAGGCGATCGTCACTCCACGTAGTACATCATCTTGGCAGATACGATCCACAATGCTCTGAGGCGACTTGACGACATAGGGTTTGATACCGCCTATCTGCCAGTCGAGACCTTGGATGAGAGCCTTCTCAAAGTCTTTGTCTGCAACATCCTTGCCTCCTGCATAATAGTGCAAGACACCGTCAAAACCGATAGCATACTCTGCTGCAACATAAGTGCCTATGGGTGAGTCGTCTTGGATACCACCCGATGTGCCGATCCTGACGATTGTGAGTTGCTTTGGATCGGGCTTGATCATGCGGGTTTCAAAGTCTATGTTGACAAGGGCATCAAGTTCGTTAAGGACTATCTCTATGTTGTCACAACCGATACCGTGGGAGACGATAGACAGGCGTTTCCCCTTGTATGTCCCCGTTACGGTGTGAAATTCTCGGCTCGTAACGCTGCACTCTTGTGAGTCAAGATAGCTTGCAATTTTGTCCACACGAGCAGGATCTCCACAGACGATGACTTTGTCTGCAAGTTGTTCAGGCTTGATATGGAGATGAAATATTGATCCGTCCGAATTGATGATAAGTTCGGATGATGGGATAGGTTCTCTTTTAGTCATTATACTCTTCCTTTTTTGATTGTTTTTTATTTTCAGTAGATGGTTTGGCTATAGCTTCACGCATAGCTGTGTCTGCCTGAATATTTTTAAGGTGGTAGTAGTCCATGAGTCCGAGGTTGCCTGATCGGAAGGCTTCGGCGATAGCCATAGGTACTTCGGCTTCAGCCTCGATGACCTTGGCACGAGCTTGTTGTGCGAGGGCGCGCATCTCTTGTTCGCTTGCGACAGCCATTGCACGGCGTTCTTCAGCTTTTGCCTGCGCAATGTTTTTATCTGCTTGAGCTTGGTCCATCTGAAGGACAGCACCGATGTTACGACCTATATCGATGTCAGCGATATCAATGGATAAGATCTCAAAAGCTGTCCCCGCATCGAGTCCTTTGCGGAGTACGAGCTTGGAGATAGAGTCCGGATTTTCGAGTACACTTTTGTGACTCTCTGACGAACCTATCGACGATACTATCCCTTCACCTACACGAGCAAGTATGGTCTCTTCGCCCGCACCCCCTACAAGTTGTCTGATGTTGGCACGGACGGTCACTCTGGCTTTGGCGATGAGCTGGATACCATCTTTTGCTACTGCTGTGACGGGTGGAGTATCGATGACCTTAGGATTTACCGACATCTGTACTGCGTGGAAGACATCACGTCCCGCAAGGTCTATCGCTGTAGCCATGTTGAAGGGCAGATCGATATTTGCTTTTGATGCAGATACAAGGGCATCGACGACCTTCTGTACATGCCCTCCTGCGAGGTAGTGGGCTTCGAGTTCATCACGAGTAAGGAGTATTCCGGCTTTGTGCGCCTCGATCATGGCACGAGTGATCTCTTGGGGTGGCACGTGGCGTATCCTCATCAAGAAGAGTTGGAGGAGTGAGATTTTTACGCCGGATGCCCTCGCTTCGATCCAAAGGAGGACCGGGAAGTAGCGAAAGAAGAGAGCCAGAAGGATAAATACTACTGCAATAAAGATCAGTATGAGATAAAATTCGTCACCGCTAAACATAGTCAATATTCTGTTTTTAAGTTATTATTACTTCAATCTTATTTTTTCTTCACAAAGACCTTGTCACTTTCTATGCGAGAGATCACTATGGGTGTTTTTTCGTCGATCAAACCGCTTTCCGAAGTTGCTTCGAAGAGTTTGTCGCCTATGCGTACTCTCCCGGAGAGGGCGAGACGAGACTCTGCCAAGCCTTCGGTACCTACAGAGAGATCAGAAGGGATGTTTACTATCTTCTCATCAATACTTTTGGAGAGGGATATCTTGTCCAGCAATCGTGAGCGAGACAGGAAGTAAAATCCGATCCCGAAAAGTAAGAGTGTCAGGAACATAAAACTCAACAATATCATCCATTGTCCCAATGCCCACAGATAGATGATGGTGGCGATGTAGACAGCGGCAGCTAAGATGCCCAGGAGCCCCGTCCCCGGTATGAAAAATATCTCGATGAGTCCCATGACCACCACTGCGATGGCAACGATGGCAAAGAGGATTAAAAGTGTTGTGATTCCCATAAGTATACTGTTATTGTTTGGTAAATTTTCGAGTCTCTTTATCGTTCTTCACTGATGATGATTTCGTTGGCCATGCTGCGTAAGCGTGTGTGCTTATCCGACAGCATGGCTTCAGTGGAGAGTATATCTGCTCCTATGCGCTCACGTTCATCTGCCCCCTTGGCTTTTGCCCATCTTTGGCGAAGTTCCTGCAGACGCTGTGTGTCTTTTTCTATTGTTCGATACATCTCCTCATAGCTTCTGAAGAGAGGCTTGGAAGAGGACTTCCTGAGATCTCTCTCTCCGTATATCTTGCGTGTTCCGATGATGAGTATGGCAACTTTTGTTTCTGATGTTGGCGTCGGAGTCTTCGCCTCATGACGGAAGGTCTCCATAGTGGCCAGCCCGTCAATCGCCTGATGTCTTAGCATGGCAAGAGTGTGAAGGGCTTTCGGGTCTTCGCTGTCGAAGACTCCTGAGTCCGATTTTTCGATGGCAATGAGCTCCACCTCGTCAGACTTTCCGGCTCTGTCGGTCAGCAGGTATATGAGTCCTCGCTCCTCATCAAGGATGTACATGATATCGTCAGCAAGGCTGTTGAAAGGCATCTGCAATTGCTGGGGTACGAGGAGTTCTTTTGCATTTCTGTCGTATCGAGATACATACACGTCCCATCCTCCGAGAGTTTCCGGCCCCTTGTAGGCAAAGTACACAGTGCTACCGTCTGCAAGGAGATAGGGGTAGGTGACTTCACCTTGAGGACTGAGCCCCTTGATCTTTATCCGGTCCCCTTCTTCCCAAGAGCCGTCCCCGAGTCTGTATCCTACTGCAAATGTCGTACCTCCTGCGCCATTGTCTGCTACATGCCATCTCTGACGTGCATCACGTGTGATATAACTGTTTCGGGATATCTTACCGAGGTGTGCTACTTGTCGTGCCAATTCTTCATCGATCTTTGAGACCTCAAGGGTTTGTCTTGCGACCACCTTCACCGACTTCATGTTTTGCGACATCCGATCAAGTGTGCTCAGTAAGCGTTTTGAACGAGCTATATCGGCAAGAAAAGTGGTGTCTTTATTGACCCTCACTTTCGATAGTTTGGCAAATGCCTCCTCTGCTCTTTCAAAGTCAAAGACCACGGCAGATGACAGCCCCTTGACGAGTAAGGCCTCGGGGCGCGAAGTTTCGTTGCGTTTCAGGCTTTTGAGGAGTGAGTCGGCCTCGTGTGTTCGGCCTGCAGAGAGTTCTACTCGAGCCTTATAGTATAGCTGAGTTCTGCCGGATATTTTTGTATCCGTGATCCGGTTCAGCGTATCCCTCAGTGTCTCGACCTGACCCCTTACGATCATTCTGTCAAAGGTCGGTATGCGGGTAATACCTTGAGCAACAGATCCTAAAAATGTCGCCAATGCTATCAGGATAGCGCTCGCCGTTTGTTTGTATAACCTATTCATATCGTTTCAATATCTGAGAGGGGACGTATGCGCTGTTCCCTCTATCTCATCAGGTTCAAAGATAACGATATTAAAGCAATTAAAAAACGTTAGCAACCAATTTTCAAATTCTCGTGGGGGCCGGATCGGACTGAAGTCTATGGCGGGTTTTCGACATTGCAGACACTGCATTGATATGTGCTCAAAAAAGGTTGTCTAACTTGATGTGTCAAGTTAGACACGTGCTTTCGTCAAGTTAGACACGTTGATTTTGGAAGATGGACACTTTGATCAGGAAAGGGGTATATCTTTTCTTTTTCTGTCTGTTTGAGCTCTTGTTTGTGAAGAGATCTCAGTGTGAAGAATTTTCGCAGCGAGAGCCATAAAAACAAAAAGGGAAGAGAGTCTTTTTTGACTCTCTTCCCCTTTGCATAATATTACGATAAGATCTGCTATCAACCGAAGAATCCGAGGAGGATACCTGCAGCCACCGCTGATCCGATGACCCCCGCAACGTTTGGTCCCATGGCATGCATGAGCAGATAGTTGGATGGATCATACTCGAGTCCCACCACTTGTGAGATACGTGCCGAGTCCGGGACGGCAGATACTCCGGCATTGCCGATGAGTGGGTTGATCTTTTTGTCAGGTTTCAAGAAGAGGTTCAAGAACTTCACAAAGAGTACGCCTGAGCATGTCGCTATGACAAATGAAAATGCTCCAAGAACAAAAATCTTGATCGATGACGTCGTCAAAAACTCTGTTGCCTGTGTGGAAGCTCCCACTGTAACCCCCAAAAGGATCGTGATCACGTCGATAAGCGGTCCTCGAGCAGTCTCTGCAAGTCTGCGAGTCACACCACTTTCTTTGAGCAGATTCCCAAAGAAGAGCATACCCAAAAGGGGAAGCCCCGATGGTACGATAAATGTCGTCAAGAGGAGTCCCACGATAGGGAAGAGTATCTTCTCTCTCTGAGAGACGAGGCGTGGTGGCTTCATCTTGATTGTGCGCTCTTTCTTTGTTGTCAACATCTTCATAAATGGAGGTTGGATGATAGGCACCAAGGCCATGTATGAATAGGCTGAGACTGCAATCGCACCCATGAGGTTGGGGGCGAGCTTGGAAGAAAGGAAGATCGCAGTAGGTCCGTCTGCTCCTCCGATGATACCGATAGCCCCTGCCTGATTGGGCTCGAATCCCGATTGCAGGGCTACAATGTATGCCGCGAAGATCCCAAACTGTGCGGCTGCTCCGATGAGTATCAGTTTGGGATTGGAGATGAGAGCGGAAAAGTCTGTCATCGCGCCTATGCCAAGGAAGATGAGTGGGGGATACCACCCTTGTTTGACCCCTTGGTAGAGGATGTTGAGCACCGAGCCTTCTTCGTATATCCCAACTTGCAGTCCGGCATCCTTGAACGGTATATTTCCGATCAGCATACCAAACCCGATGGGGATCAGTAGTAGTGGCTCAAACTCGTACTTAATGGCGAGAAATATAAAGAGCAATCCTACCAAAAGCATCACGATGTGCCCCGGAGTTGCATTGGCAAACCCCGTATATGATAGGAAGATCTCTAAACTTTCACCAAAAAATTGAAAGATACCGGTGTCCATCTCTGTGTTTAGCCAATAGTTACAAGTGTAGCACCCTCTTGGACATTATCTCCTTGAGATACTGCAACAGATGTGATGGTACCGTCTCTGTCTGCCTTGATGTCATTTTCCATCTTCATCGCCTCGAGGATAAGGATACGTTGGCCTCTTTTGACCTCATCTCCGACCTTGCAGTGGATGCCGATGATAACTCCGGGTAGTGGAGATACCACAGCTACTCCTCCACCGGCAGGCGCTGCCGCAGGTTCGGGTGCTGGTGCTGCAGCAGGTTTTGCTGCCGGTGCTTTAGCTGCAGGACGAGATACAGGAGCAGGCTTGGATATCTGCTTTACTTCTTGTTCTTTATCCAACTCAACTTTGTAAGTACTTCCATTGACCGATACTTCAGCCACGTTGTTCTCGATACTGTTGATTTCTACACGGTACTTGATCCCGTTGATGGTGTAGTTAAACTTTTTCATTATGATAGTGTAATCTTACTTTGTTCACGAAATAATTAAATCCTATCTCCGAGGCAACTGCCTAAGGGTGAGAATCTTCAACGCCCAAGGCGAATTGCTGCGATGTGCTCGCTTGAAAGTGATGACTCGACTCTCTTCGTCATGTGATGCACAGAACGCTTCATAGAGAGCCATCCCTATCGCAGTGTAGACATCATCAGATACTTTAGAGACACTCTTTTTCTTTGTTGTTGTCTTTTTAGTGCTTTCTTTTTTCATAGTCGATGTCATTTATTGTTGGATAAAGGGCGTGGATATACCTTCCTTTGAGGACGTTGAGTCAGAGTGTGTATCTTGGAACTCCATGGAGAGTACCTGCGACGTACACGATCTATCGTGATCACCGTGCTCTCTTCGTCATGGAAGGAGTTGGTATGCTCATACAAAGCCATACCGATCGCAGCATATACATCTCCGGGGATGTCTATTGATGCGGTAGCTTCTTCTTGAGTAGCTCCGGCGCTCACAGACTTCTTCTTTACCATATTTACCGCGGCTTTACCTATCGACTTGAATATGATATAAGCTACGATAAGCGCAGTAAATACAACAAGCATAGAGATAAGAGTCGCTACGAGACCTATCTCATCATGCATCTTGAAGTATTCTGTATTACCTTGATCAAGGATGGTCCTGTTGTTGGCTTGTGGAGTGGGGCTTTCACATGAAGCAAAGTCCGATTTTCCGTCTTCGGTACGAGCATAACTCACATCGGCTCTCTGACCCGAAGGGATGATGACTTTGTCTATCAATGTCTTTCCGTCTGACTCATAAAGAGCAAGAGTGTTCTCCCTTTCCGGATCAAGATGGATACTCGTGTGAAAAGTGCCTCGCTCCTCAGCTCCGTCCAACCAAAGGATCTTGTGTTGTCGAGGGGGGATGAGGGTCTCTCTATCTCCCCGAGGGACACGGTATTTCATCGGCATGGAGGTGTCATCGGTGAGATAACAACCGCCGAGATTGAGAATCGCTGCGGAGGTGTTGTATATCTCTACCCATGCACCATTGTTGCCGTATCTGTCTCTGATGCTGCTCTCATTGATTACAAGGACCTCGTTGATACGCAACGAGCGTACCGATTGAGCCCATGCTGACAGCGAAAGCATCGACAACGCTAAGATGATACTCCATTTTATAGTTTTTCTTATCATCTTTTACTATTGATTAGAGAGGGATGTTGTCGTGCTTTTTAGCAGGATTAGTTACCTTCTTTGTCTGCAATTGGTTGAGTGCTCTTACTATGCGGAAGCGAGTGTTACGTGGCTCGATAACATCGTCGATATAGCCGTAAGAAGCTGCATTGTATGGGTTAGCAAAAGCCTGACGGTATTCTGCTTCTTTTTCCATTGCAGCCTTTGCAGGATCTTCTGCGCTTGCCACTTCTTTAGCAAAGACGACTTCTACCGCACCTGCAGGACCCATAACCGCGATCTCAGCTGTTGGCCAAGCATAGTTCACGTCACCGCGAAGGTGTTTAGAGCTCATCACGATGTAAGCACCACCGTAAGCCTTTCGGAGGATCACTGTCACCTTAGGTACTGTTGCTTCTCCGTATGCGTAGAGCAGCTTAGCACCGTGGGTGATGACACCGTTGTATTCTTGTCCTGTTCCGGGAAGGAAGCCTGGTACGTCGACAAGAGAAACGATAGGAATATTGAACGCATCGCAAAAGCGGATAAAGCGAGCACCTTTGCGAGAAGCATTGCTATCCAAACTGCCGGCCATCACACGAGGTTGGTTTGCCACGATACCGACTGACTGACCTCCAAAGCGAGCAAAGCCCACGATGATGTTTTGCGCGTAGTCTTTGTGCACTTCGAGGAATTCACCGTTGTCGATGATCGACCCGATAACTTCGTACATGTCATAAGCCTTGTTGGGGCTATCCGGTATGATGTCATTTAGCGCATCATCGATACGATCTACCGGGTCGTTAGACTCATAATATGGAGCTTCTTCGAGGTTGTTTTGTGGGATAAAGCTGATGAGATGGCGTATGAGGTCAAGGCCTTGTTGCTCGTCATCTACAGCAAAGTGAGCTACCCCTGATTTTGTCGTGTGTACGTCTGCACCTCCAAGTTCTTCTTGAGTTACATCTTCGTAGGTTACAGTCTTCACCACTTTAGGACCGGTGAGGAACATATAGCTGGTACCTCTACACATGATGTTGAAGTCTGTAAGTGCAGGTGAATATACCGAACCTCCCGCACAAGGACCGAAGATCGCAGAGATCTGAGGTATCACACCGGATGCGAGGATATTGCGTTGGAAGATTTCTGCATAGCCGGCAAGGGCATTGACACCCTCTTGGATACGAGCACCACCGGAGTCGTTGATACCGATAAGGGGAGCACCCATTTTCATGGCTTGATCCATTACTTTGCAGATCTTTGCTGCCTGCATTTCACCGAGCGCACCTCCAAATACTGTAAAGTCTTGTGCAAAGATATACACGAGACGTCCATCGATGGTACCGCAACCTGTTACGACACCGTCACCGAGGAACTTTGTTTTGTCAAGCCCGAAGTTGGTCGAACGATGCTGAACAAACATATCCATCTCCTCAAAACTACCCTCATCCAAGAGCATCTGGATACGCTCCCGAGCGGTGTATTTCCCTTTAGCATGTTGGCTTTCTATACGTTTTTCGCCACCACCCATGCGAGCTTGAGCTCTAAGATCTATGAGTTCTTTGATCTTTTCTACTTGTGTACTCATATTATATAGTTTAGATAAAAAATAAACGCATCTGTCATCATTGATATGGATGAAGTCTGCCTGACGTACTTTTACTTCTCCTCTCCTGCAGGATGGCAGCAGAGCTCGGTAAGTACGCTACGAGTAGACTTTGGATGGAGGAAGGCGATGTTGAGACCCTCTGCTCCTTTGCGAGGGTGAGCATCGATGAGTTTTACATCTTTTGCTTCACATTCTCTGAGTGATTTCTCTACGTCATCTACTGCAAAGGCGATATGGTGGATTCCTTCGCCTTTCTTTTCGATAAACTTCGCGATAGTACTGTCTTCCGAAGTTGGTTCGAGGAGTTCGATCTTGGTTGCTCCAACTTTGAAAAATGCTGTCTTCACCTTTTGATCTTCTACAACCTCGATGTTGTAACACTTTAGACCCAATACTCCTTCGTAATATGAGAGGGACTCTTCGATACTCTTCACCGCGATCCCGAGGTGTTCGATGTGAGAAATGTTCATAATAATTCCGTTTTTAGGGAGGTGCAAATCCTTATTTGTGCCTGCATCCTTATTTTCATGTTGTTGTGCTATTGATACACTCCATCTCGTGCAAATATACTTATTTTTTTGCACAAGGGAGAGCCTTCTGTGCATTTTTATGCGCTCTTTCGGTAAAGAAAAGTACAGAAAAGCATTACTTACGACGATCCAAAGCAGCGGAGACTTCTTCCCACACCTTAGCATTATATATCTTGTCAAATCCTTTTTCTTTAAGGAGTTGGCAAGCTATTGTGCTACGTCCTCCACTTGCGCAGTATACGATGAGCGGACGGTCTTTGGGAAGTTCGGACAGCCTGATTTCCAAGTCGTTGATCGGGATGTTAATGCTATTGCCGACTTTGCCTTTGCGGTATTCGTCTTCTGTACGTACGTCGAGGAGTATTGCTCCATCTCGATGTACGAGATCGTAGATTTCTTGCATCGAGAGAGATGCCGAGGAACCAAATAATTTTCCAAATATAGAATTCATTGCAATTCATTTTTTTGTGTTGATGCCTTTGCGCGCCGTTTATGAGATAAATTCATGACTTTCAGCGCTGAAATAGTGGAGATACAACCACCAAAGCAAATATAAATAAATTTAATTGCCTATCAAAGGTTTTATCTGTTCAGGGCAACCGCATCAAAATAGGTCTATCTTTGGGGCATGAGTATACAAGATTATTTTTCGGAGGTAAAGGATCCACGCGTTGTTGGTCGTTGCAAGCATAAGTTAAGCGATATTCTAGTCATTGCATTGGCGAGCTATCTATGTGGAGGCGAAGACTATGAGTCCATGCATGAACTTTGTTTAGAGCGAGGGGAATCACTTCGTCCTCTGGTTGAGTTGCCTGATGGGTGCCCTAGTGTTGATACATTTGAGCGAGTGCTCCAGCGCATTGAGCCGCAATCCCTATATGCTTGCTTTCAGGTTTATGGGAAGGAGCTGATTAGTGACTTGGAAGGTAAACATATCGCCATAGATGGGAAGCGTCTGCGAGGTTCGAAGAAGAAAACAGGCAGTACGCATATTCTCTCGGCTTGGGTGGATGAAGTAGGCTTAAGCCTTGCTCAAGAGACTGTTGCCGAGAAACACAATGAGCTACAAGCCATTCCGGGAGTTTTGGATAGCCTTGATTTGTCGGGAGCAGTCATCAGCATAGATGCTATGGGGACTCAAACCAACATTGCAGAACAGATTGTTCTATCAGAAGCCGACTACATTCTAAGCCTCAAGGGCAATCAAAAGCACCTGTATGAGGATGTTCAGGATTGCTTCACAGGACAATACCAATCTCATCGTTATGAAACTTTTGAGAAAGATCATGGTCGTATCGAGAAGCGCACCTATACCGCACTACAAGCCTCAGATGTTTTTGGCGCAGGAGAGTATAATCAATGGCAAGGGCTGATACTGTCCTAAAAAAGTGTGTAAGCCCCATTAGTCCTTAACTTTGAGATAAGAAAAAATAAAACCAAGAACAATGGAGCTTACAACATCAAAAAAGTCGGCATTTATTTCTGAAATGCTATCATCAGGACAGGTATTAACGAGCTTATCCGTATATTATCGGACACCTTTTCGAAGCAAGAGCGTGCTCTCTCTGTCGAAGAGCATGAGGGAGAACAATGCAATGGCTTCCGTCCTCGTCACCGGCGAGGCTACGGATGTAGCTTTGAATTAC